>JAAESQ010001633.1 GCA_024229275.1 bacterium | reverse complement strand
TCTTCACAACTGCCGGCGGTTGGGGAATTTCATCGGTACCCTGGATCTGAAAGCTCGCTCCGGCAACCACGAAGACCTCGTCATCACTCACTGCACAGGTGTAAGGAATGAGTCCTTCGGGGACGCCGCTTGGCAGCACTTCGAGTTCTTCGGCGTGTCGCCCCTGTGAATTCAGTTGGACGCGGATAACGCGGAAATTGACACGACGGTTGTTCTGAACGATGACCAGCTGATCGTCGAGCCAGCTCAGACCGTCGACCATTCCAAGGGCCATGTGCTCGCCCGTGACGAGTTGAATTGATCTATCCTCGAGATTCACAGCACTGAGACCGTCGTAGTGACCGAGGTAGAGGGTTCGCCCGTCACCGGAGATGGCGATGCCGTTGAGGTAGAAGAGATCCTTGTACCGGCGATATAGCTCGAGTTCGCCGTCTGGAGATACGCGGTACACCTCACCGCGCAGTGTCTCGCTGATCCACGCCGTGCCGTCCGGGCCGACAACGACATCGTTGAGAAGGCGGAGATTGTCGTCGGGGGCTAGGTACCGTTCCTCGATCGATTCGGTCTCGAGGTTGTAGCGAACGAGTTCGTTCCTGCGCGGCGGTCCCTCAAGAGGCTCGTTGTACTCACCTATGCCAGTGGCTGCCCAGAGGGTGCGGCGTTCAGCGTCGACCGCCATCCCAAGTACTTCCATCAGTTCATCTTGGGACGATGTTCCGAACTCGCTGAACGAACCATCGGAAGACAACCGAAACACAGCACGACGCCCAATGCTTCCAAGGAATAGGTCGCCAGTTGCCGGATCGCGAGCGATGCCCTCTGGCCAGAATTGGATATCTTTCACGCGATGAATCACCTCAGCTGGATGAAGAGGGACGCCATTGAGGCGAAGGCGTTCAGCCACATTCTTGAACTCAGGCAGATCGATAACCTCAGCAAAACCCATCTCGGGGGCGAGGTCAGTCGTCGCCCCAAGTTGCACCACAGCTTCCAGATGCTCAAGGCTCGCCAGATCATTTCCTAGACCGGCTTCGGCTCCCGCAACTGCGATGTGCAACGCTGGCACGTTGGGCGTCGCTTCAAGGGCTGCAGCGCAAGCATCACGAGCTGCGGTC
>JAAESQ010001632.1 GCA_024229275.1 bacterium | reverse complement strand
TCATCACGATACCGAGGACGAACTCTTCCTCGTACTCTCCGGCTCCTTCGACATGCGTTTCCGCGACCGCACTGTCACGCTGAACGAAGGAGAGATGATCATCGTTCCGCACGGCGTAGAACACTGTCCACACGCCGACAACGAGGTTGCGGCCATGCTCTTCGAACCGGCAGCGACGTTAAACACAGGGACCCAGCACAGTGAACGCACGGTCGACACAATGGAGCGAATCTAAGCAGTTGGTTCTCCCTTTGACCTTCCTGTGAATTGCCACCCATGACGTTTTGAGAGCGCAACGATAGAACGAACTGCGACCAAGCTGAGTCTCAAAACATCATAAGTGGCACGTTCCGTTCAGCGGTAGGTTCTCCGCAGGCGCTTCCCGAGCGTTGCCAAGCACGGTTTCTCAAGGTCAAAGTTAGTTCAGGAACTGAGAAGACACACGCTCTCGAGAAACCAGAGCCAGGCACGCGCCGCCGAACGTGTCCTTCTCCCAGCACACTGCCCTGCTTCCCAGCCTGCCCCACCTCAGCGGTTCAGAGAACCGCCCCAACATCTCTTCTTCGCGTCCTCTTCGTGCTCTTAGCGAGCTTTGCGGTTCAAATTCTTCTCCCGTCTTCCCGTTCGTCCCGCATAGCCGTTCGTCCCGTTGTCCCGTTGACCCCCAAGAGTGCCAGCCGCAGAACCTCTGAGCACCTCTTCACGTTTTCAAAGACAGGAGAATCACAATGAACCAAGATACTGAACACCTCAAGATTCTGGCCATCTTTCACTATGTCGTGGGAGCGATGGCAGCACTGTTCGCATGCATTCCATCAATCCATTTCTTCATCGGCCTCGCTATGGCGACCGGCACATTTGAAGATACTGACCCGACTGCACGATCGATAGGGGCCGTTCTCATGGTCATAGCGGCGATCTTCATCTTGCTGGGATGGGCTTTCTCTATTCTCCTCGTTGTCGCTGGCCGAGCACTATCGAAGCACCGCAACCGGACTTTCTGTCTGGTCATGGCCGGAGTGTCGTGCATCTTTGTTCCATTCGGCACTGTGCTCGGCGTCTTCACAATCCTCGTCCTGATGCGTCCCTCGGTTCAGGAGCTATTCGCTGAATCGACCACCTAAAACGCAAAAGGGAGACCGCACATGTTCGCTCCAGTCATACCCGTGCAGCCATCCACCCAGAGCCAGGAACTCGGGGAGAAGCTCGCTGCCACAGTTTGCGAATACCGGGGAATGCAATCTGGGATGAGCGACAACGAGGTCGCCGAAGCATATCGCATTGCGCAAAAGGAGGAACGAGCCGGCGGTTCACGCCAAGCCTTGTCCGCCTCGTTTGCCCTGGGGATCCTCTTGTTTCTGGCTGGGTGGCTGCATTCCTATTTGTGAGCTGAACTCATCATCCTTTCCCGATGGCTCACGCCCCCCGAATTGTCATCCTGAGCGAGCCCGCGAGCCGAAGAATCTCCCC
>JAAESQ010001631.1 GCA_024229275.1 bacterium | reverse complement strand
CTCGATCCCGTTGGCCTCCAGGAGCGGCGCGAAGGACTGGCCAACCTGGTTGAGCACGTCGTCGAGATCCGTATGCGACTCGAAGGACGTCAGCAACACGACGGGCTGCTCGCCGAGTCCGCCCGTCTGCGCGTACCAGCGAGCGAACTCAACGGCGGTGGTGGTCTTGCCCTGTCCGGCGTAAGCGTGCAGCAAGACGACCGAATGGTCGTCAAAGGCACGATCGAGCATCAAGAGTGTCTCGTCCCGTCCCACGAAACCCTCATCCGGCACGTAACGAACCAAGCCCGGATTGAGCTGCACGGGGTCCAACTCCCGCCGCTGACCGAGCTGATCGGGCTTCTTTTTGGGGAGCAACTCCAGTCGCATGGCCTAGTAACGGCACTTTAGGACATCTCTGTGCCACTGAGGCGGAATCGGTATAGCACAAGAGGGCGACTCTCCCGATGCTTCTGTTTTCTGGGAAGGAAACATAACATCGGGAGAGCCACGGATGGCCAAGAATAAACGATCCAAGAAGCGTCCGCAACCCAGGCACAAGAAGCATAAGAAGTCGCAGCATGATAAACGGGAGCGGCTGCAACGCCCCAATCCCAAACGAAAGAAGACTACCAACGCCAAAGCTCCCTTGACCGGGGCCATGCTGACTGCCGTCGCGGTCTTGCAGGCGGTGATGGACCCGCGAACGGGGTTTCGGCTGGCAATCATTATTGCGGGGATGTTCCTGGCCGACGAGCGACGCACTGCCAGTGCGTGGTTCGTCGCGGCCGGAGTGCAAGACGATTGGGACCGCTTCTATGATTGTCTGAAGAGTGTAGGGCGGACTTCCGCAAAGTTGGCCACGGCTGTACTCAGCCTGGTCGTGCAGAAGTTCTCTCCGGAGTTCGGCGATCGGTTCCTTTTGGCGATGGATGACTCGCCCACTTCGCGTTATGGAAAGCATGTCGAAGGCGCCGGCGTACACCACAACCCGACTCCCGGGCCGGCCGACGGCGAGTGGCTCTACGGCCACAACTGGGTCGCCTTGGCCTGGCTGGAGACGCATCCGGTGTGGGAGGTGATCGCGCTGCCGTTGCGTTCGATGCTCTACGTCCGCAAGGTCGACGTGCCGAAGCTGGCGGAAAAATATGACTGGGAATTCCGCACCAAACATCAACTCGGCGTGGAACTATTGGCTTGGTTCATGCAGTCGATCCGCGCCTTGGGCATCCAGGTGAAAGTCTGGCTGGTCGTCGATGGTGCTTATGCGGTGCGGCCGTTTCTCCTTCCGGTACTCAAAATGGGCATCGTTGTCGTCAGCCGCTTGCGAAAGGACGCCTGTCTGTTTGACTTGCCTCCTTCGGGTTCTCACGGCAACCGCATCTATGGCATGAACCGAATCAGTTTGGCAAAGCGTGCCGGGCACCGCAAAGGCTGGAGTACGATCTCTTACCATTGTCGCGGAGTCGAAGTGACGCGTCAGTATAAGACGTTTCTGGCAACCTCGCGGTTGATCAGCGGCGAGATTCGGGTGGTGATTCTCCGCTTCGAGGACGGCGGTTGGGCACCTCACTTCTGCACGGACACATCGGCGACAGTGCGCGACATCCTGGAAGCGGTTGCCGCGCGCTGGCCGATCGAAGAACACTTCCACGACGTCAAGGAAGTTTGGGGCGCGGGGCAGCAACAGGTTCGAAACGTCTGGTCGAACATCGGTTGTTGGCACTTGAACCAATGGCTATACACGTTGGTCGAGTTATGCTGCTGGGACATGCCTCAGTCGGAACTCACCGACCGCCGGGATCGCCCTTGGGACAACGCGGCTCGTCGTCCATCCCACGCTGACCGTCGTCGTTCGATTTCCCGAGAAATGCTGCACAAGAAATTCCTCGCCGCTCTGCCTAGCACCCCAAACAACCGCAAAATCCAAACACTCGTCGAAGCCCTGATCGCCCTCGCTACCTGATCGCCTAAAGGGCAGACCATATCACGTTTGGTCTCATTTCTTGGCTTCCTTAGAAAACCATAGTGTTTGGGTCTCCGTTTTCTTAGGCGAGGCTCGAACCGGCCAGCCCGATCGGCGACTCGATGGACTGCGATGGCATCAAGTAACTGCTGGTATAGGTTCGTGCGGATGGCCAAGTCATGCTGGCCCTGGATGGCAATCAGTGGCTGGAAGGCTTCCAAGGTCTGGATCGCGCCCTTGAAGCTGATCGATCGAGGGTCGATGCCGTGTCGGTTTGCGGCTTGGGCCATAATTGTACGGATGAGATTGCAGGCCAGTAGGTGCGTCCAGATTTCCTTGCGAACAAGTTCCGGTGTCTTGCATCGCAAGACGTCCATCTGCATCGTTTCTTTTATCGATCTCAGATCAAGCTCGACGCTCCAGCGAGCATAGTAGACGTCTGCCAGATCACTCGTGCTGATTTCTTCTGCGTCCAGCAACGTGGTGACAACGATGATCGTTCTACTGCGAAAGCCCGGCTGCTCAACTTGCACAAGCGTTTCCCGGACCATGAGAAAGTCGGGAAGCGAATTGTAGGTTGCCCGATCGATAGAACGGGGCTTCGTCGGCTTGAACCACTTGACAATGTGATCGCCCTTGCCCAGGCGTTTGCCGCGTCGAAAGTCGGCTTTGCGCTTGCTCAGACGGGTCACCAACTCGACGCCACGTTGCTTGAGCATTACCATTTCCGTCCACGAACACATCAGGCGATCGGCGAGCAGGACGTCACCTGGCAGAAACATATCCCATAAGGCGCGAAGCATCCCCAACTCGCTCTGCCCTTTGCCTGCGTAACGGCAGATTCCCAGATCAAGAACTGCACCGCAGGAAAGAGAAACGACCGCCGCGATTCGCGCTAGGGGAAAACCCAGGCCAGGTTTCTGCGCAGCCGGCTGAGGATAGGCCTCCTGGTTCTTCGGCGTGTCGGGCATCGATACTGTCGATCCATCGT
>JAAESQ010001630.1 GCA_024229275.1 bacterium | reverse complement strand
GAGACACGTCCTGAGCACATGGTGCGAATGAGATGGCCGCTTGCCGGATATTGAAGTCGAGAAATGCCGGCCATGTCTGCACCCGCATAGGAACACCAGTTACAGGCGAATACGACCACTTTGCTCTCTGCTTGGTCGCTCAGCATCGCTCTTACCTGAGTCAGGAGCTGAGTGTCCGTGAAATGGCGCATCGAAATGGCCCCTGACGGACACGCCGCCGAGCATGTTCCGCAGCCTGCACAGAGAGCCTCGATGAACTCGGCTGGCTCGCCCTTCTTCCACTGAAACGCTTGGTATGGGCAGACCGATGCGCACAACCCGCATTCCTTACAATCCTCTACTCGCAGTTCGGCGATTGCCGGATCCTGTTTGACAGTGTCGAAGGCCAGCAACACGGCCGCTTTCGCGGCTGCCGCCGATGCCTGTGCAACGGTATCAACGATGTCCTTGGGGCCATGGGTAGTGCCCGCTAGGAGGACGCCCTCGACAGCGGTCTCAACCGGGGCAAGCTCGGGATGACGTTCAAGGAAGAACCCGTCCGATCCAAGGCTGGTCTTGAGCATCTCGTGGAACTTCTTGGTGCTCGAAGCAGCGGGTTGCATGCCGACGCTGAGAACGACGAGGTCGGTAGGTACCTCGATCCTCCGTCCCAGCAGTTCGTCGAAACAACGAATGGACTGCGCGCGTTTGCTGCCTACGACCTCGACTTTTTCGCCCGCAGGAATCCGGACAAACAACACACCCATCCCGCGCGCTTCTCGGTACATCTCCTCTGAGCCGGTCGAAACGGTCCTGATGTCGCGATAGAAGATCGTCGTTTCGATGCCGCGTTTGTGCAGCTGGATTGCTTGCTTGATGGCAGTCGGGCAGCAGTAACGAGAGCAGCCCGAAAACCCCATTGGATCCCGCGAGCCCACGCAGAGGACAAATGAGGCGCTCGCCGGCCATCCGAAGCTCAGGGCCAACTCGTCTTCGCAGAACACACGCTCGAGTTCCTCGCTGGTGATCACGTTTGCGAGTTTGCCGAAGCCGTACTCGCCTTGTGGATCGTAAAGGTCTGCGCCGGTCGCGAGAATGATCGCGCCGACCGGTATGGTCTGCTCATGTTCTCGCTTGAGATTCACCTCGAAGTTCCCCACGAAGCCGCTGATCGAATCCACCTCGGCATTGAGTATCACGTCTGCACCACTGCTGTTGAGGCGTTCAATCTTCGCCTGCAACACCTCATGAGCTGGTCTCTGATTGGGATACAAGTACTTCAGGTTCGGAGAGGCCAGGCGACCGCCCAATCGGTCTGTCTGTTCCAGGAGAGTTACCTTGAGGCCGCATTCGGCGAGGTCGGTCGCCGCCTGAATGCCGGCAATGCCGCCACCGATTACCAAGGCGGCGCGAGTCATCGGCGCGCATCCCTCAGTCAAGGGTTGGAGATGGTGGGCTCTCGCGACGCCCATGCGAATCAGGGTCCGTGCCTTTTCCCGGGCTGCTTCCTGCTCATCCGCATGAACCCACGAGCATTGATCTCTAATGTTCACCATCTCCAACAGGTAGGGATTAAAGCCGATGCCTGCGAGCGCTTCTCGAAAGACCGACTCGTGTGTTCGCGGAGTGCATGCGGCTACAACCACTCTGTTGAGTCGATGCTCGTGCACCATCTCGATCAGCTCGTCCTGACCTGTAGAGGAGCACAGGAAGAGGTCGGTCTTGGTGCCGACAACGCCAGGCAGCGAGGCTGCGTACTCTGCCAGCTCCTCAACGTCGAGTAGTCCCGCGATGTTGATGCCACATTTGCACACAATGACACCGACCCGCGTGGGTCCTGCAAGGTCGAGCGGCTCAACGGACCGTTCCTCCATTTCAATGCGATGGCCTGTGAGAAAGAACTGTGCCCGAGATGCAGCAGCAGACGCTTGGGCAACGCAGTCCGGAATTACCTGCGGTCCAACCGCCGAGCCGCAGACGAAGATGCCTTCGCGACTGGTTTCGACCGCCGAGACGGCCGCATCTTCGCGCGCGATGAAACCGTACTCGTCGGTTTCGATGCCAATCAACTCGGCTAACTTGGTGGCACCCTCGTTCGGCGCTGCGGCCACGGACAGAACAACAAGATCTGCCTCGAGACGGCGCTGCTCATGGGCCAACGTGTCTTCGGCAAAGATCTGCAGCACACCTTCGTTGGGGTCACAGTCAATCTTGGAGGGTCGTCCGCGCACATAAGTAGCGCTGTTCTCATTCACGGATCGCTGAACGAAATCGTCAAAGCCTTTCCCAAAGGCTCTGATGTCGGTGTAGAGAATCGTGATCTCCTCGATCTCTGCGTCATGCTGTCGCATGAGCATCGAGTCTTTGACTGCATTCATGCAGCAGAATCGGCTGCAGTATGGTCTCCCTCCTTCACCGCGGGCGCCGACACACTGAACGAACACAACCCGTTTCGGTGTCTCGAGATCTGAAGGTCGAACGACATGACCTTGAGTGACTCCCGAGGGGTTCAACATTCGTTCGAGTTCAAGACTGGTGATGACGTCGGGGAATCGCCCATATCCGTAGTTGCGAAGCTGGCGTGCGTCAAACTCCTGGAATCCGACTGCCACCAAAATCGAACCCACGTCGAGCCTGAAGACCTCTGGTTCCATATCGAAATCGATGGCGTCTACATCACATACGGCCTCACAGTGATTACAGACCAGAATCACGTCGTTGAGGCAGGCATCCCGATCGATGACGTAGGCCGACGGAACCGACTGAGGAAACGGTCGGTAGATCGCCTTGCGGGCCTTCAATCCGACGTCGAACTCGTTTCCGCCCACCTGAGGGCACTCATCGACGCAGAGTCCGCAGGCAACACACTTGGACTCGTCCACATATCGGGGTTGCTTGCGCACCCAGACAGAAAAACCACCGGGTTCGCCGTGACAGGCGATGATCTCGGCGTTTGTAACAATGTCGATCAAAGGATGCCGACCGGCATCCATGGCCTTGGGCCCAAGGATTCAGATGGCGCAGTCCATGGTCGGAAAAGTCTTGTCGAGTTGGGCCATACGACCACCGAGAGATGGCGCCTTCTCCACCAATGTGACTCGGATGCGTGCGTTGGCCAGATCCAAGGCCGCCTGGATTCCGGCGATGCCACCTCCAATCACCAGGGCCCTCTTTTCGATTTTCTCCTCGACAATCTCGTTCCACTCATCTACCTGCGAATCCATAGAGTTCCCCCAGTCGCATCACCGTTTGTGCCGTTTGGCTCTACAATCGGTTCGGTTACGCCACGAGCGTGTCGATCGCCGCACTCTCAAGAGAGACTCCTACTAGCTACTAATAAGCTTCTCAACGCGAGTACGCCACAATGAGATCTGTCACGACACTTGGATGAGTCTCCCCTCCGCGGCTCGTACGCATGGTGTGCTGAGACGAACGCTTGAACGAACTCGGTGCCCTGCGATACCGTGCCAACTCTGACTTTTTGTGAAGCGACGAGGCGACAGAGTGAAGAAAGACAAGGGCGCGATGCTGATGGATCGGCTCGCCGGTGGCGATGAGCGGGCAATGGCCGAACTCGTCGATCGCTGGCAAAAGCCGATTTGTGCCTACATCTGTCGCTTCCTCGGGTGTCACGGCGAAGATGCCGAGGACCTAGCGCAAGAGGTGTTCCTCAGAGTGTGGCGACAACGCCACCGCTGGAAGGCACGGACGAAGTTCTCGACGTGGTTGTTCACGATCGTGGCCAACCTGTGCCGCAATCGGCAACGCGACGCCGGACGGCGTCCCCAACTGCTGGCGGTTCAATCTGAGAGCTGCCGCGATTCGGCTCTGGCGGTCGAGGCGGGCCCGGGCAGGGACCCCCATGCTCTGGCGGAAGCGGCGGAGCTTGGCAGACACGTCCGACGCGCCGTGGCGGAACTCCCACCACGGCAGCGTGAAGCGTTTTTGCTACGTCGCTTCGCCGGCCTGTCATACCGTGAGATTGCCGACATTTTGGGAGTCAGCCCGCAGGCGGTGGACTCGCTCCTGGTGCGGGCTCGAAGATTTCTGGTGGAGAAAACGCAGGATTCGGTCTCTGATGGTGTTCAACGAGGGGAGAGACGATGATGAATTGCGACGAAGTCCGGAACCAACTCGGAAACTGGTATGACGGTGAGGTCGATCCAAAGGTGGCCTCGCGTATGGCTCGTCATCTCGCCACGTGTCGCGAGTGTGCCGCCAGCATCGACCAGTGGCGTCGCATCGACGAATTTGTAGGGCGCGGACTCCCCGAGCCCGATCTGGCTGGCGATGTGCTGGCGGCCATCCGGCGAGAGTGCTCCCCCGTGGTGCCCTGGTGGGTGCGCATCGCGGCGACTGTGGTGGTCTCGGTGGCTCTCGGTAGCCTCGCCGGTGTGGCCACCACCAGGGCAGCGGAAGGGCCAATTATCCCGTCGACCGAAGATGTCACCATGGGGGCGCTCGACGCGAGCTTCGGCCCCGATGCCATGGTTGGCATTGATCATCTAGCCATCCAGCTGAGCCAGGCGGCTGAGTAATGAAGACGCGTTTCCTCCAGCTGCTGCTCGCCGCCTCGCTTGCGTTCAACCTGGGCTTTGCCGGCGCGCTCGCCGGCAACTACATCTACAGCGCCCGCGAACCGGTGCTCCCAAAGATCGCGTGCAATAGATATCCGCAGGAGTACGAGGTTCGCTGTAACCAACTTGCCAAGGAACTCGATCCCCTGCGCCATCGTCAAGCGGAGGGATCTCGCCTTCTCGCCGAGCTACTTGAAGGACAAAACACCGAGCCGCAAGAGATTGCCGAGTGCCTCGACCGCCTATCCGTGACGAACCGCCGTATCCAGGGGCTGGTTGTTAACGCAGTGCTGGATCAGAAGATGATGCTGCCGGACACCGACCAGGCCGAGTTCTGCGCCAAGGTCCACATGAGCTTATGTAAACCGTGGGGAGGTTGCCGAAACGATTCCTGCAGCCTCTGCGATACCAACTAGACGATCAAAGGAGGATCACGAGATGAGAAGTCGCCTGTTTCCAATATTACTGGTCGCCGTCGCCCTACTGGTTGCATCCCCGTCAGCCATCGCCTGCGAGAAAGGCACGACCTGCGACGTGGAGCGCATTTGTGAGAAGACCGACAACGGCTACCGCTGCACCATCAAGGCAAAAGGTGAAACCAGTGTTTCTGAACTGCGCGAGTGCGTCCGCGGCTGCAGCAGCAAGGACTGCAAGCCGGAAGGCGTCACCGTGGCGATCGAAGACATCGATGGCGGAGTGACAGTCACCTGCAGCTCCGATGACCCAGAAAAGGTCAAAGCGATTCACGCCATGGCCTCCGGATGCACCAAGGAGGGACATCACAGCTGTTGCGCGAAAGGCGAAGCCCATGCCTGCAGCAAAGACTGCGACCACGCAGCCGCCAAGAAATGCTGTAGCAAGAAGACCGAAGCGTAGACCCATACAGTCCACCCGGCCAACGACGGTTTCGCCGGAGGTTGACCCGATAGTCCAAGACAGATCTGAAAACGGCAGAGCAGTATCAGACAAAGCGGGCCAGCTTATGCAGGCCCGCTTCTCTGTTGGTGAGCCGGAAGCGGTTACCGTCTAGCGCCTGGCTATACTGAGCCGCTTGGAGATCTTCTAACCGAGGGTCTTGAGATCTCCGCATCGGCCTATAGATCGATCGATCCCAGGAGGACACATTGCAGCAATTCCGCCGTCTTCGTCGCTTTCTCCGCGTTTCTGGGCTCTGCGCTCTTGTTGTTTTCGGTGGCGCACTTTTTTCCAGCATCGCCGGTCCCGCGGTGGCGCAGGATTCTGCTGACATCACACTCGAGCAAGTGATGGCTCATCCAGATTGGATTGGCAATGCTCCTGAACGGGCCTACTTCGCTGACGATGGGAAGTCGATCTTTTTCCTCCAGAAACGCCAAGGGGAGGAACAGAGAAACCTCGTCGAGATCGATCTCGAAGGTCAGCAACTGCGCATCGTGAAGGATGCCGATCGCGGCAAAGTCAGCGTCGCCGGTGGAGAGATATCCCGCGATGGTCGCCTCAAAGTCTATGCGCGGGAGGGAGATCTCTATCTCAAAGACCTTGCGACAGGTGAAATCAGTCAACTTACGCGCAGCGCAACCGAGGAGGAAGCTCCCTTCTTCATGTCTGATGATCGACGGGTGGCGTTCCATCGCGATCATGATGTGTTCGTGCGGGACATCGACGTAGGTCTCGAACTGCAGCCGGTGGATCTGAGGTTGGAGGATGACCCTGAGAAGGTCGAGTCTGAGAAAGACCCGAGTTATCTCGAAGCTCAGCAGGAACGACTGTTTGACTGGGTTCGTTCAACGAAGGAGAAGAAGGAAACGGCCGAGCAAGCTCAGCGTGCCGAGCAACAGGTCGATCCTACACGGGCTCCGCCACCTTTTTACTTGGGTGAAGATGTCCGAATCCAGGATGTAGTGCTGAGTCCTAGCGGGAAATATGCGTTGGTGGTGTTGCATGAGAAGGAACCCGACAACGGCAAACGGGACAAGATGCCGGCCTACGTAACCGCATCCGGCTATGTGGAGACTCGAGACGTACACCCAAAAGTGGGCACAGGGAAACGGAAGAGCGATCAGCTACTGCTGTTGGACCTTCTCGGTCATGAGCAGCACGAATTCGATCTGTCGGTGCTCCCTGGAGTTCGTGACGATGTTTTGACTCCGCTCCGTGAGGCCGCCAAGGCACGAAAAGAGGCAGAGGGAGAAAAAGAAGACCAGCCCATACAAGATAGCGTCGAAGAGAAGGAAACTGGCGAAGGAGATGAAGCCGAACCCGACCCGCGCACAGTCAGTGTGCGGAGGATTCGCTGGACTCGAGACGGAGAGCGCGCTGCTCTGATGGTTTTTTCCCGCGACAACAAGGATCGATGGATTGCCACAGTCGATTTCGAGAACGCCACGCTCGTGCCCCGACACCGACTGCACGACTCGGCGTGGATCAACTGGGACTACAACGATATGGGTTGGCTGCCGAACGAAGAAACACTCTGGTATCTCTCTGAGGAGAGTGGCTACTCACACCTGTATGTCTTGCCTCTGAGTGGTGATTCTGCGAGAGAACTCACATCGGGCTCGTGGGAAGTCGCTTCCCCGACTCCGACCCGCGACGGCAAACACCTCTACTTCCGTGGCAACCGGGAACACCCGGGGCAATGGGAGGTATACCGAGTACCTTCCGCCGGAGGCGAGGTCGAGCGAATCACAGATCTTGGTGGACGGGTGAGGGAGTATTCCCTGAGCCTGAATGAGGACCAACTGTTGCTCTCGCACTCAAAGATCCTTCAGCCACGGGAACTCTATCTGCAATTGGCGGAGCCAGATGCTGAAACCGTTGTGCGGCGGATCACTCACACGGTCAGCGAAGAGTTTCTCTCGCTGCCTTGGAATGCGCCCGAGATCGTCGCTATCGCATCACCGCACACCGACCTGCCAATCTTCGCTCGACTTCATCGCCCATCCGCACCTAGCCCACTGCCTGATGGTAGATATCCGGCCGTCCTCTTTATTCACGGCGCTGGCTACATGCAGAACTCTCATATGGGATGGTCCAGCTATTTCCGTGAGTTCATGTTTCACAACCTGTTGGCGTATCGCGGTTATGTGGTGCTTGCCATGGATTACCGTGCCTCAGAAGGCTACGGACGCGACTGGCGTACCGCAATCTACCGCCAGATGGGAGATCCGGAACTTGAAGATCTTGAAGCAGGTGTGGACTGGCTGGCTGAGAATCAGAATGTCGCTGCCGATCGGGTGGGCGTCTACGGCGGCTCATACGGCGGATTCCTGACGTTCATGGCGATGTTCAAGAAGCCGGAACTCTTCGCCGCCGGGGCCTCACTGCGACCGGTCACCGACTGGGCTCACTACAATCACCGCTACACCTCTGACATCCTCAATACGCCCGATATCGATCCTGAAGCCTACGAGAGATCCTCCCCAATCGAGTTTGCCGATGGTCTTGCCAAACCATTGCTGATCGCCCATGGCATGCAGGACGACAACGTCTTCTTCTCGGATACCGTGCGATTAGTACAGAAGCTGATTGAATTGGGTAAAGAAGACTTCGAGACAGCCATATATCCTGTAGAACCGCATACTTTTCGTGAGCCCTCGAGTTGGCTCGACGAGTATCGACGCATCCTCAAGCTCTTCGAG
>JAAESQ010001629.1 GCA_024229275.1 bacterium | reverse complement strand
GTTTGGAACTGATCTGCGGCTGATCGGCGGCATCGACCTCGACGTCCTGCGCCAAGACCGAGCCGCCATCCGCCGCGAACTCGAGACCAAGGTTCCGCCTCTACTCGCCGAGGGCCGCTACATTCCACTTGCCGACGGCCGTGTCCGGGCTGATATGCCATTTGACAACTATCTCTACTACCGCGAGTTCTTGGCTCGCCTTATCTGCTCCTGATCAGGGCACCCCTCCATCTGGAATCTGCATTCTGGGTGGCCAGAAACTCATGACAGTGGCGAAGTTTCGGTACTCTTCTCGACTCCTGTAGCTCAACCGTGAGTCGCTTCGCTCCGAGCGCCGCTCGGCCTCCCAGTAGTCGATGGTCTGTTGGAGACTCATATGATTGAGCCTGAAATACCCAATCTCGTCCTCGTTGTCCGTAGTGATCCTCGTTCCAGAATCCCGCCACTGTCTGAGCTGTCTCACATGATCCGATGTTGGCCGACGAAACGTACTCACGCTCGAGACTCCGGTCTGCCCTGGGCGACGCCAGGTATCCGCCGGCAGTCTCACGCGGACCGGATTTGAACCCAGGCATGTGCTGTGGTGCCTCAAGAACCACCGAGCGAACGTCCCGTCCTGCGCCACCAGGAACAGATCGCGCAGCAACTGATCTATCGATGGATCCGGCCAGGTGGGTATCGGTGCCCGGCCGTCTGGGGAAGGCGAAGAGGAGCGTACAACAGAGATTCGATCGCGTATCGATGCAGTCTGCCCGAAGCGATCCGTTACGGTGAGTTGAATCGCATAGGCTCCGTCAACTTGTGGCCTGAACAGTACTCGGCTTCCGCGGAACCGACCTATTGTTCGTTCAGTGACCACTCGCGAACCGCCTGGATCTGTCACTTCCCAGACGAATCTCAGGCGACCATCAGATGGGTCGATACTACTGCTTCCATCTAGCCAGATCTCCTCCCGAACCAAGACTTCAGGGATTCCGCGGGGCGGTCCGGGATCTACACCAACACGGTTCACACCCCACGTGATCACCGCAGTTGGTGCCTCACCGGTTCCACGCCGACGCCGAGTAGTTGTAGTTGCTTCTCCCGTTGGACAGCGCAGCGATTCCTCACTGTGGATGGCGGTCCATGCATCGAGCATGGAGAACGGGAGAACGGCGCTTAGGTCCCCACCCAGCGGATCGTCCACGTCCCATTCTGGGCGCTCGTCGCTGTCAAACTCCGGACATTCAAGTTGCGGATAGCCACTGGATCCCAAGGACGCCGTACTGAGCCGCTCGTCGAGTTCGTTGTAGATGAGGATCAGGGTCCTCGCCATCGCCGCCCGATAGCATGGACCCATGGGCGAGGGCGGATGCATTAGGTACTGATGAGTCCTCCTCGCATGCCTGATGAGCGAACAGCTATTCTGGCTACCCACAAATCCGTGATCGCTCGACTCAATCGCGGCCGTTTGGCTGTCCAGAAGGGTAGGGACTTCCCGAGTCAGCTCGCCGCCGATCGTGATTCCTTCCTCCTCGCTGACGAGACGCACCTGGCGCTCCAAGACAGACTGCGCGAAGGCATGGGCAGTTTCCGAACCTGGCGTCGGCACTCCAGCCTGGCGGAGCACTCTGATGGTGGCTGAACCGAGTTCAATGGCCAGTTCTGGATCGGCCTGCCTCGATTGCAGTTCGACGAGCAGCTGATGACGGGCCGCCTCGATGACGTCCAAGTGCGCACCTCGGAACTCATCCGGTAGACCCGCGAGACCAGTCAGCGCCCTCTCGACGGCCCGTTCGTGCGCTTGAAGGAAGCTGCTCAGGCCCACCGCAGGACTTCCACCCGCGACCGAGGCGGAACCGAGGAGCTGTTGCAGGCCCTGCATGAAGGCGCTGCCACGCCCGCTGACTCCGCGCGGCCGAGTACCCAGGCCGGCCTGCAGAAGACTTCCGAGCAAGGCGTCGTCCGTCTGGCTGCGCAGGGCATCCTCGTGCTCGCGGCACCACTGACGAAACGAACTGAAGCCCATCTCATAGCCCTGTTGGATGCTCTGGGTGCTCTGGGTGATGTACTGCATAATAGCTTCGTTTGCACGCGGCATGAGGGCCGACATGCGCTCATAGTCTTCCTGACTGTCGACAAGAGGGATTTCCCTAGTCTGCTCGAGATGATGGTCAGGCTCGGCCACTGCAGCCAATGGCATACAGAGCACTATGGTGATTCCGAAAAGCCACCGTTGTGTCGCGTTCATGCTCAATCTCCCTGTCAATCCGTACAGTGTGGCGACGAGCCTTGGCTTCTCTGTCCTGACTGGTTCACCACCTTGTCCAGCATCCGCTTGAGCCTGCACTTCAGAACTCAGTACGGCAACTCATCGACGAACAGCACCGCCGATGTCGACTTCTGATGTCCGCTGGTCAGGTTCACGTTGCCGCGTAGCGTCCAGTTGATCTCGTACTCGTATTCGTACTCGTCCGCTGGCAGCATGAACTCGATGCGCTGCGAAGCCGGTTCCTGCGAGGTTCTGATCGTTTTCTGTGAGAATCTCTCTTTTCCGCCGAGCTTGTAGAAGATCTTGACGTCGATCGCGCGCACCCGCTCCTCCTGTAACACCTGCGGGTCGCCTTCGAGCATCACCTCGCGACGCTGATACGGCGGCGCCAGATTGATGGCGCCTGACTCTCGGCTCACCCACTGGTCGCCCTCGACTGTGCTGCCGCCGAAGAAACTCCAGTTGACCTTGTAGTCGTACGTCTGCCAACGTCGACGGTCGTCGTCGCCCTTCCAGCCGTAAAGCAACTTGAAGGCGTTGCCCTCGGCGTTGAAGTTCTTGCGATCGATACGGACCTCGTCGTAGGTCTCCTCGCCGCTTTGGTGCCGTTTGCGCATCGCGACGGTGGCGAAGTTGATGTACTGGCCGAAGTCGGCAGCATTGAGGCCGTCCACCATGGCGACAATCTCGCGTTGCCGATACAGCGGATCGTCCAGGTTCACCTGGCGGAAGTGCTGCTGGTCGTTCATGTAGCGGCGCAGATCGCCGATGTTCTCGTCAAAGCGCAGAGTGATCGAATCCGCGGTGTACTTGTTGAGGTCGATCGTGAAGGTGCCACGCTGGCGCACGCGCTTCATCTGAAAAGTCGCCATGATGGCGAACGTGGGTTCACTCTCTTCTTCCTCCAGGTCTTCCTCGCCGCCACCGGGGCCCGGATTGTCTGAGTCCTCATCCGCGTCGCCCGTACGGATCTCGTCTGCCTCGGCCCGCGCTTCCTCGGCCAGACGCCTATAAGTCGCCGCCGAGCTCTCGGCGCCTTCGATGAGCTGGTTGTTCAGAGTCGTCCACTCCTCCGGCGCCTCACCGCCGGCGGACAACTCTTGCGCGCGCTCTCTTGCCCGTCGCGCACGAGCTTCGGCCTGTTCGGCTTGCTGCTCGAGTTGGGTTGCCCGCTCCTCGGCTGCGGTTGCCATCGCCACATCACTTTCACGCGCGGCGGCACGACGGCGTTCGTTGCGTTCGCGCCTCTCACTGTTGCGCGCCCTGACCTCGCGGTTGCTGGTCCTCGTATCCTCGCGGTTCTGGCGCAACATCTGGGTTGCCCGGTCGAGCAGACTCTGCTGCCCGCCGGCGGCTCCCGCGAGACTCGAGAGATTCGGCGTCCCGCCTCCCTGCATCGGCTGGAACATCATCTCGGCAATGCGATTGTACGCGGTGCTGATGAGCGCCTCCATGTCCTCGTCGTCTCCGACTTGGGTGAGCTTGATCGCTCCCGAACGCTGCAAGTCGTCGAACGCACCACGAATCTCCGCGGCCAAGTACTTCGAGGCCAAGCCCACACCGAATGATTTGTGCTCGTAGATCTGATCGAAGTTCGCCTCGAGCAGGGCTCGTTTCGGTGAGCGATAGCCGTCGAGCTCCATCTCGAAGGTGAAGCTGATATCTGGTGTCGGCGTCTGAAAGGACTGCCACAGGATTTTCGATCCTAGGTTGGTCAGCTGCATCGACACGGCGGCCTTCTCGCCGTCTAGGAGCGGTGCATTGCCCAGGCCAACAACCTGAGTGCTCAAGCCACCCTCGGGATTGGCGAAGGAAGTCACGAGCCCGAACTGCCCTGACTTGAAGAGAACCGGACCCTGGATGCGAGCTTTAGATTTGACGCGGCGCAGCGCACGCTGGGCTTCCCGCAGCTGGTCGTCAGTGACCGAAAGTGCTACCAAGGCGTGCAGGATGCCCCCGCCCTCTCCCTCGTCCCGCTCCGCCTCGTTCGCGCCCGACGCCACGTTCTCGACGTAACGCAGAAACGAAAACTGCGGGCGACCGTTTTCGTCCTCAGCCAACCTCGGTTTGTCGGACACGTAGTAGTAGACGTTGTCATCGTCGAGGTCTGGGAAGAGGATCAGTTCTCCAGCCCGAACGGGGTTGTCAAGGATGACCTGTTGACCGAATGCTGCAGGCACTGCGAGTGCCACAGCCACGATGAGCAGAATTGTGCCTCTCAGGTTCCGCATGGCTCAACCTCCCTCAGCCTTCTGATTCAACAGCTTCTGTTGCTCGTTCGCGAAGATCGTCCGGTATGTTGCAGAAGACATATCCGTCTTCTCCCCCGGTGAGCCAGCGTCGGGCGCGTTGCCGTCCCAGCCTCTTGTGGTAGAAGTTCACTCGATACTTCCAGTCCGACACGTCCCGATCTCGGAATATGAACAGGGAATCAATCGCGGTACTCTTCGTCACCGAAAGCTGAATGGATCGCGTATCGGTGATCGGCTTTCCGAATTGGGTGTATTGAATCTCGACGGTTGCCCGCGTGAACCCGAGATCTTCCAGCTCTTGGAGATCGGCCTCTGCCTCGACTTCGAGAGGCACGACCGGTGGGATGAGCGTAATTCCCTCCCACTCACCTTTCTGCCACTTCGGGTTGGCCGGCCATTCGATCCCCCCGCGCAAGCTCCATCGCACCAGATAGTCGAAGACTTCCGGCGAATCGTCACGCATCTTGGCGTAGGTCACCATGTGAGTCGGCCCACCCTCCGCGAGCGCCTCTTTTGTCAACGTAAATGACGTCTGGAAGTCCCTTGAGGGCTGCCTCTGTTTGCGCACCTCGACAGTGACGAAATTGATGGCCTGATCGAAGATCTCGATGGCATCGAGATCGAGTGTGAAGGCGACTAGGCGCTGCTGGAAGAACGGGTCGTCGATGTTGACCTCGGCAAAAAGCTCGGGGAAATCCCTTTTGGCACCGCGGTACCAGGCTCCGGAGATGTTGCCGGCCGTGACGTACGGCGTCTTGATCGGGAGCGTCACATTCATCTGGAAGGTCTTGTTGACGAAGGCTGACTCGGATTTGGCAACGACTCGATGATAGCGGGTATGGGACCCCTTCACCTCCGCTGTCGTCATGCCCTCGTCGAGATCTTCGTCATCCTCATCCATTTCCGGCAGGTTCGCCGTTCGATCGAAGAACGATGTTTCCATGAACCTGAAGAACACCTGACGGATCGCTTCAAGGCGCTCGTCGACGATGCCCTCGGTCCACTCGATCGTGATCGCCTCCTTCTCACACATCAAGTCATAGAGCTCGCGCACCTCGTTCGTGGTATAGGTCGTATTGCACTGGCGAAGCGGAATCGGAAAGAAGAGGATCGGGAGAATCCCCACAACCCTACACTTCTTCTCTTTGTCGTAGTCCATCGTCCAGTCATCGACGTGAGTCTTGAAGAGTTCCCAGTCAAAGGTAATCTCGCCGTCGAAGGCCGGCATGTAGGAGGTGTAGGCGAGGCTGAATTCGACAGAAATATCCGAAGTCGGCCTTTTGAGCGACTCCTCGATGAGCACTGCACCGGTCGCGTCCAACCGTGCCGCCACCGCAACCTTCTGTCCTGGCAGCAATGGGGCCTTTCCGGATGCAATCACGCGTTGGGCAAATCCACCCTCAGACATGGTCGCAGAGATAATCCTGAAGGTCGACTCGCCTTCGCCCTCCTGCATCTGCACAGGACCCATCAGCTTGGCGCCTTTGATCTCTTTGGACAGCTTTTGCTTCAGCTCGGCCTCTTGCTGCGGCGTGAGACCGTACTCACACAGGAAGTGTAGGATGCCGCCGGTAACGCCGCCCTCCTTCGCTGTTCTATCTGATGTGAACTTCATCAGCAGGAACTGCGGCCGACTATCCTTGTCCACCGCGACCCTCGGCGGCGGCGGCAGATAGTAGTAGTGCTTCTCCTGCCCAGCATTGATCGGCCACAGAAACTTGCCCTTGCTGTGATCCCGCATCGCGGCCAATCGATCTGGGAGATCGCCGCGCGCTCTGAGCCGCTCGTCGTTGCGAGCGCGCTGCGCCGGCGACATGGCGGATGCAGGAGGCGCCGCGTGTTTCGTCACGGGCTGCGGGCGCATCTTCGCCTTCGCAAGGCGATTCAGGTAGTCGAACTTCGCTCGTTGCATACGTGAGTCGGCGCCGGGAGGTTTCGCTTGCTTGACCCCGTAGTCGTCCATGATCAGGTAGACGATCGTCCCGTCGTCGAGTGTTATACCAACGCTCTCCTCGTAGAGGAGCTTGCCGGCGCCCACTGCCGTCGCCACGAGTAGGACTATGAGCAGGGCAACCCCTGTGCAATGGAGCTTCATGAGTGACCTCCTTGAGTGCGATCGTTTGGCTCTGGAACTTCGTCGATGAAAACCACGCCTGAACTTTCGTCCCATGGACCACGTCGGGCCTTGTTTCCATCCGTCAGGTGCCACTCCAGGGTGACACCGAAGACAGGGCGCGCCGCTGGAAGCACGAGGTTGATCTCCTCACTCCAGCGTCCTTTCCGAAACGTCAGACGTTCACTCCTACTCTCCCCCAGAAAATCCCATTCAACGATAGCCAGGACCGATCGCACCCCGGCCTTCTGCAGCAGCTCCGGCTCACCGTCAAAGAAGACGGTTTGAATCTGATACGGAGGCCGCAATGCAATCGCAAACGCATCAGCGTCCTGCCATCCAGTGTCATGGCTGCGCGCCCCTCGGAAGCTCCACACCGCACGCCAGCCGTAGTCCAGCCAGGCGTCAAGATCGGAGTCGCCGGCGTTTGGGTACGCGAAGATCACGCTGTTGCCGTCGCGTTGCAATCGTGCTGGGTCGAGCGCCGCCTCGCGCATTGTTACCGTACCGTCGCCGTGCTCCTTTTTGACTTGAATGACGAGGTGATTGACGACCTGAGCAAAATCGCCAGCATCGCCGTCGAAGGAGAACACAACCTCCCGCTGACGAAACGCGGGATCCTCAAGGTTGATTGCCTTGAAGAAACGCGGGTTGTCACCCCAGTCTTCTGCGATCGGCCCGATGTTGCCGGTGAGTAGGATGAAGAGGCGTTCCGCTCGCTGCTGACGTATCGAAATCCGGCCCTTGCCACTTCGTCGCTTCTTGGTCAGCTCGTATCCGGCAAAGAGGTTGATGCGCGAACTGCGGCCGGAGCTACCCAGCACGCGATCGACGATGTTACCCATGTCACCACCATCACGGTGTTCGGCCTCTGCCTCTGGCGGCGGCGACGGATCGAAGAGGAGATCCGTGATTCTGGCGTGGGCAGATTCGAGGATCGAATCAAGGTTGGCGCTCTCGCCCTTGACATCGACACGAACAGCCCCTGTGGTGAAGAGATCGTCGACAACCATCTCGACCTCGGCGCCGATGATGTAGATCTTTGCCTGAACGTCGAGCGCTTCGTGCGAAAAGACCCGATCCCAGTCGACCACAAGCTCCGCCTCGTACGGCGTTCGGTACCCCTCCATTTCAAGCGAAAAGGCCAAACTCACATCCGGTGTTGCCATGTCGAAAGACTTCCACAGAAATGAAGAACCTTGAGGGGTCAAGGCCACCGAGACAGCCGCCTTGCCACCCTCGAGGAGTGGAGCTTTACCGGTCCCAGACACTCGTCGCGCCATGCCGCCGGACGGATCTGCCACCGACGAAATCAAGGCAAAGGTCCCGCTTCGGTATTGAATCGGCCCGACGATGCGGTCTTCCTTACGCTCGTCGTATTCGCGTAGCACCACAAGCGCAGCAGCCAGTCGCTGGTCGGTTACACCGTAGCGCGCCAACAAGTGGAATACTCCACCGCCCCGTGCGGCAGTAATACCATCAGTTCCGCCCCCAACCGCCTCTGCCGGCGAGGTGTACTTGACGAGCGAAAACTCGGGCTCGCCGTTCCTTCTCTCCGCAATCCTCGGTTCATCGGGCAGGTAGTACCAGGCATGGGCATCGGTGCGCGAACGAAACAGAGTCACACCTGCGGCTGTCAAAGTGTGATCGAGGGAGACCTCCTGCGCACTCGCCCAAACCGCCCACATCGCGAAGGTCGCGACGATGAGTCGCTTCATTCTTCAGACTCCACGACTTCCGGCGCTTCCACCCACAGATAGCCGGCGTTCAGTCCAATCCACTCTCCGCGCACTCTGCCTCCGCCCGACGCCTCGACCCACGTGATGCGTACTTCCGGCTCAGCGCCCGGATCGTGAACTGCTCGAAGTATCGTTACGGGATCGGCGTCTCCAACACGAATGACCGAATGGCGACGCGTGTCTTGCTTACCCAGCACCTCGCTTCGAATTTCGACCACACCGACGCGATATCCTCGATCGATCATGGTCTGGCGATCGAGCTCGAGCTCAGCCTTGGTGATTTCGAGCGGGGGCCGTAGCGTGACGATTGGATCGGTCGTCGTCAGCCACTCATCGTTTGGCGGCTCGGTAACGTTTCCCTTTCGCAGCAGGCTCCAACCGACTCGGTACTGGTAGCCAAGCCATTCGGCTCCAGATTCTGCAAGACGCGGGTAGCGCAGCACACGCTCGAGCTGTCCCGCGGTTACGTCGGCGGAACTGAGCTGCGTCTGCGCATCGACCGCAGGTCGTTCCTCCCCTTTGTAGTCCTTGTGGATCTGCACGCTCACCCAATTCACCAGGCCGTCGAACGCACCCGCCCATTCACCGTCAAGCACAAACCGGAGTTCTCGAATCTGAAAGGCCGGATCACTGAGGTTGACGATTCTGAAGACTTCGGTGTTTTCCTGATGCTCTTCCCAAACGCCGCTCATGTTGCCAGTGAGATAGACAGGCATGCGGATCGTCGTGTCCTGTGCGAGGTTGAGAACGAATGATTTTCGCCGAATGTCTTTGCGCGACTTGAGGACGAACTGATTGTCGGTCATATACGGTTGGTTTCCGGTACCCGCGAACCACTTCACGAACGCGCCGCGCTCCTGGCGGCCACGGATTTGTCCCTTTTCAACTGCCGTTTCGCTATCTGGGACCTTCGCCCAGCCGGTCTCATGATCAAACATCAGATTCACCAGTTTGTCGGTGACCAGGTCCAACAGGCTCTGCATCGCTTTGGTGTCGATGCCCAGCCCCTCGGCCCGGTCGAAGACTTCGATTTCGAGCAGCTCTTCCTGCTGCAACTCGTCGACGATGTCGCGCAGCTCCCTCTTGGTGAAGCCTTCCTGTCTGTTCATGACCACAGAGAAGTGTTCGTAGATAGTTTCCACCTCGGCCCTTACGACGGCGTTGTATCCCCTGACCCGTGCCTCGTACTGCGCCGACATGCTGACCGAAATATCGGAGGTGGCTCCTCTGAGGGAATCGAACAACAGCGTAGCTCCGTGCGCGTCGAGAATTGCGGCCACCGCGGCGCGGCTTCCGGGAGTCACAGGCGCATGGCCAGACGAGAGCACGGTTCGTGTCATCCCGCCGTCAGCGGTGTCGGAAAGTACCGCTGAGATGACCTGAAAAGTCGCGAGCTGGCCATCTTCTCCAGCGCTGCCTTCAAGCAGTGGAAGCGCACCAGCCACCTCGGCCCCCGGCACCTGCTCGTTGAGTTTGTCGGCGATCTCAGACAGCCGTTCTTCGCTTAGTCGCAACGTGGCGAGAAAGTGCAGCAGTCCACCCGAAGATTTCCCGTCCGGGTCGACGAACTTGATGCATAGCAGCTGCGGCGTTCCGTCTTCGTTCAGGGTCAACGCCGGGGCTGGCGGGAGGTAGTAGTAGCGGGATGGATCATCCGCGTCCTGGAAGAGTTCGACATCGTCGATGGTCAACCGCCCACGGTCGTACCACACTAGACCCTGTGCGGTAGTGGCCAAGGTCAGTGCAACCGTCAGAACCACAATCACCGAAATCCGTCCCGAACTCATGAACTCCTCCTCAGTAGAGCATCCGCGGATCGAGAGCCAGCTCGACCCCGGCCTGCGTGCTGCAAACATCCACAAATCCTTGCCAGATTCCCACTCGGCGGGTCTCTTCCTCCTCGACCATGCCGCTCGAATACACCTTCATGATCGACACTTGGTAGCCGGCATCGATCTTCAGTGCTTGATTGAAACTGACCGTCTGGATCGAAGCTGACCTCTGCGTGAAGCGCACCTGCTCAGTGACCGTGTCGCCGTTGACAGCTTCTCCTCCGACAATGACCATCACTCGGCCGATATCCGAGAACGAGAGTTCGCTGTTCATTTCGCTGCAGCCGATATCCAGCGCGGTGTAGTCAGCCGGCATTGTCGCGTCGAGGCTGAGCACCCGAAAGATGTCCTTATCCTGCGGATCGAGGTGTACGTTGACGACGCTCACTGACACCGGCATCAGTTCAGCCGGCGTGTCTTCATCATTCTCCGGACGGGTCTGATATGCGAAAACGGATGCAATCACGTTGACCGACAGGATCACCGAGCCGGCCTCCCACGCCGAACGAACAACGACGCCCTCTTCCGGGCTCAGAGCAAGGCTGAAGGATACCTCTTTCGCCACGCTTTCCGCACCCCGCGGCCCGCCTTCGTGGGCATCTCTTTCCACTCCCTGAATTCCCGCAAAGGCAACACCCGCAAGGAGTTCGGCAGGCTCCATGAGCTGAACTCTCCGATTGGACCCGAGAAAGGCCCGCGCCTGCTCGACTCGTCCCTGTGACGATGAGAATTCGAGCGTAAACTGAAGCACCGACCCACCCCACTGCCGTCCTGCATCACCTGTCGTCCGCGTACCCTGGTACAGGAAGGTCGTGAACAACGCATTGGGCTTGCCATTCTCCCGTTTGAGGTCGACTTCTTGCGGTTCGAGCCACCATAGTCCGGGCTCCTTGTGATCCGGGTAGCAGCGACCGACGGGTATTACCTTCCCCTCACCGAGCACAGGATGAGCGAGCCCTATCTGCGGCAGGAGAAGAGCCACTAGGATGAGACCAACCCTCACTCGGCAAGCACCTCTTCGACGAGTTCGGTTCCGATCATGATGGTCTCCATCAGCATCGGATTGGGCGGCCGCCACCTGCGGTCC
Source organism: bacterium (assembly GCA_024229275.1). Lineage (GTDB taxonomy): Bacteria > Acidobacteriota > Thermoanaerobaculia > Thermoanaerobaculales > Sulfomarinibacteraceae > JAAESQ01. The sequence goes on along the minus strand of JAAESQ010001629.1, from coordinate 179 downwards.
ATGTGGACCACGCCGTCTGTCGTGATGACCCCGACGCGAAACTGATAGAGGTCTCCCCCGCTTTCTTCCTCCCATCGGTAGAGTGGATCGCTGGTGACCAGCTCGCCGCTATCATCGATCTGGTACGTACGACTCTCGACGGCCCGCCTCCCCGCGTCGAAATGTGCGCTCCGGATCTC
>JAAESQ010001628.1 GCA_024229275.1 bacterium | reverse complement strand
TTTCTGGGGTGCTGAGAAGCTATTTTGGACGATCGAAGGAGTCTTCACCACGGCAGTGGGATATGCAGGTGGCACAGGTGAACAGCCGACCTACCACGAGGTGTGCTCAGGAACGACTGATCACGCCGAGGTAGTCAGGGTCGTCTTTGATCCGAGAATAGTCGCGTACGAGGAGCTGATCAAAGTCTTCTGGGAAGGGCACGATCCAACTCAGGGAATGCGGCAGGGCGCCGATGTCGGCACACAGTATCGATCGTTGCTCGGCTTCTACTCGCCTGAACAAGAGCTTGTTGCCCGCGCCTCGGCCTCTGTCTATGGTTCTGAGTTGAGCGCAGCTGGGCGTGGTGTCATCACGACTGAGATTCTTGCTGCACCGCCGTTTTTCCTCGCAGAGGATTATCATCAGCAGTATCTGGCCAAGAATCCGGGCGGGTACTGTGGTCTGGGCGGTACTGGGGTGGCTTGTCCTGAGGTGCCTTCTCGGACATAGCAGAACCGGACAATCCCTCGCTGAGTCTCGCCAGCGGGCTTCCAAAC
>JAAESQ010001627.1 GCA_024229275.1 bacterium | reverse complement strand
TTTGGCATGCAGCCGCCGCTGTCGCTCTCGAAGAGGCTCGATGGTTTCGTGCCAACGGGGAAGATCCTCGCAATACTCTGCAGCGTGGTGAACAGGCAGTCCATCGCGCTCTCAATCTGCAGCCGAATTCGGCTGAGGCTGTCCTCACACTGGCCTTCCTGTGGCAGGAGCGCGCACTCACCGCCTCCGAGGAAGCATCCCGCATAGCCGCCCAGGCTGAGGCCGAAAAGACCATCCTTCACGCAAGAGACCTTGACTCGATGTTGGTCGATCTTGAGTTGGGGAAGAAGTAGAGGCCCAGTACACGGGATCGACTCCCTGGGGGTGAACCCCTCCCCTATAGCGGATCTTCAACGCTCCATTGGCGACTGACCTTCGAGCTTCAACCGATCAATCACTTGTTTCAGATCTTGACTGACCTGAGCTTCCGGGTGGAGGCGATTCATTTCGCCGACTACCTGCGCGGCTCCTCCTACCATCTGGCGCTTCAAATAGTGATCGGCCAGC
>JAAESQ010001626.1 GCA_024229275.1 bacterium | reverse complement strand
TCATGAGGGCCATCAGTAGTCGTTTGAGCAGCAATTGTTCCTCGAGGCTGAAGCGACTCAGAATCTCCTTGTCAGACGTTTCCCTGACGGCGATAAGTTTGTCCTTGACGTCGTTCGCCCGCGGGCTTGAGAAAGCACGTGTGACTCGTCCGTCGGTAGGATCAGCCCTGCGTTCCACCCATCCCGACTCTTGCATTCGAGCTAGCACGCCAGATAGGGTTGCTTTGTCGAGCTGCAGTAATTCGCCCAGCTCGGTCGCGGTTTGACCATCCTCATACCAGAGACCCTCGAGCACCGCGTGCTGAATGTTGGTAAGACCGAAGGGTTCGAGAGATTTTCGGAAGTGACCGAGAGCCCGCTGGTAGGCCTTGGCCAGCATGAAGGTGAAGCAGTCGGGTAGTTTTTTCGTGCCTATGGGCATGTGGGTATCCTTCGTATACGAACTAATATGTTTTCTGCTCGCCGATGTCAAGGGTCGAGAGATAACGGTGTTCTCTGAATAGCGAAACAGATGCAGTGGCTGGGTGGTGAATCCACCGATTTGCCAAGAGATGATGGCTTCGTCCTCAGCCTGATCAAACGGATGCTTGAGCTCACACCTGAAGAACGACTCCGCTTCGCCCCCAATGAAACACGCCCCCGAATTGGCATCCTGAGCGAGCTTGCGAGCCGAAGGATCTCCCCTTGAAATCAGCAGTATGTAGCCGAATGATTCGCCGCAATCAAGGCGATCATTACTGGAACGGGAGATCCGTTCGACTCCGCTGCGCTCCGCTCAGGATGACCAACTTTTAGCGGCATTGTCATTCTATGAGTATCCGCCGCGAACGCGGCTTAGCAGCGCTCAAGATGGAAAACTCGGTGGCCGTGGGTACGGACACATTGCCAGGCGTTTTTTGCAGGCACCCCAAGTGGCATCCGGATGGGCGGAGGTCTGCCCGGATTTTTCCGACATTTCTTGTCAGTCCTTGCTTTTTGTTCGAAGAAGATCGATATTCGAGGAAAGGCTGTACGAAAGACAGGTAATCCTGGAGAGACCGATTGCAGGGTCTTGTTAGCGACTCGTGGAGGCTGCGCATGACTGAGGTTGAGGTGAACGGAAACCCTCAGGCCAATCTCGAAGAACAGGCCGCGGTCCAGCGCGCGGCGGAATACTATGCGTCGGCGGTGAAGCTTGCGCCGTCCAGCGCCGTAGCGAGAAACATGGAATCCATGGCCCGGATCTATCTCGGGAACCGCGGAGACTGGGCCGAGGAGTCGCCGGCCGACGTGGCGACCTCGCTGCAGAAGGCGCTGGCCTTGGAGACCAGCAACCGCGATATCACAGCCAACCTCGAGGCGCTGTACGGCCTGATGTCTCACCTCCCGGAGAAGGTCACCCGAATCGACGAGAAGCAGCTCGAGCGGAAGATGTCCGCAATGCGGCAGGTACGGGCCTACCAGGCGAAGCAGTAAGACTTTCATTGATGGCAGGTGTCGGGAATCCAGGTTTTTTGCGGGGAACTCGTATCGCACGGTCCATCCTCGATGGGCCTGTTCTCGCCTCCATGGCACATCCTCATCCGTAAGCTTGAACGGAGGGACAAGCCCAGGTGCCATTTGAGGCTCGTGCAAAACTCGCGTGGCATCACGCTCGTACCTACGGCCAGGAGTGGCAGAATTGCGTCTGCCCAATGATGCAGGAGGGAATGATGTCAGAGAGTCAAGCGGACACGCTCAATAGAATCGAGAAGAGGGCGATCGAGGCAAAGGCCATCGCGCCTTTGATCAACGCGGTGATTAAGAGACTCGGTCGTGAAGAGGCCCTGGCGATCTTGGAGGAAGTCAACCAGGAGGAAGCTCTACTTCGTGGCAGGAGCTTGGCAGAGGAAATTGGTCGTAATGGCATCGAAGAGCTGGTCGACGAGGTGGCCGGTTGGGGTTGTGGCGGAGTCTGGGAGATGGATGTCCTGGAACAGACTCCGACGACCTATTCCTTCAACGTGACTCGCTGCCCTTACCACGAGAAGTATCGGGAGCTGGAGCTTCAGGAGTACGGTGTCGGATTCTCCTGCTGCCGTGATGAACCCCATGCCAGAGGTTTCAATCCCCGACTCAGGCTGGAGCGGACGAAGACCCTCATGGAAGGTGCCGATCATTGCGATTTTCGATATTCCCTGGAGGATCCACCCGGCGATGGATGAGGGCAGAGAAACAAGCCTGACGCCCGGGTGTTCGAGTTTCTTAACTATGGCGGAAGACCGATAGCTGGAAGCTTGATGGCTAGAAAGGGGAGGGGGGGAATGATGAATGATGAATGCGGAAAGATGAAAGCGGACGAAAACGGCTATGCGGGACAACGGGTCTA
>JAAESQ010001625.1 GCA_024229275.1 bacterium | reverse complement strand
TGTTCGTCTACTTCCTGCAGAAGAAAGGCTTTCTCGACCGCGGCGACCATGGCTATCTGCGCGACAAGCTGGAAGCGTCGCGCGCCGTGGGTGAGGATCTCTACTTCAAGCGGTTCTTGCAGCCCCTGTTCTTCGTGGGTTTCGCCAAGCCGGAGGCGGAGCGCAGCGACGAGGTTCGCCAGCTCCTGGGTGAGATCCGTTACCTGGACGGCAGCCTCTTTCTGCCCCACCGGATCGAGATCGACAACCCGGAGATTCGCATTCCGGACCAGGCGTTCGAGAACATGCTCGGGCTGTTCGAGCGCTACTCCTGGAACCTGGACGATACACCTGGCGGACAGGACGACGAGATCAACCCGGACGTGCTCGGTTACATCTTCGAGAAATACATCAATCAGAAAGCCTTTGGTGCCTACTACACGCGGCCGGAGATCACCGAGTACCTCTGTGAGCAGACCCTCTACCGGTTGATCCTCGACCGGGTGAACAAGCCCGACCTGCCCGGTCTGCCCGCCAGGCGATTCGAGACGATCGAGGAGCTGCTGCTCAAGCTGGACACGGAGCTTTGCCGCGAGCTGTTGCATGAGATTCTGCCCAGCCTGTCGATCCTCGACCCGGCGTGCGGCTCGGGGGCGTTCCTGGTCGCTGCGCTCAAGACGCTGATCAATGTGTACTCAGCGGTGGTCGGCAAGATCCAGTTCCTGAAGGATTCGAACCTGAAGGGATGGCTCGAGGAAGCGCAAGAGAAGCATCGCTCACTCCAATACTACATCAAGAAGCTCATCATCACCGACAACCTGTTCGGTGTCGACATCATGGAGGAGGCGACCGAGATCGCCAAGTTGCGCCTCTTCCTCACCCTGGTGTCGTCGGCAACCTCTGTTGAAGAGCTCGAGCCGCTGCCCAACATCGACTTCAACATCCTGGCGGGAAACTCGTTGATCGGCCTGCTGCATGTCGAAGCGGACGCCTTCCAGGTCCATGCGGGGCAAGGCAACCTGTTTCAGAAGAGCTATTCGCAGCTCCTGGACGAAAAAAACCGACTCATCAATACCTTTCGGCACACCAGCAGGTACGCTGACGACTTGCAGACGCTTCGCACCCGAATCGAAGAAGCGAAGGCGGAGGCCCTGCCGGCTCTGAATCAGATTCTTCTCGGAGAATTCAATGCCCACAAAATCAAGTACCAACAGGCGACCTGGGACTTCAAGAAGAATCGGCAAGGGAAGCCCAAGAAGCGCCCGGCAACGCTCGAAGATATCAAGATACTGGAGCCGTTTCACTGGGGGTACGAGTTTGACCGGGTGCTCAAGCGTGGTGGTTTTGATGCGATCTTGACCAATCCGCCTTGGGAAAAATGGAAGCCCGAAGCCAAGGAGTTCTTCCTGGAACATTCTGATCTGGTGACGAAGAATCGGATGACGATCAAGGAGTTCCAGAAGGAGCAGGCAAAGCTCCTGAAGAAGCCAGAGATTCGAGAAGCCTGGCTCGGCTACCTGAGCCGGTTCCCTCACGTGTCGCTCTTCTTTCGCAATACGCATCAGTACAAGAACCAGATCGCGATAGTCAATGGCCGGAAGACCGGCTCAGATATCAATCTTTACAAACTCTTCCTAGAGCAGTGTTGGAACTTGCTTCGCACAGGCGGTCGGTGTGGCATTCTCTTGCCTACGGGTGTCTATTCGGATCTCGGAGCAACACAGTTACGCTCGCTGCTATTCAGCCAGTCAACGGTCCAGACGGTCTTTGGGCTCTCCAACGAACGATTTCTTTTCGAAGGTGTCCACCACTCGTTTCGCATGTGCCTGTTGACTTTCGAGAAAGGTGGGGAAACCAGTGTCTTCGAGGCGGCGTTTCGGGTCAATCCCCGAGAAGCGATATCCGCTGAGCGGCTGGAGCTCTTCCTTCACAACTCCAGTGAACACCTGAAGTTGTCCACAAAGCTCATTCAGAGATTCTCTCCACACACTCTCGCATTGATGGAGTGGAAAAGCGCCGAGGACATACGAATTGCAGAAAAAACCTTTAAATTTCCGCTATTGGGACAAGCTGTGAAGGGCTCGTGGAATCTGGTTCTTGCCACAGAGTTCCATATGACTAATGATAGCCATCTCTTTCGGGTTGTGCCACGCGGGGGGCAAAGACTACCTCTGGTGGAGGGCAAGATGATCCATCAGTTCAGCCACCAGTTTGCACGACCCAAATATTGGATTGATGAAGAAGAGGCCCGAGCTGCTCTTCTGGGCAAGAAAGAAAACGACACAGGTCAAAAGTTGGCATACCAGAAGTACAGACTCGCTTTCAGGGACGTGGCGCGGGACAGCGACGAAAGAACCATGATCGCGACCGTATTGCCGCCCAACGTCTTCTGCCCCCACACAATGAGCCTGGAAGCGATCCCGCGAGGCGGAGACGGCTTGGATGCCGTCGTGCGCCTCTACTTGCTCGCGCTGTTCAACAGCTACCTGATCGACTATCTTCTCCGCTTCCGAGTCACTAACCACCTCTCCTTCTTTTTGGTCTACAGCTTGCCTGTTCCGCGGCTGAGGGCAGCGAGCCTGAAGATCTTGCCCTTCGTCGAGCGAGCTCTCCGCCTCTGCTGCACAACCAGCAAATTCTCGGCGCTGTGGGAAGAAGTCATGAAATCGCCATGGTCGCCCGAGGTTGCCGCGACTGAACCGCAGGATCGGCTACTCCTGCGAGGAGAGATCGACGGGTTGGTGGCCCATCTGTACGGCCTCACCGAAGAAGAGCTGACCCACGTCCTCTCGACCTTCCCGGTCGTCCCACAAGAAACCAAGGACGCCGCCCTGGCTGCTTACAGATCCCTGGCGCCGGAGACCGAGGATCCCGAGCTGAAACCGATCCTGATCGCCGGTGAGAGCGCCAGGGTAGAATTCAAGTCCACCGCCCGCTGGGACCTGAAGCAAGCCAAGAAGAACCCGGTGATCGAGGAAATGGTGCTGAAGACCGTGGCGGGATTCCTCAACGCCGAAGGCGGTACGCTCTTGATCGGAGTGGATGACGCGGGCTCAGCGGTTGGGCTGGAGCTCGACTACAAGACCCTGGGGAAGAAAAAGAACCGCGATGGCTTCGAGCTCTTCCTGACCGGTTTACTCCTCGGTAAGCTCGGCAAGGACCTCTCGCCATGTCTGAGCGTGACATTCCATGTGCTCGGTGGAAAGGACATCTGTCGGGTCGAGGTCTCACCCGCGCCCAGGCCAACCTTTGTGCCCGAGAAGGACAATGAGGTCTTCTACCTCCGAACGTCGAACTCCACTCGCAAGCTGACGGCCAAAGAGTTGCTCGACTACGCCAAAGGGCGGTGGCCAAACGGCTGAGCGCGGCGGTGATCCTCTCCGGCGGCTCGCCGGTGGAGATCGAGGAGCTCCTCGATCAAGCGCAAGCCGCCAAGCTCCCCGGCGCCGGCCCCCTGCGTCTCGAGGACGTCGAGCGCGACCACATCCGCCGGGTGCTCGAGGAGGCCGGCTGGCGCTTCGGGGGCGGCTCCCAGCAGCACTTCCAGCCGCCGTTTGAGCTCTTCGATGCCGCTCGCGAGGTCGACCTGATCGATCTCGGAATCGACGTCGAGCGCCGCCAAGGCGAGCTCGTGCTTCGCCGACAACGTCGCCAGGAGGTTCTCCTCCAGGGTGTCCTCGGTCACCAGCAGGAAGACCTGCACCGGCTCTTTCTGTCCCATGCGGTG
>JAAESQ010001624.1 GCA_024229275.1 bacterium | reverse complement strand
GTGAATTACAACACCATTCCCAATGTGGTCTACACCGAGCCCGAACTCGCCTCAGTTGGCAAGACCGAAGCTGAGTTGAAAGAGGAAGGGATCAAACCTGCCACTGGCCGCTTCCAGTTTCGCGCCAACGGTCGCGCCAAAAGCCTCGGTCAGGAGCAGGGCATGGTCAAGATCCTGGCCCATCCCGAAACCGACCGGATTCTCGGGATTCATATCGTCGGACCGCGAGCATCAGAGTTGATCGCCGAGGCCGTTGTCGCGATGGAGTTTTCGGCCAGTGCCGAAGATCTCGCTCGCACTGTGCACGCTCATCCGACGCTCTCTGAGGTCATCAAAGAGGCCGCGTTGGCAGTCGACAAACGAGCCATCCACGCGTAGCCGTCCAGCATCCCGCCGGTGTCTGTGCAGAAATCAAAGGCGTTTTTTGAACCGCCAAGTGCACGAAGAACACGAAGGGAACTTCAAGAGAGGTTTGGTGAAACGAAACTGCACCCACAAGCGAAGTGGTAGTCGGGGTGTTGCGATTTGAAGATCTCTTGGGTTTTGACCTTGCTCACGTAAGTGGCGCTGAGGCGCTGCTCTATTGTTGTCGATTCACAGCGGAGCGACACAGAAACTCCTCTGAACTGACAGGCTGAGAAGCGCCGAATACAAAACAATGTACCCCCAATCCGCGCGTAGTTGCGATCTCACGTTCCGGTAATGCTCGCCTGAATTGCGGTGGAGCATTCGACTGCCTTTTCTAGATATCAAGAGGAGATCCTTCGGCTGCGGAACGTTAAACATCCCTTCGCTCCCGGTTGCACAACTCATCAAGAATGTCATGTTGAGCGGAGCGAAGCGGAGTCGAAACATCTCCCGTTGAATCTAGCAAACTATTTGAATACAGCACCATACAGTCTGCTAATTGAAGTGGGAGATCCCTCGACTACGCTCGGGATGACATTTCTGATGGCTTTATCTTTGGGTGTCTCGGAAGAAGACCACCTGCAGAGTCAATGAATCGCGGGTAAATCACTCGATGCCGGCGAGAACTTCAACCCTCGGCTCAAGACCAACGATCAACGCCCTGATGACGCAGGAATCCATTGGGTTCCCTGCCATCCAATTCGCGAAGCGAACTGGCATGGGAAGTGATGAGAACGAGTGGAAATGACTGTGTAGGGCGAACTGGACTGGCGGCTATGCCGCAAATTGGGTAGCGGGAAAATCATATCTGAGAAAGCCGGCGTGCTCCCAAGCCGACAGGCACGTGAATTCTTGAACAGGAGCAGACAGAGAAAACAGAGGAGGACAAGCATGAGGGTTGCTCTCCTCGAGTCCTACTGTATAAGGATCGGTGTAGTCGTCGAGGAAGGCACCCATGAGAGATCATTTGAACATGAGCACGCACAAGAAGCAGAGAAGGATCTCATTTCTCCGTCACCTCCTGTTCAATTCGTCTTGTTCTTCTATTCCTCTTTGCGCTGTCCTTAGCGGCTCAATTCCTCCTCACCTACCTTGAGTCTCATAAAGGGGAGAAATTGGGGTGGTTATTCAAATCGCCCCAACGCTCGACTGCTTACGAGATACCCAAACCTTACCCGCAACTCAGAAAGGTACGTCACCGTCTCTGTCTGGCTCGGCAGCGAGGGGCTCTGATTCGAACACATCGTTCAGGGCCTCGCCGTCGGAGTAGTAGGTCACCCGACCCTGTTTAGTAGTCTGCACCAGACCCCGCTCCAGCAGGCTGGCGAGCACATCCTCAGAGCTGACTTGAGGCTGACGCTGTCGAAAGAATGCCTTGATGCTCTTGAGGAGGGTTTTCTTCCGCCCTGGACGACTGTTGGGGATGCGCAGCAGGCTCGCCCAATACTCGTCAGCTGCCGGATGATTCGGCTGCAACGAGTTCGAACCACACTCCGGCGATGCGGACGATGACCTGGTTACCCGTTCGGCCTGACGGTTGATCGATCGCAGCATGTCCACAACATGATCGAGATCACCGTCCTTTGAAAGGACAACGAAGACCGTCTCCTCGGGTAGCTCGGCGGCCAGATGTCCCGCCCAGAACGACAGTCCTAGGTCAGCGGCGTTCTTCCCCGCACGGGGCATAGCGACGATTTGCAGCCGCCCGGCTTCGATCGTACCAGCCAGGAGGCTGACGAGACTCAGCGGCACCTTGGGATCACCGCCAGCTCGGTGACAAGCGATCACGCGGGTGAACTCCCCGAGGGATTGTGGTAGCGCATTTACTTGCTTAGGGCAGTTGTCCAGGTCGATCAGGAGTACGCGGTGCTTCTCATCCATGGCAGATGGAGTCTAGCTGAACATGCCCCGGCTCGTCGAGGCAAGGTGCGAGACATCGATTCGCGATAGAGAATGTTGACCAGCGTATTCTAGCGATGAATTCGGCGCGCCCGGCGCGCTACCGCAATTCGCGCTCCAGTTTTCTACGGCCTCCGCAATTTCAACTCTCTCCACAGCCAACTGAAACTGAAGCTCGCCCCCGGGTCTTCCGGAGTACGCCTCGCGGCATCATCCTCGAGGTTCTTCAGCAGAGAGATGACTCGTTGCCGGTGGCTGCGCTTCGCAACCGCTTCGCGAGGTGTCAGATCGTCCAGTACCGGAACCGGCTCGTCAAGCCAACGACGGTAGTGGGTCGCTAGCATCTCGTGAACAACCTGTCGCTGCACGTCAAGAGGGATCGGATCGCCCTCTTGTTCACCGTCCACGGATGTCGCCTCTCGTCCCATGGCTTCCATGTCGATGACCTCGTCTGACCGCTCAACCTTCACAACCAGTTCGCTCAGCACGTCATCGACGCGCTTCCGAACCTTTGACTCACGCTCACTCGAGTTGACACGCAGTACTACCGTGTCGCCCTCGAGGGAAACCATAGCTACAGACACATTCTCCATCGTCCCCCGATCACGGTCCTCAATCCAGCTCCAGCTCTCCCGGCCACCTTCACTCAGCTCCTCCATCGCATTCAGCCGAGCCGATGCTCGGGCGCCTCCACCTGGAACTAGCGTATATTCGACCGAGATTTCGCGTAGCTCATCGCCGTCGATGTTGACGAGTTCCATTCCCTTGTGTGGGGACACCCACATCAGAAACCACAAAAAGGGAATGTAGTCCCAGTGCTTCTTGAAGAAACGCGCCCAAGTCACGGATCTGTCGCCGGGTTCGTCCTTGGCGCGCTTCAGTGAGTCGATGGCCCATTCCAGCTTGCGTCTCGGTACCTCCAGGACGGGCCCCGTGATGAGTCCGACGTCTCCGATCCGGACGACGCGGGTGAACAGCGCGCTCCACTTAAGAAGGCTCTGGCTGGCCGACCGCTCCAGAACCGTCACCGAACGACGTGTCAGCAGGTCCTTGAGCACCAGGGACTCCCCAGGAATCAGGTCCTGCACCTCATAAAGGCTCATCGACGCCCGACCCCAGCCTTCGACATACTCTCGAGCGGCCGGGTGGATATGACCGCTCGCCTTCGGATCGTCAAGGAATACGTCGATCGGAGTCCGGCCGTTGTACATCACGTAGTCGGCCGCAAGGATATCGAAGAACGTGACCTTGACCGCATCATCGGCCAAACGAATGAACTCGCCGAGTTCCTCCTTGCTGAAACGCTCTTTCATCGGTCCGAAAAAGATGCTCTCGAATTCCGGCAGCTCTTCCTCGAAGCTCGTTGCATACGCTCCGACCTGCGGGGTAATCCCATGGATCGCCGCCCTTGCCTCAGCCGCGCGTCGCTTCTCCTTCGGCCAGCAACAGCGTCTGTACTTCCGTCCCGAACCGCACGGGCACGGGCTCGTCAACGGCACTTGAGGATCAGGTGTCTCGATCATTCGGCCTCCCCATCAGCATGCCTGCCATTGTGCCACTAAACAGATCTACGGTTTGGGTTGAGTGGCCGCTTCGGCTCTGGATTTCAGAAAGACCAGGATCACAGCTCGGCCAGGGGCACATTGACAATCGGGCAGGTTAGTCATCAGTTTCGGAAGAAGACCACCTACAGAGTCAATGAATCCCTGAAAGATCACTCGATGTCGGCGAGAACTTCAACTCTCAGCTCAAGAACACCTATCAACGCCCAGATGACACAGGGATTCATTAGGCTCTCTGCCATCAATTCGCGAAACAACCTGGCATGGAGGTGATGAGTACGAATGGCAGACGGTTAGACAGGTAGCAGGAAAACCACTTCTGAGAAACCCGGCGCGTTCCCAGGCCGACAGGCACGTGAATTCTTGAACAGGAGCACGCAGAGGAAGCAGAGGGGGAATTCTAATCTCCGTGACCTCCGGTTCCTCCTGTTCAATTCCTCTCTTAGCATTTACTTCTTTGCGATGTCTTCGCGCTCT
>JAAESQ010001623.1 GCA_024229275.1 bacterium | reverse complement strand
GCCGCGACACGTACCGCTTGAGTTACCCTTGGTGGCAAGGTGTCTGGGACGTCGGCTTCCGCGTCGTCTGCGAAGACGATAATCCGACGCCGGCCGTCGAGGCGTTGTCCGCCCGAGCAAGATCTGTTCACTGATGCGCACAGTGATGTAGCAGCCCGTTGACGAAGGGATTGTGCCACTGCTTGCTCGCAAGCAGTGCTTGGATTGGGAGAGGAGATTGTGGGGTGTACCCGTTTCTGTGGACACTCTGACTGCTTAGAACAGGGTTGCCTCCAAATGGAGGGGTAGCGGCCCGCGAGACCCATTCCAAGGGTCTCGCGCGGACGCTGAGGCTGCTTCACTCGTTGGGTTCCGGTTGATTTTCCATTTCATACGAGCAACTTGAACTTGATTTTCGCCTCCGTGGGCCGCTCTGGGTCTCCAGGGATGCTTGCTTGATAGCCTCGAACTCGACGGGCGTCAAGTAACCCAACGACGAGTGAAGCCGCCTGGTGTTGTAATAGCGGATGTAGTCGAAGATCTCCTTTCTGGCAATCGCCTCGCTTTGGTAACGTTCCATTTCCAGTTCTCGCTTGATCGTCCCGAAACAGGACTCCATGAACGCGTTGTCGTAGCAGTCGTCCGCGCGGCTCATGCTCTGGAGCATCCGGGCACGTGCCAGGACCCGGCGGTAGTCACTGCCGGCGTACTGCCCGCCGCGATCGGTGTGATGGATCAGGCCAGGGCTTGGCTGGCGGCCGGTGATGGCGAAACGCAACGCGGACAACACTAGAGACTCCTTCATGTTCGCGTCGAGTTCCCAGCCGACGATCCGACGCGAATACAAGTCCATCAAGAGGGCCAGGTAGAGGAAGCCATTTTCAGCTAGAGGCACATAGGTGATATCACCGACCCACACACGATTGACGTCGGCCGGCAGGGGAGCGTTTAGGAGCAGATTCGGGCTGTATCCCAGGCGATGGCGGCTCTCCGTGGTCCGAGGCCGGAACGATCTCGGCTGGATTGCTTCAAGCCCCATCTCCCGCATCAGACGCCCCACCCGACGCGTGCCGCATGGCGTTCCATGAGACGACAACTCACGGGCAATCCGACGCGCGCCGTAACGTCTCTTATGCTCCCGGAAGACCGCTCGCACCTGAGGCATCAAGCGCCGGTCATCTTCGGCCCGGCTACTCCGGCGGCCTTGCTTCCAGGCGTAGTAGCCGGAGCGGCTCGCGCCCAGCGAGTCACACGACGCTCTTACCGGAAAACCCTCTTCCTGCAAATCGGCCATCACCGCGTATACCCGGCTTATGTCTTCTGGCTGAAAATGGCCAAGGCTTTTTTTAGGATGTCGCGTTCCCGCTCCACGCGACGCAACTCCTCTTCCAGTTCAGCCACCCGAGCATCCAACTTGTCGGCTGCCGGGCCGCTTGCTTTCAGATATTTCGCCTTCCAGCGGTAGACCAGGCTCGTCCTGCTGAGCCCCAGGTTGGATACCACCGACTCGGCCGAATGGCCGTCCAGCAACATCTGGACCGCCTCCTCCTTCAGATCCGAACTGTACTCTCGACGCTTCCGAACAGTCTGCTTCCTCGACATGACACACTCCTCCCTCGCTTGATTCTAACTGACAAAATCAAGCAGTTGGAGTGTCCGTCAAACCGGGGGCATCTCACTATGCCTCGGTCGAGGAGATGGACGAAATACGCGCGAACATCTTCCCCGCTCAGCGTATCTGGCGACTGTCCGAAGTGTCGCGCAAACTTGGCGACGGCATGGACGTACACCTTGATCGTACCG
>JAAESQ010001622.1 GCA_024229275.1 bacterium | reverse complement strand
GCGGAATCCGATACTTCTGAGACGTTCCGATGAACCGCCGAGACTTGCGCCGTCAACTTATCGATGCGATCGAAAGGGGCGATTTGCCGCGAGTGGCCGAAATAGCCACAGCGGAGCCATCGATCGTCAACGCTCCCAACACACACCAAAATGTCCCGCTCGGTGATGCAATCGCGACTGGGCGTCTGGATCTTGTCGAGTTGTTGATAGCGCACGGCGCGGACCCTCGCCACTCGAATCACGGTGGCCACAGCATGTTGGATGGCGCGGCGTTTTCCGGTCGCGTGGAGATAGCTCGCTGGCTCATTTCGCTAGCGCGAGTTTACTAGAAATCTGAGCAAGTTGAGCCTGCGGGAGGCCCGCAAAGCCGCTGTCAGAGGGGCGTTGCGGGCTTTTTCTTGCTATTCGATAGCGTATACACAAAACATTGATGTTCGGTCCCACGGGAAACATGCGCTGAATGGTCGATGAATCAGTGGAGTGTTGGGCGTCTGTTTTCTCTTGACTCTCTCGATGGATCTAGTGTATACACAAAACATATGGCCAGCCTGCAGCGGCATGTCGTCAATGGGCGTACCTACTGGCGTATCGTCGAGTCCCGCCGGGTCAACGGCAAGCCACGCGCCGTACCCGTGCTCTACCTGGGCACGGCCGACGCTTTGCTCGACCGGCTCCTGGAGGCTCCGGCCGGCCGCTGGCACGTCCGTTCCTTCCAGCACGGCGATGTCGCTGCTCTCACCGCGGCCGCTCATCGTCTCGGCATCGTCTCCCTGATCGACAAGCATGTCCCACGGCAGCAGCATCGCGATCCCTCCGTGGGAACCACGCTACTGTTGGGCGCGATCAACCGGGCGGTCCGTCCCCGCTCCAAACGCGGGTGGTCCGCCTGGGCGGCGGAGACGTCGCTGCATCGCCTCTTCCCCGGCTTGAAGCCGGACCGGCTCACCTCGCAGTTCTTCTGGGACCAGATGAACTGTGTGAGCCTCGAAGCACTGTCGGCCATCGAGGACGAACTGACTGGCGTCGTGGTCCGCCAGTTGGGCATCCAACTCGACACGCTGCTCTACGACACCACCAACTTCTTTACCTACATTGCCTCCACCAACACCAGATCGAAGCTGGCCCAGCGCGGCAAGTCCAAGCAGAAACGCACTGATCTGCGCTTGTTCAGCCTGGCCTTGCTGGTTTCTCGCGATGGACAGATCCCTCTCTGCAGCCAGGTCTACGAAGGCAACAAGGTCGACTCCAAGCTGTTTCCGGATTCCCTCAGCCAGATCAGACGGAGGCTGGCGGATATCTCGCTCGACCTGGAAGATCTCACCGTCGTCTACGACAAAGGCAACATGTCGAAGGCCAATCAGGCATTGGTCGACGAGGCACCCTTTGGCTATGTCGCGTCGTTGACGCCAGCTCACCACTCCGCACTGATGGATATTCCGTCAAGCAGTTACACTCCGATCGGCGGCGACAGTCGTCTTCAGGACGTCCCGGTGCATCGATTGCGCCGGGAGATATGGGGCGCCGAACGAACCGTGGTGCTCCTGATCAGCGAGCAGTTGCGCGCCGGGCAGATCCGCGGTCTCCAGCAACACCTTGGACAGCGTCTCAAGGCCCTCGCCGAGTGGAAGAAACAACTATCCAAGCCACGCTCCGGGCCGCGCACCAAGGAGTCCACGCGCAAGCGGATCGACGAGTTGCGTACCGGCCAGTACATCCACGAGGTACTGCACGTGGAATTCGACGCGGAGCGCAACGGCGCCGACCGGCTGCGCTACTGGGTCGATGAGCAGGCACGGACGCACCTGGAGACCGAAGTCTTCGGCAAGCGGATTCTCCTCACCAACCGCGATGAGTGGTCTACCGAGGACATTGTGTGGGCATACCGCGGCCAGCATCACGTCGAGGCTGTGTTCCGCCAATGCAAGGACGACGAGCACCTGGCCATTCGGTCACAGCACCACTGGACCGATCACAAGATCCACGTCCATACCTTCCTCTGTCTGCTGGCGCTGCTGCTGGCCCGGGTCGTTGAGTGGGAGGCTCGCAAACGGCAACGCACCGAGGGGCTGTCCGGTCTCCTCGAACTGCTCTCCACCGTTCGGCTGGTCATGGTTCTCCGATCCGCCGGAGAAAAAAGGGGGCGACCGCGCACGGCCTGGCAACTCGAGACCGGAAACAAGGATGCCACGGATTTCTTCCGCCAGATCGTGCCCGACAAACCCCCGTTTGTGTATACAGACAGTTCCCCCTGAACTCACCTATTCACGGGGCTTTGAGGCGGATTGCGCCTATGGACCTAGTAAACTCGCGCTAGGCGTGGAACCTTCCGTGCATCACGCCGCGGCAATCGGCGAGATCTCTCTCCTGGAACGGATGGTGACCGCGGATCCAACTTGTCTTGGTGTCACGAACGCGGGAGGTCGATGGCGACTCACCCCACTCCATGCGGCCGTCCGTGCCGGCAACCTGGAAGCCGTCGGATACCTCTTTTCGATTGACGCTCCCATCGACGCCCAAGACCACAATGGACACACCGCTTTGGCAATGATTACGGAGTGTCAATCAAAAGAATCCAGCCTACCGATCGCGGGACTACTGTTGTCACACGGCGCCCGGGTCGATCCATTAGCCGGTCATCACGGGGGGACTCTGCTGCACCGCGCTGTGATGAACGGTGATCATTCACTCATGC
>JAAESQ010001621.1 GCA_024229275.1 bacterium | reverse complement strand
GTACGTACCGGACACCAACTCCTCGCGCAGTTGCTCGAGAAACTCCTCACGCCCCGCGCTCTCTACGGCTTCGAACGTCACCCCATCCATTCCTGGGGCTCCGTTGTTCGCCTTGGCGAGCTTGTATGCGGCTTGCAACGTCTCGATCTTGCAGACGTGCACGTACAATCCCCAAAAGCGCCATGACGGTTCTGCCTTCGCCTTGGCGTATATTCTTCGTCTCAGGTCTTGCAGATTGAT
The DNA here is from genome assembly GCA_024229275.1 of bacterium. GTDB lineage: Bacteria > Acidobacteriota > Thermoanaerobaculia > Thermoanaerobaculales > Sulfomarinibacteraceae > JAAESQ01. The sequence goes on along the minus strand of JAAESQ010001621.1, from coordinate 266 downwards.
AGGCGTCTTTGTCATTTCGCCCCTGCCTTCCGTGTTGGCGAAGAAGTCATGAACAGTAGGGCCCCTTCGCTCCACGAGAGTTACCCCGCTTCATCGCCACTACGGACCCGTCCGCCACCGTCTCGTCTTCGATCGATTTCCCGGTGGATGCCGGTTATACGACCTACCTTGCTCCATCGATTTCTCGATGGGACGAGGACGGCTTCTCCAGTTGCTCAGCGCATCCTTGTCACCGTGCTGCCCCTACCACCCCGCCGGAGCGAATC
>JAAESQ010001620.1 GCA_024229275.1 bacterium | reverse complement strand
CTCGAAGGGCCGGTCGTTCCGACCCTTGACACCGGATGCCACTCCAGCTTGGGGTGAGACATGAACCACCAGGAGGTGACCATGCATCAACCGCTCCAAGCACAGGTATACGCCGTCAAGGCCGCCGGCATCGCAATCTCTCTTGTTCGCAGCGTACCGGCCCCACTCAAATCAATCGCCGATCAAGTCGTCAGAGCCGCAAGTTCGGTTCCTGCGAATATCTCTGAAGGACATGGGCGCAGTGGAAGAGACCGAACACATCACTGGAGGATTGCCTACGCTTCTGCAAAAGAAGTTGACGTCCACCTCCAGTTGCTACTCCAAGCTGGCGCACTCAACAAATCTAGAACAAAGATTGCTCTTGACCTCTTTGATAGTGTCCGGGCAATGACCTGGCGGTTGATTCATCCAAGGAAGTAATCAGATTTCAGAAATAGCCAGTGCCGCGTTTGGTGCGACACTGGTTGTTGATTACCTGGGATTTAGGAGCCGCCACGTCATTGCTCGAGCTTCGTCGAATAGGGCTGCTGCTTCCTTTGCTTGAGTACTGTTAACGACACCTGCTCCACTCAGGAGTCTAAGGAATGTATCCACTTCCTTCGCCGAACCATAGGCAATCCGCCAATGGTTGAAACGATCGCGACCGAACCTACCGTTTCCTTCGTTGAGGTTTGCAGCTACGGAGCTAGCAGCTCGAATCACCTGATCTGACAGAGACTTGAACGGGGCGGGAACTCTTCTCACAAGAGCCAAGGTCAGTGAAGCCGCTTCAAGCGCGACGGTGTAAGCGATGAGGTCCGTTCTGGGCTGCGAGTCATGCATGGTCACCTCCGGGTTGTTCATGACTCCCTCACAAGCCGTCGCGGCTGGCGGTGTCAAGGGTCGGAACGACCGGCGTTCCTACGCCGGCTCGCCCTTGACTCCGTCAGGCTCGACGGCTACACACTCCCCCACATGAACAACCCGAGGCGACCATGCCTCGAAGCCACTACAGACCAATAGCGCATGGCCCCTCTGGCTCTGATTTCTGATTCTGTATCTGAGTCCTGAATCTGGCTCTGTATCTGCCTCTGTTCCCTATCTCTGTCTCCGCAACCTCAGCAATCTCCCCCCCAACTCACCACCTCTCCCGAAAAGGCACGCTAAACTGGAAACCAGATGCCAGCCAACCTCACAGCTCAATATCGTGCCGCGGATGCGAAATATCGATCTGCCACCAGCGACGATGAG
>JAAESQ010001619.1 GCA_024229275.1 bacterium | reverse complement strand
TCTTGTTTTTAAGGAAACACCCACCTCGCGCAAACTCAGTGGTGGCGCGGGCTAGAGAGAAGGGCATATTTTTTCGTGCTACAGATCCCAAGCAAACTGCTACAGATCCCAAGCACACGTGCTACAGATCCCAAGCAAACTGCTACATAACCCAAGCACTATCCACAGACGTGCTACGGATGCCAAGCACTATCCACAGGCAAGTGCATACGGGAAGTAAAGATGTAGCAAAAAGATACACGCTACAGGTATAGTCCGCTGTAGAATGGAAACGAACCGTACTATCACAAAATCAAATGAGCTGGTTCGCGCAAGCTACAAGCTCACGATAAACGAACAGCGCCTCATCCTCTCGTGCATCGCACAACTTGATCCGAGGAAACCGATACCGAAAACACGCGACGGTGATATCAAACCGATGCGCATTACCGTCGAAGATTTTGCGGAAATGTACAGAGTGTCAGATCGATCAACGGCGTACACGGCACTCAAAGAAGCAACCGAGCGAATCTACGAACGCGACATCAAAACGTATGACAAACGGGGAAGACGCTACGGCCGGTTTCGGTGGGTGCAATCCATCGAGTACCACGACGGGCAGGGGCACGTGGAGCTTGTATTCACGCAGCACGTAGCACCGTACATCACCCTCCTCCACAAGCAGTTCACCACGTACATCCTCAAGCAGATATCGACGGTCAACTCCATTTACAGCATTCGACTCTTCGAGCTCCTCATGCAGTTCAAAGGCACCGGCACGGTGGTGATCAGTGTCGATGAACTCAAGATGCTCTTCGAGCTAGAAGGGAAGTACGACCGGTTCACGAACCTCAAGGCACGGGTTATCGAGCCAGCCGTGCTAGAGCTGCGCACGAAGGCGAACCTCGATATCACGTGGGAGCCGTTACGCCGTAAACGGCAAGTACAGTCGCTCCGCTTTACGTTCCAGGAGAATCCGCAGCGCGCGCTCGATCTTGAGTAGCACGTGACGGTCAGAGGTTGTGCTGAATCCACTGTCGCACCAGATCAGCCATGCGAACACCCTCCTCCGCTGCGCGCACTTTGAGCTTGCGGTGCAGCTCTACCGATACATCAATGGTGAGGCGCTTTGTGGCACCCGCAGACTCGGTGTCGGGAGAAGACGTGGGGTAACCCACTCCTCGACGCGCGCTTCCCGCTCATGCACTCCTCCGTACTTGTTGCGAAATACGAACACCAAGGAAGTCCTGTATCTCAAGACAGATAGCCTCAAGCTCCGAAACAGCTTTACGATCAGCGTTAGACTCAAACACGGTCTCACCCTTCGCGATGCTCTCGGCAAATGAGACACGCTGCGAGACGTGTGTCAATGAATCATGGAAGCAGTAAGCGCGTTACATGGGGGAGAAGCGCGAGGGAGAGACAGAAGCCGACGACAGCGTAACTCAAACCCATGCACAAAAACCAAGGGAAACATTATGAATCAATGTGTTCGACAGGGGCGGACAACGTGCATGCAATCAGTAGCGTGTCACGCAGAACAACGACGGCGGACAATGAAGAGCGATGTCTGTCGTTGTCAGACGCAGCGAATGTGTGAACGCGGCGGACAGTGACCGAGACATATGGCGGAAGAAGCGCCTACCCTCGTGGAATGATAAAATGATAAGATGATAAAAGGAAGTAAAGAAACCGGTATCACTGGTTCAGATACTCATCCACGAGCTGGTTGATTATTTCGTGGACTGTCCGCCCCTCCATCACTGCTTTGGCCTTGAGCGTCTGGCGCTTGGATTTGCTCATCTGGACATTGAGCCGAACTTGCTCTCCCTGGGTCACGAGCTCAGTCAGTTCGGCACTCTGTGACGGACGGTGTCCCGTATCCCGCTTCTTGATCTGAAGTCGCTTGGTGGTCATTGGAAGGCCTCCATGATCTGTTTCAAGAGGTGGTTGATCTCGAAGGAAGCGGAACCGTTAGGCTCATCGTCGATAGCGGTGGAACCGTCGGTCATCGACCGGGCGAAGATCGTCCGGTCATGAACGGCCCCATGAAGGATGGGGAAGCCGTACGCGGTAATGGCATCGCAGACCTCGCGAGCAAGAACGGTTCCCTTCTTCGCGCGGGAGACGACGAACGCGGCAGCAGGAATTCCATCGGTTACATGCTGGCGGGCCTGGATCATCTCAACGAGGGAATCGCACGCCCAGATATCGAGCGGCGACGGCTGCACCGGAATCAACACCAGGTCGGCAGCCTTAACGGCGCTTGCGATCATCTTCTCGAGCTTGGCAGCGCCATCGACGATGATCCAGCCGTAATTCTCTGCGAGGGAGGAAACATCCTTGTCGAGGGTGGGTCTGTCCAGACCAACGACAGGGAAACCACCCGTCCCTTCTCCTGCCTCATTCCAATCACGGGCGCTGCCCTGCTTGTCAGTATCAACCAGGAGAACTTTGTGGCGGCTGTTATGGAGAGCGCGGGCCAGGTGGATGGACAGCGTGGTCTTACCGGAGCCGCCTTTGGGATTGAGGATTGAAATAATGTTGGCCATTGCGGGCTCCCTATAAAACTTCTTTTGATAATAACTTCATATGTTCAATATTTCATCTGTTTAAATGAAATTATGAGTTAAACTTCATTTTATCATTTGAAACTTTGAAGCAGCTCTGGATATGTCCCAACCTGTTTTTGCAGACGCGACTCAGCGATCCGTGGAGGTGCGCACCCTGTCGGCTCTTGTGCAGTGACGTGCGTCATCGCTCGTCGGTCTCGTTTCCCTTTCGTTTGTGTACGACGTGAAGCGGATAAAACTCGTAGTAGTTGCGGTCGTCGAACCACGCACAGCGGAAGTGGTAGAGCAGCATGTGGGATCGTCGTGCGAGCGCGAGCGCATAGATCATGAGCTGCTCGATTGGCTTCACATGCTTGGCGTCCGGCTTATAGTCGAGGATGTGCACCTGGCCGTTC
>JAAESQ010001618.1 GCA_024229275.1 bacterium | reverse complement strand
CGGCTTACCCAAATGCACGCCTGGCGCGTTTATGGCTTCTGCTGGCCAGGTGGGTTCGCGTCCTCGCAGCCCGCGGCGAGGAAGATCCACGCGGCGTCGTCGCCGGTCTCACTGATGGGCGTCTTTGCGCCGTGTAGGAGAAGGGCTTGGAAGAGATCGGCTCCGTTGAGGACATGGACCTCGGTCTGACCGCTGCGGGTGTTCATCTTTTCCACCGCATAGAGATCGCGAACGCCGTCGCCATCGAGGTCGGCGAGGGAGAACCACCAGTCATCGCCCCCCCCGGTTTCGGCGAGGGCGATGGGTGATGCGTGGATTAACAACGCCCCAAACCGGCTCGCTCCATCGAGAATGTTGACCTCGGTCTTACCGCTTCTCGTCCGGGCGCGCTGGATGGCGTACAGGTCAGGCACCCGGTCGCCGCTGAAATCGTGAACGAGAAAGATCCAGGACCGTTCGTCTCCGATTTCGGCAATCGTGGTCGGTGTGTTGAGGAGAAACGATCGGAAGTGATCGGCGCCGTCGAGAACGTGAACCTCGGTCCTGCCGCTCGTCGTGCCTTTCTTCTGAATAGCATAGAGGTCGCTCACCCGATCTCCGTTGAGATCGGCAAGCTGAAACTGCCAGCTGGCGTCCGAACCGGTATCGCCGAGGGCCGTCTCGATTCCGGCTATTAGGAAGGATCGGTAGAAGTCGGCCCCGTTGAGCACGTGCACCTCGGTTCGTCCGCTGCGCGTACCTGTCTTTTCGATGACGTAGATGTCCAGCATGGAGTCGTGGTTGAAATCACCGAGCAGGAACTCGAAGGCATGCTCTTTCCCAGTTTCGGAGAGCGAGGTCGTGGCGTGGAGCAGAAATGACGAGTACATGTCCTCACCGCTGAGGATGTGGGCTCTGGTCTGGCCGGAGGCGGTCTGGTGACGCTCAATGACCCACAGATCGGGCAGGCAATCGTTGTTCCACGGATTGGCTGTGCACGGGGCCGCGAGCGCGGTCAAGAGAAGACCGGTCACGAGGGTCGACGCGATATTGACGAGCTGGCGGGATGGACGGGTTTTTGCACTGCCGGTGTTCATATCGTATCTCCTGGGCCGATTGTCGGGCCACGTCGGCTCCAAGGCCATGGATAAACGCGACAATCGTGGGTTCCAACGCGACAAGAAGTGAGCCTCATTACGTTTCGCGTACGAAACCGTGGGCATAGGTGGGTCAGACGATTCCAACGATTCGATGATGGGTGGTTGCTATGAAGGTGCCGTAAAGGTGTCGGGCAGACCTGTACTGGCGGCCTATTCAGCTCGGTTTTTGACGAGACGAATGCCGTCTGCGTCGATGGTGATGACACGCCTCTTGTACAGGCCGCCGATCGTCTTCTTGAAGGTTCTTTTGGTCATGCCAAACACACTGAGGATCAACTCGGCGTCTGATTTGTCATGGACCGCCGCGAACCCATCATTATCTTCCAGGTACTTCAAGATTGCCTGAGCGCCTCTGTCACTGGACTCCTGTCCGGTCTCGAGCGTCAGGTCGATTTTTCCGTCTGGTCGAACATGCTTGACGAATCCACGTCTGCTCTGGCCAAAGCTCAACCGTTCATGCACTTCGTTCTTGTAGAGCACACCCCAATGGCTGTGGTCGACCACCGCTTTGAATCCGAGATCCGTGCTGTTGGCGACGATGAGATCAACGGGCTGTCCCGCCTGAAAGTCATGAGGTCTGCCGTCCTCGAGGAACTTCTCGATCTTCGATGACGCCAGTATTCGTCCATCAACCTCGCTCACGAATACGTGCACGATGCAGCGACTGCCTGCGGGCATCGGTCGATGCTGCTCACCAAACGGCACCAACAGGTCCTTGTCGAGTCCCCAATCGAGAAATGCACCGAACTTTGAATTCTCCAGAACCTCCAGATAGGCGAATTGACCTACCTCGGCTCGTGGCCTCTGAGTCGTTGCGATCGCTAGTCCCTGAGAGTCGAGATAGAGAAAGACCGGCAGCAGATCGTCGAATGCAAGATCTTCCGGGCAGTGTTTTTTGGGCAGCAACACCGCACCGAGCTCGCCAGCATCGAGAAACGCGCCCGGCGGGACCAGCTTGATGACTTTCAAGTTGTAGGTGTGACCGATACGTATCATTCTTCTCTCCCACCGGGCCGTAGCCGATGCCAGGCTTTGGAACCTCAGGAGGTTGACATGGACTGCCGTCAGGGGGTACGTCCAAAGGTTCCAAAGGCACTGCCGCTGCCCCTGCTCACCGCGAACACAGCAGCCACCATATCTAATCTCTGTGCCGGTTGTTAGTATCGCGACAAAGGTCCCGAGCACGTGAAAGTATAGGTCCTGGTACTAACAATGATCTTTCTCTTCACATTTCGCTGCCCAGGCCCGAGACAACACGATAACTCGAAAGGAATCCTCCTCTGCTTCTTACTCGCATCCTGTTGGTGCAGTGCCCGACCAGGATGAGTGGGTGAACGTTTGGCAGCAAGGCCGGACATCGCCCTTTCCTCGCAGTTTCCGCCGAATCAGTCGCGTCGGGCCTTAGCGGTCACCTCCCTAATTTTTTGGGGTGCCGCTTTTGGCGCATTCGTCCATGTTGTTGGCGCGTTGATCCATTGGAATCTGGCGCACCCGGCTCATACTGATTTTCAGTGCATTCAGTCAACGTCTGTGGGCGCCTGTTCAAGCTTTCTGTGGCGCATCTTGCTGGTTGCGCCGGCCCTGCATTCAGGTGCCGATTCAAAAAAAACGGAGGCAGCTTATGTTACCGAAGATTCTGAGTTGTGGTGCATCGTTCTTGGTCGTGGTCATCGCTTCGGTTGCCCTTGCATCGGCACAGGTTGTGCTCGAGGCAGATTTCAACGACAAGACGTTGGATGCGGCCATAGGTGTCGGAGGTGCAGCGCTCGGCGAGCCCATCCACGTGGACTCAGCTGTCATCGCTACGGTACGCAGCGGGCCGTTCGCGAGTCCCAGCCTGGAAATCTCCGACAACAATGACTACTACTCCGGTAGCGTTCGCTTTGAGTTTCTCGACCAGCAGGAGATCAGCAGCGGCAGCCTGACCCTTTCGGCTGAGCTCTGGTTCCCCGCCTTTGAGAATTTCTATGTTTCGGTGCGAGAAAGAGGGACCTCGGCGTGCAACATGCTCTCTTTGGGCTTCTACGAGGCTGGCACGGCCCAGGCAAGAGACGGAGACAGCATCGGCGGCCACACCTCGTACTCCACCGGCCGCGCTTACCCTATTCAGGTACACTTCGACCTCGACGCTGGCACCTATGACCTCTTCTTGGACGGCAGTCTTATCGCAAGTGATGAGGCCCATGGCGAATCCGGGTGTGGGATCGGTGCCTTTTTGTTCGGTACCGGCCATGACGGGGACCTCGATGGCAGATTCTTCGTCGACAACATCCGGGTTGCCATCGGCGGCAACAGCGTGCAGGAACGGCCGCTCCACGCCACTGGGCAGGTCATCGCCCAGGTGGCCCATGTCCGTGGGTTCGGAAGCTCCTACTGGACCTCCCAGCTGACCGTGGGCAATCCCAGCGCGTCGGAGATTCTCACGGACCTCTATTACACCCCTCGTGGTGCGAACGGAGCAACGGACTTCCAGCGGGCGCAAATGACCCTCGCCGCTGGAGAATGCAGAAACATTGAAGACGTGGTGGTCACCACGTTTGCGAGCGCTGGCGCAGGATCGTTGGAGGTAGTTTCACCGGTGTTGGTGGTATCGTCGCGCACCATGACCTCGGCCTCAGGTGGCGGTGCCTATGGCCACGGCATGGTCCCCATTGGCGCGGACCAAGTGATGAAGCAGGTCCACGCCGAAGTCCACGGCGTTGGCGTCATCAAGGGCGAGGGAGCTCGTAGCAACCTCGCTTTGAACGAGGTTTGGGGTGAATCGGCCCGAGTCGAAGTGACGTTGATGAACCGCCTTGGTGAGATCCTTGGGCAACGCGAGTACGACCTTGCGCCCTACTCGAACCACCAGATCAACGATCTGGTGTACGAGCTGGCACAGCTTTCGTCGCTAAACGAGGGCCAGGTGAGGGTCAAGCTATTGAATGGACCCGGGCGCATTGCCGCCACCCTCTTCGTGGTGGACGCCTCCGACGACCCATCCACGGTACCTCTGTACCTTATCCAATAGCAGTTGGATAAACGTTGAAACAGCAACTTTCAGTGTCCCCATCTGTGCCGGCGGCCGGGGCCATCCTCATGTCGACGCCAACGTTTGCAGAGGGTGTGGGCATTCGCAGCCGATCCTGACTCTTCAGGACCCCATCAGGGACTTTGTGAGCGGAAGCGCTAGCCTGCACCTCTCACCGATTTCGTAACGAGACTGCCGAGACGCCGTGCCATGTTGGGATTTTTGCAACTCGACCGCCGCAGGCGCACTTACGTTCGGGCGGTATGCCGCCCTCTGCGTGTCTCCTCGCCTTTGGCTCGGAGGTGCTGGTGCGTAGGGACCTCGCGCACCGTCCGCAGGACGGTCACGCTGAAGGCGTGGGCCCAGAGTGCCAGCGTGGGCTGGAGAATGGCGAGTTGCGAAAAGCACGACATGGTGCGGTTTATCTGTCGTCGCAGTAGGAATTGGTGAGAAGTGCAGGCTAGAATGCGCTATGCGAGAGACCCTTCTGATGG
>JAAESQ010001617.1 GCA_024229275.1 bacterium | reverse complement strand
CATCTCGCCTCTTGTGCCGGGGCGCGAGGTTCTGTTGCTGCTAGCGACGGCTGAAGCAAATCTTGATGATGTGGAAATCCAAGTAGCCGAGCTGTGGCCGCAGCTTACCGTAGCGACCAGTGAAACTGAGTTGGCTCCGCTGCGTCGTGAGACGGCTGCGCAACGTGCGGCAGAACAGAGTGGTGCACTCGGTAGGGCGAGACTGGCCGCGGCTGTTGCTGCTGGTGATCGTGCCTGGCTCCTCGGGACTCAGGATGAGATGCGTGTGTTGACCGTTGAGAGTGAAGAGGTCACAGCGCAACTCGAGCAGTGGAGAGATCTCGCTGCTCTGCGCGTCACCGGTGCCGGCGTCCTACCGATTCGATCCATCGAACAGAAGAACATGGACCGCTGACCTCGTCGTCATGAAAGCGCGGAGCTGGACGAAGCGGGAACAGGTCCAGTACAGTAACTGCCCGGTGGAACCACCGCCGATGGAGCAAGGAAAATGGTTGATAGTGCGGATCTTGATCGCCAAATTGGCTATCTGACAAAGGGTTGTGTCGATGTCGTGCCGAAGGCCGAACTCGAGACCAAACTGAGGCGGTCGCTGGAAACCGGAAAGCCGCTCACGGTGAAAGTCGGCTTTGATCCGTCCGCACCTGATCTCCATCTAGGCCACACGGTCGTGGTGCGAAAGATGCGCCATTTTCAACAGCTCGGCCACCGAGTGGTCTTCTTGATAGGAGATTTTACGGCTTTGATCGGTGATCCGACAGGCAAGAAGGCAACCCGTCCTCAGCTGAGTCCGGAGGAAATTGTCGAGAATGCGGCAACCTACCGGCGCCAGATTTTCAAGCTGCTTGATCCCGAGACCACAGTCATCGATTTCAACTCGCGCTGGCTGGGAGAACTCTCCTCGGCAGATTGGATCCGACTGGCGGCCAAGGTCACGGTAGCGCAGATGCTCGAACGGGACGATTTCAAAACGCGCTACGAGGCACAGCAGCCGATTGCCTTGCATGAGTTTCTCTATCCTCTCGCCCAAGCCTATGATTCGGTGGTACTTGAAGCGGACGTCGAAATGGGAGGGACGGACCAGCTCTTCAACCTACTCGTCGGACGGCACTTGATGCGTGAGAGAGGTCTGGAACCTCAGATCGTAATGACGGCACCGCTGTTGGAGGGGTTGGACGGCGTCGAGAAGATGTCGAAGTCGCTTGGCAACTACATAGCCGTCGAGGATCCTCCAAATGAGATGTTCGGCAAGCTCATGTCTGTATCCGATGAGTTGATGTGGCGCTATTGGCTGCTCCTGACCGATCGGGAGTCTGACGAGATCGACGCGCTTCAAGCTGACGTCGAAACTGGTCGCCGACACCCAATGGATGTCAAGAAAGAACTCGCTACTAACATCGTCACTGAGTTCCACTCCGCCGACGCTGCCGAAGCCGCCCGCCAAGAGTTCGAACAAGTCTTCTCCGCGAAGAACCTACCACAGGACATACCGGAACTCGAAGTAGCGGCAGATATGAACAACGCCTTACTATCGAAGATCGTTGCCGAAGTCGGCCTGGCGGCTTCAAACTCCGAAGCGCGACGCCTCATGAAACAAGGCGCGGTCAAGGTGGACGGGGAGCAGGTTCGCGAAGCTAAAGCGACGTTGACGCTGTCCGAGGACCAACCGATCCTTGTACAGGTTGGTAAGCGGAGAATTGCGCGAGTAAGACTCGCCTCCAACTAGAGGAAGAAGGCACAAACCTTCGCCACCGCATGGATGAATATAAAAAGGCACCGCTTGATGCGGTGCCATTATTGTTGAAAGCGATATTTGTTGAACCTAAACTGAGCGATTCTGCCGGATGAGATGTGCCGAGATCTTGATGTTCTGGTGTTTGCGACAAGCGGAGGCGTACCCTTCGGTACGTCGAGCATTGGCGCAAGCCTCCAGGGCGCAAGAGATTGGTGCAGATCGCCGGTGAGAATCGCTCAATTTAGGTTGGAGTTGATCGACTAGAAAAAGGTCGTCTCCTGCTCAAGCTTCTGTGCCTCTTCGCTGAGGCCTTGAATCTGAATCGAGATGAAGTTGGGGCGGAAGTTGTGCTCCTGGCAGATTCGGCGGAGCCGCTCGTCGAGGTCAGCGTCCCAAAACTCGATGATTTTTCCAGTCGCCGCACACACCATGTGATGATGGCCGCCGCCTGGCTCCATCTTCTCGTAAAAGTAATGCTCTCGACCAAGCCGACTCTTGCGAACGAGGCCGCACTGGACGAGCAGGTCGAGCGTTCGGTACACCGTAGCTCGAGACACTTTGCGATGCTTTGATTTCATTCGGGCAAGCAATTCGTCCGCGTCGAGGTGCTCGCCAGTAGAGAAGATTTCCTCGAGTAGAGCGAGACGCTCCTGGGTCACTTTGAGGTTATTTTCGCGGAGATATTGGATGAAAAGCTTCTGGGCACGTTGCGCCAATTTACTCATAGTCTAATTCCAGTCTCATTATCATTGTCTCAAGCAAAGATAGGTGAAGACAAGGTACGTGTCAAGAGAACCAGTCCAGTTCTCTACGAATTTCGGCGTGTTTTGGTGTTTTGAGAGCCATTTATTGGGATTGAATATCAATCCCTTCTGGAGGACATGTCATATGGTTGGATCCGGTCTGGATTGTCGCCCCGAGTCAGAATATCCCTAGATGACTAACCAACGATTGAGCCAATGTTCAAAACATCTTGCCCGCCTCTTGGACGGGTGTTAGCCTGACAAGAGCCCATTATTGTCGGAATGGAGGGGATGGAATGGACTATCCAATCTGGGACGTCACTGTCGGGGGTGGCGTTTTGATGGGGATTGTGGCGATCGCTCATGTGATTGTGTCTCATTTTGCGATTGGCGGAGGACTCCTGATCGCGGTCAGTGAGACTCTGGCGGTTCGCCGGGGGGACTCACAGCTGCGGGAGCTCGCTCGAAGGTCCTCGTTCGCTTTGATCCTCATCTCGACGGTGTTCGGGGCTATTTCAGGTGTTGGGATCTGGGTTGTGGCAGGACTGATCGCTCCAGGAGCAATCTCCGCATTGATCCACAACTACGTATGGGGATGGGCTATCGAGTGGGCGTTCTTCTTTCTCGAGATCGTCGCAGCCCTCGTCTATTTTGCTACATGGGACAAGATATCCAAAGCCGCACACGTCATGGTGGGCTGGGTCTATTTTGTGGCGGCCTACTTGTCACTGGTGATCATCAATGGAATCGTCACCTTCATGCTGACTCCTGGGCAGTGGCTGGAGACAGGCGCATTCTGGGACGGTTTCTTCAACCCCACATACTGGCCCTCTCTTGTGTTGAGAACCGGCATCTGCCTCATGATGGCGGCTTCGTTTCTGTTGTTTGCAGCGCGCCGCGCCGATGCCGAAGCTCGTTCGAGGCTGACACGTTTCGTTGGATGGTGGATGGTGGCGGGGGTCCTTGTTTCTTACGCCGGTTACCGATGGTGGGAAGCTGCCCTTCCTGAGACAGTTCGGGCAATGTTCCAAGCTGATTCTCCATTGATCACCGGCCTGAATGCGACACGATCGATGACGTTGTGGGCGTTGGCGGTTGCTCTTGGACTGGCGTTGGTGTTTCTTGTTGCTCTGCCGCGAGCAGCACGTTTGCCGATCGTGGCCATGGTTGCTGTCGCGGCGTTCATCTTCTTTGGCAGCTATGAAAGGCTCCGTGAGGCGGTGCGAAAACCGTTCCTCATTCACAGTTTCATGTTTTCGAACGGCCTCGGGATCGACGACATTGCGTCGATCAATGAGAATGGGATGGCTTCGGTTTCAGGATGGGTTGCGGCAGCTGCCGAAGACGGACAGCTTGCATTTGGACGGCAGCTTTTCCGGACGCAGTGTGCTGCTTGTCATACCGTAGATGGCTACCTTGCGATGCGAGAACGCGTATTCGAGGAGGCTGAAGACAACAGTGACTTCCTGATGGTGATGCGTGCCCAGGGTGACTACTACCTCGAGTTAGAGAATGGACAAATTGCCGTGACCTCCGACTACGATATTCCCTACATGCCTCCGTTTGTAGGGAATGATGAAGATATCGAGGCGCTCGGAGCATATCTGGCGACTCTGGCGCCTGTAGCTGAGACTGATACGCAAGAGGCAGGAGGTGAATGATGCCAATCGATCTCGTTCCCGCCGTCGATAGCGCTGGGCTTCCCGGACCGGCGTGGCTGTTCCATCTGCTCTTGGTGTTCACCTTCTTTCTCCACTTGCTGTTCCTCAATCTTGCCCTCGGGGGAACGCTACTGGCTGCGGTGGCGCACACAAAGAGTGGCGGTCGCAAGGATCATCCATGTGGAGCATTGGCTCGGCGCCTAGTCACAATGAACAGCTTTGGAATATCGTTGGCGATCACCACAGGAGTGGCGCCTCTGCTCTTCATTCAGGTGCTTTACCATCAGTACTTCTACACCGGCACGATCCTCATTGGCGGTGCCTGGTTTGGCCTTGTGGGGCTGCTGATAGCGGCCTACTATGCTGCATATCTTTACAAGCTCAAAGGAGCACCCACTACAGGTACAGGAGGTGGCGGTTGGATCTGGAGCGCAGCGATTGCCTTTCTTTTGATCGCCGCGATTCACGTCTCCGTTCATCTAGTCCACGTTCAGCCAGCCAAGTGGGCTGATTTCGCAGAAAGTGGTTGGCGTGTTCTGCTGGATCCTACCTTTGCACCGCGGCTTCTCCATTTCGTGTTCGCCGGAGTCGGCTTCAGTGCTCTCATCTCGGCGTGGTGGGCGGTGCGACAGGCCAGTCGTGGAATAGCAGTTGAATTGAACTCTTCGATCGCCGCGATCGCGTGGAAGTGGGCACTGTGGTCCACGGTTGCTGTTGTTGTTGATGGAGTGTTGTTGCTGATGTTGTTGCCGCGGGAAGTGTTGCTTGGCCTTATGCAGGGAGGCGCTGCGGTGCACATACCGCTGACGCTGGGTATTCTCGGGGCGATTGGGCTTCTGGTTATGATGGCGCGTGTTCACGACCCAGTGAAGGCCGCTTCGACCGTGGGCGGAACACTGCATGGGATGATACTGGTAGTCGCGATCATGGCTCTGACGCGTCACGAGATTCGGCTGGTCTATCTGCAACCGACCAAGCACCTGCAGTCTTTTACTGTCGCTTCGCAGTGGTTCAACTTTGGTCTCTTTGTCGTGGTGCTACTGGCCTGTCTGGGCGTGGTTGCTTTCATGGTTCGGCGAGTTCTCACGAGTCCCGCCGAAGGATCTGATGCCGCATGACGGTTACTCTGGTATGGCCGCGAGGCATCACCTGGGGGTGTAGACAGTGACGGAACAACAGAGTGTCGGTATCGCTTCGGCCATCGATCACACTGAGCTGAGACCGGATGCAATTCGGGATCAGATCGTCGTGCTCTGCCGCGAAGCCGCACAGTTTTCGTTTGCTGCGGTCTGCGTGAATCCCGTGTGGGTCGCAGAAGCATCGCGGCTTCTCAAGGACCACGACGTCGCGGTGGCAACGGTGTGCTCTTTTCCGCTCGGCGCATGTGTCCCACATGTCAAGGCGGTTGAAGCGAAACGATCGATTGAGGATGGTGCAAGCGAGATCGACATGGTGCTAAACATTGGAGCAACAAAGGCCGGCGAATGGAGCCGCGTCGAAGAAGACATCGCTGCAGTCGTCGAGGTCGTGAATCCGACGAGTGGTTTCGTCAAGGTCATTCTTGAATGCGGACTGCTCAGTGATGAGGAAAAGGCCCTGGCTGCGCAGTGTGCTGTGCGAGCCGGTGCACTTTATGTGAAGACCTCGACCGGTATGCTCGGGTCCGGTGCAACGACGCACGATGTCGCTCTCTTGAGAAGAGCCGTTGGAAGCAGGGCAAAGGTGAAAGCAGCCGGCGGCATCCGAACCCTTGCCCAGGCGCAGGAGATGTTGACGGCCGGGGCTGACCGATTGGGTACGTCGTCCGGGGTTGCTATCTTTGAGGAAGCTCATCAGACCGTGAAACGGGAGGCGCAGGATTGACTGAAGAGGCTACAGTCAGCAACGAGGCTGTCAGGATTTCCGGTGAATCCCAGGCTACGTCCGGTAACGAAACCGGACGAGTGCTGAAGGGAGTCCTCGGCCTGCTTGCGGCGATTGCCTTGTTTCTCGCGGCTACCTCGGTCGTACAAACCGTCCGCCGGTTCTATCAACTTGACTTCCCGGTCACCTGGGTAGCGGATGGTATCGAAGTCGGCACACTCGCGATGGGGTCGTCAGCGGACATTGCAGGTCTGAAGGAGGGCGATCTTGTACTGAGAGTCGATGGTAAGGCGATCGATCAATTTGAAGACCCCATCTTTATCATGGCCGCAGGTGACGACCACGTCTTGACGGTGCAGAGTCTGTTCGGCGACTTGCGGGAGGCAGTGTTCCTACCCCCGCCACCCGAGGTCGACTCTGTCTATCTTGCAAGGTCCACGGTCGCTTTTATTGGATTGATCTGCGCCATCTACACGGTATTTGTGACTTCGCGCAAGGAGGCCGCGACGTTCTTGCTCCTTGCCATTGCCTGCCTTTTCGTCGCTGCGATTCCTCATCGAGTGGCCGCCAGTGAAGAGAGCCTGCGCATTTTGCACCGTGCTGCGAGCGCAGCCATTCCCTTCTTTCTCTTGCGATTCTTCATTGTCTTCCCCGAAGGCCGTCGCATCCCTCCTCTCTACGATGTGACAACTGTTTTTGTGCTGACGTTGGTCGCCGTTTCTGCCGTTGTTCCCAGCGGAGACGCGTGGTGGTCGGCTGCGAAGGTGCTGTTGCGGGTAGGGTTTGGTTTGGCGTTAATAGCCGGAGTCGTGCTCCAGGTGCGCCGTTGGCGCGCGACGATACGTATCGCGATGATTCGTCGCCAGATCGAATGGGCAGCGCTCGGCCTCTTCGTAGGTCTTTTCCCATTTGCGTTCCTGGTATTGTTGCCTGAATGGTTGGGCATCGGCTTTGAGCCTTTCAGCTGGATCGCAATCTTCCCAATCGTCGCTGTGCCATTCGGCTTTTCTGCTGCGCTTGCCGAGTACCGATTGTGGGATCTTGAACCCATATCACGCGATCTTCTTTCGGGCACCTTAGTCCTCGCAGTCGGAGGATTCGCCTTCACAGCGACCAATTACCTGCTGCTTCGGTATGGCGGTGGCTTGGGACCGTTGCGAAATCTTGCGGCGTTTGCGACCGGGGTTCTGCTTGTGGTCCTGCTTCAGCCCATGAGGTTTGAGGTCCAGCGCTTCCTGGATCGCTGGCTGCACCATGGGCGACCTGCTCCCAGATGGCTTCTCACCGACTCGACGCGAATACTTGCCCAGGCGATTGATCCTCGAGAGCTTCTTCACCGGCTGTCCGAAACTCTTCATGAGGGTCTCGAGATCGAACTTGTCTCAACTTACCTACGACTTGCGGATGGAAGTTTCGAACTGGTATCGGGAGGGCCGCCTTCGTTGCCGAACCGCATCCCATTCCTCGTGGTGGAGAATGAGTTTCCTTTCGAGCATGAGGATGTCCTCAAGGCTGAAGGCTACACCCTCAGAATCCCGCTCGAGCGGGCGGGGACGATACATGGGCTCCTCTATCTGGGACTCAGGCGGGGAATCTTTCCGCTCGGCTCGGAGGGCCGAGAGGTCGTCTCCGCTTTTGCAGCTCAGGCCGGACTGGCACTCGAGAGCGCTCGGTTGCTCGATGATCTCCGTCGACAGGCAGACGAGTACAGGATTCTCCACACCAATACGCAACGGATCATCGAATCGTCCGCTGCAGCAATACTCGTCTGCGACGCGACAGGGCGAATTCTCTCAGTAAACTCCGAGGCAGCGGGTATTTTCGGAAGCGATGGCGAAGAGCTTGTGGCCGTTGCCCTGGACTCCCTTGTCGATCTCCCGGACGGCTGGGAGCCCCACCTTCCCATGCATGCAGCTAACGCCGAGTGCTCAACACTGTCATCGCCACAACGCCGTGTGATCATGGCAGTTTCTGTTCTCGAGCTCGACAGTGGGAGCTTTAATGGGCGAGTTGTCGTGCTGCAGGATGTGACCGAGCTTCGCTCTTTGCAGGATCGTGTTCGTGAGAATGAACGAATGGCATCGCTGGGAAGGTTGGCATCTGGTCTGGCGCATGAAATCAACACGCCGTTGACCGGGATAGCGTCCTTTGCCCAGATGTTGAGCGGGATGACAGACGAGGACGACCCAAGAGCTGAACTCGTTGCCAAGCTCGAAGATCAGAGTTTCCGTGTCTCCCGTATCGTGGCGAACTTGCATTCGGCGGTGCGAGGTAGCCGCAGTGAACGTACATTGATCTCGCTTGGTGACGTCGTGCAGCGTTCAACCCAGGACGCGATGCGATCGGTGGGAGAAAGCAGAGAGGTTGAGGTTGTCGTACCGCCACATCCGATCCATGTGTGGGGTGCGAATGGGCCCGTCGAATTGGCAGTCAGCAATCTCGTACGTAATGCTCTTGAGGCTTCTCCGGAGGGTGGGGAGGTTCGAGTTGAAGTGATGAGGACTACCTCCTGGGGTGAGGTGCATGTCGATGATTGCGGATCGGGAATCCCGGATGAGATCCGGCAAAAAGTATTCGAGCCTTTCTTCTCGACCAAGACGGAACGTGGAGGGACAGGCCTCGGCCTGGCCATTTCGCGTGATATGATCGCCAACTTAGGAGGCGAAATCGAGCTTACAACGTCGCCTTTGGGCGGCGCGAGAGTGACGATACGACTACAACGTTGGGAGGAGCCGGCACAGTCCTCGTGATCGACGACGAGCCCGTCCTGCAGGACGTGCTCGGTACGTTGCTTCGAAGTAATGGCTTCGAGTGCCATATTGCTTCGAATGCGGCCGAAGGCTTGGAAACGTTGCGAGAAACGGAGGTCGATCTCGTTCTTCTCGACGTCATGCTGCCCGACCGGAGTGGTCTCGACGTTCTTCCCGAGATCAAGATCCACGATCCCAACCTCCCAGTCGTCATCATCACCGCATATTCCTCGGTTGAGTCAGCCATTCAGGCCATGCAGCACGGGGCCTTCCATTACGTTCCCAAGCCGTTCAATAACGAAGAGGTATTGCACGTCATTCGACAGGCTTGCGAACGTCGGCGCCTCTTGGTGGAAAACCTCCAACTTCGCAGCCGACTTGAAGGACTTGGTGAGATCGTCGGCACGAGTCGCCGAATGCAAGAGGTCTTCGAACTCATTCATCGCGCTGCACCTGCTCGGTCGAATATTCTTATCGTCGGGGAGTCGGGAACCGGAAAAGAGCTCGTGGCGCAAGCCATTCACCGAATGAGTCCGCGTCGTGAGCGCCCATTTGTTCCCATTCATACCAGCGCTATCCCGTCCGAACTCCTGGAATCAACACTCTTTGGTCATGTTAAAGGTGCCTTCACCGGTGCGGTCAACAGCAGCAAGGGCCTATTCGAGGCCTCCCACCAGGGGACCCTGTTCCTCGATGAGGTTGGGACGGTCAATATGGAGACTCAGACAAAGTTGTTGAGGGTGATCCAGGAACGAGAGTTCCGTCGGGTTGGTGGGGTCGAGCCGATTGTGGTGGATGTTCGTTTGGTCTCCGCTACCAATGTTGATCTTTGGCAAGAAGTACAGCAGGGCCGGTTTCGGGAAGACCTCTACTATCGACTCAATGTCATTTCGGTCGACCTTCCTCCGTTGCGTGATCGCACGGCGGACATTCCTTTGTTGGCAACACATTTCTTGCGCCACTATGCTGAAGAGAATGACAGACAGATTGAAGGCTTTACCACGCGAGCGATGGATACGCTTTCGCTGTACCGATGGCCAGGCAACGTTCGCGAGTTGGAGAATGTCGTCGAGCGCGCGGTGGTACTCTGTCGCGACGACTTGATCGACGTTTCTGAGTTCCCACCAGCGCTTCGCCAGGAACCGGGGAGTGTCGAGATTCCGCGTGAACTTCCTGAAGACGGTTTGGACTTTCGCAAGACTGTGGCTGAGTTCCAATCCCACCTCATTCGGGAGGCTCTCAGCCGGGCCGACGGAGTGCAGCGTCGCGCAGCAAAGCTGCTCGCACTCTCTCCCACAACGTTGAATGAGATGGTGCATCGACTTGGAATTCGAGACGATCAGGAGGACTCCTGAACAGAACCTCCTGCGCCGACTAGAGTTCAGCCAGCGAGGGTCATCGAGGACACGGCACGCAGTTTGTGTTTGCACAACTGTTGCCTCATTTCTGCCACACAACTTCGTGTAGGGCTGGTTACAATGACCTCGAACTTGGGGAATTGAGAGGAGACCGGGATGTGCGGAATCATCGGTTACGTTGGCGTTGACGAGGTTGTTCCGGTGGTTCTGGATGGTCTGCGTCGACTCGAATACCGCGGCTATGATTCTGCTGGAATCGCAGTTGTGGGGGCGGGAGAGATACGGATTCTCCGAGCCGCGGGGAAGCTGCGAAACCTCGAGCAGCGTGCCTACCACGAGCCTCTGCACGGAACAACGGGGATTGGGCACACACGGTGGGCGACCCATGGTGCTCCGACCGAAGCCAACGCCCATCCACAGCGAGACGTCTCAGGCGCAGTTGCTGTTGTTCACAACGGCATTCTTGAGAACTACTCCGATCTTCGTGCGGAGCTGATTGAGGCCGGTGTTGATCTCACGTCCGACACCGACACGGAGCTTATCGCCCAACTGATCGGCCGGGAGAAAGGCCCATTACCTGAGCGCGTTCGCGCCATCCTGCCACGGCTGCACGGCCAATATGCGGTGGTTGCGGTCTTCAAGGATGAGCCAGACGTAGTAGTCGCATTTCGGCAGGGACCGCCGCTGGTCATTGGGATAGGAGAGGACGAAGCGATTGTCGCCTCTGACGTCGTAGCTTTGCTTCATCGCACGAGAGAGGTCCTATTCTTAGACGACAATGAAATCGCGGTCGTACGTCGCGACGGCATCGAACTGTTGGATTCAGCCGGCGACCACGTTGAACGATCGACTGAAACCTTGGACTGGGATGCTGGGAGGGTCGAGAAGGGTGGCTACCGCCACTTCATGCTCAAAGAGATCTTTGAGCAACCCGACGCCATACGGAACACGGTGGTCTCCCACCTCGATGCAGCTCGTTCGGGAGTCATTCTGGACGGACTCGGATTTGATCCAGAGAAGATGGACAAGATTCGCCGAGTACATCTTGTCGCCTGCGGGACCTCGTGGCACGCATCTTTGGTTGGAAAATTCTTGATCGAGAAACTCTGTGGTCTTCCAACCGATGTCGATTATGCGTCAGAGTACCGCTATCGTTCGCCGTTGCTTCGGGACGATACTCTCGTTATTGGGGTCACCCAGTCGGGCGAAACAGCCGATACATTGGCCGCGATGAGTTTGGCGAAGAGCCAGGGCTCTCTGCTGGGGACTGTGTGCAACGTGAGGGGATCGTCGGCCTGGAGAGAGGCGGACGCCACCATATTGACTCAAGCCGGCCCAGAAATCGGCGTAGCTTCGACCAAGGCTTTCACGACCCAGCTTGTCGCCATGCTCCTGTTGGCTCTCGCCTTGCGTAAGCATGGTGGTGGCGCCGATGAACTGGATACCGAACTCGTGCATCAGCTCCAGACACTTCCGGTAGCTATTGAAAAAACCCTGAGCATGGAGCGAGCGACCTTTAGACGAGCCACTGAGATGTTAAGTGGAGCCCCCAATTCGCTCTTCCTCGGTCGGGGAATTCTCTATCCGATCGCGTTGGAAGGTGCGCTCAAGTTGAAGGAGATTTCCTACCTCCATGCTGAAGGCTACCCAGCGGGCGAGATGAAGCATGGGCCGATCGCCCTGCTCCAGGATGGTTTTCCGGTGGTCAGCTTGGCTTTGAATACAGCGACTCGAGAGAAGCTGCTCGGAAACCTGATGGAAGTGCGTGCCCGTGGAGCTTCAGTCATTGCGGTTGCAGAGGCTGATTCGAAAGCGGTTGATGAAATTGCCGATCTCGTACTGCCAGTACCCCACGTTCATCCGTTGCTGCAGCCGATCGTAGCGGTTGTTCCCCTTCAGCTGCTTGCCTATAACGTTGCCGTCGAGCTCGGTCTCGACGTCGATCAACCGCGAAACCTCGCGAAGAGCGTCACCGTCGAATAGCTCACACTTATCGCCGGGATTTGGGGCGAGCCTTTGCCGGAACAGGAGAAGAAAGCTTGACCAAATTGATGGATCAACTCAATGCGCCACAACGAGAGGCCGTGACATATGGAGATGGCCCTCTGCTGGTGCTCGCCGGAGCAGGCTCTGGCAAGACACGCGTGCTCGCCTATCGGATGGCCTACCTGATCGAAAACGGCCATGCCGGGCAGGAGGAAGTCACTGCCGTGACCTTCACCAACAAGGCCGCACGCGAAATGAAGCATCGCGTTGAGGAACTCGTCGGAGGTGCGCTGAGAGGCGGGTTTGTCGGTACTTTTCATAGGTGGGCGCTCGAAATGTTGCGACGTTACCCGCGTGAGGCGGGGCTGAAGCCAGGTTTCAGCATTCTCGATTCTGACGAACAGCGTGCGTTGGTTTCGCGAGCCCTCAAAACGGCCCAATACGACGTCAAAGTACATCCGCCTCGGATGGTCCAATCACTGATTTCAACGAGTGTGAATCGATGTGAAGAGCCGGAGCAGCTGCGATCACGCCTCCGTCCACCACTCGGAGATGTGGCGGTGGATGTATGGGAGGCCTACCGTAAGCTCAAACTCGAAGCCGGAAGCATCGACTTTGATGACATGTTGGTCTTCGCCGTGCGCCTTCTGAAGCAGCATGAAACGATCCGGAAGGCTGTTCAGCTGAGAGCGCGATACCTTCTAGTGGATGAGTTTCAGGACACGAACCGGCTTCAAATGCGTCTCCTCGAACTGGCGCTGTCGGGAGATCGCAACATCACTGCCGTCGGTGACGAGGATCAGTCGATCTATCGCTGGAGAGGCGCTGAGTTAGACAACATTCTTTCGTTTGAGCGCTTTTTCCCGGGAGCTCACTCGGTTGCGTTGGAGGAGAATTATCGCTCAAGCCAGCCCATTCTTTCTGTCGCCGGCGCTCTGATTGCACACAATCAGCAACGACGCGGTAAGAAGCTCTTCACCCAGCGTGATGGTGGAGAGCAGGTTTTCCTCTGCATCTCTCAGGACGAACGGGCTGAAGCGCGCTGGGTCGTTGACCGTTTCAAGGCAGCGAGTTCCTCGGCACCATACGCCGAAATGGCTGTGTTGGTGCGCACCAATGCGCAAACCCGGCCATTCGAGGAAGAGCTCACGCGAGCGCAGATGCCCTATCGTGTCGTAGCTGGTCTGCGCTTCTGGCAGCGAGCCGAGGTTAAGGATGCGTTGGCCTACCTCCGCCTCGTTGTCAATCCGGAAGACCTCCTTGCCTTCGATCGGGTCGTCAACGTGCCGGCCCGTGGCATCGGTGCGGCAACGCTGGATGTGCTTCGGCGAGAAGCAGAGAATGCTGAGATCACGGTTCCTTCTGCAGCGCGAAAGTTACCGGAAGCGCTGGCGCCCCGCGCTCGCAGAGCACTGGGTGACTTCTTCAAACTCCTGGCGACGGCCCGTGACAAGAGAGAAGAACTCGCCCCGGGAGACTTCGTCGGGTGGCTGCTTGAGAATTCCGGATTACTGGCCCTGTACGACGGAGACGCCGAAGAAAAGGTGGCTCGACGTGAGAATCTTGCCCAGCTCGCAGCGGCAGTTGCAGAGTCGGCGAGTCTCGGGCAGAGCATGGAGGAATTCCTCGACTCGGTGGCGTTACTCGAGGAGACGGAGCATGATGAGTCGGTTGATGCAATCAGCTTGATGACTCTCCATGCGGCCAAAGGACTCGAGTTTGACCTTGTCGTGCTGGCTGGCCTCGAGGATGGCCTCCTGCCGCACTCCAACTCTCGCGATGATGATGGCGTCGAAGAGGAAAGGCGCCTCGCCTATGTTGGGATGACACGTGCCAGACAGTGGCTAGCCCTGACCGGTGCGCGGACTCGATTCCTGTTTGGCCAACGCCAACAAACCCGACCGTCACCTTTTCTCGAGCAGATTCCAAGCGAACTTTTAGCAGACGTTTCAACTGCGGCTTGGGGTGCGGAATCGTCCATCGGTATGGGTGGAGCCGGATCCGTCGGTCTTGGTTCGGCTGGGGCACACACGCGCCAGCACCCGAGAACTCCTCAGAAGACTGTTTCGCGGGCGCAGTCCAAAGTCTCTTCAACCGTGGTGGATGGAGATGGAACCGGATGGCGGCCCGGAGATCGAGTGCATCACCGGAGATTTGGAAATGGTGTCGTGTTGAGCTGTCAGGGCAGGGGTCCTCAACTGAAACTCGTCGTGTATTTCGATCACGCGGGTCGCAAAACACTGGTGCCTACTATTGCGAAACTCGAAAAGAAGTGACCTTGGCGCTACGGCGGCTTGCGCCTGCAGAGGCAACACGCGACAATCTGAACAAGGAGTGACTGATGGGTGACTGGCACCACACTACAGTTGTGGCCGTTCGACGACAGGGGAAGTTGGTGATCGGCTCCGACGGGCAGGTGACATTTGGCAATACGGTACTCAAAAGTAGTGCCGCAAAAGTCCGCCGACTGGCAGATGGAGACGTGCTGGCTGGATTTGCCGGCTCAGTAGCGGACGCTATGGCTCTGTTCACGCGATTCGAGGCCAAACTTGACGAATTTGCCAACAATCTCGAGCGGGCCGCGGTCGAACTCGCCAAAGAGTGGCGCACCGATCGAGCGCTGCGCCATCTCGAGGCCCTATTGATCGCTGGCGATCGGAAGATGACGCTATTGGTGTCGGGAACCGGTGAAGTCCTGGCGCCTGACGACGAGATTGTAGCGGTCGGATCGGGGGGCGCCTACGCAATGGCGGCTGCCCGAGCCTTGGTTGCACACACGGATCTCAGTGCGGCAGAAATCGTGCGCGAATCGCTGCAGATTGCCGCTGGGATCGATATCTACACAAACGATCAGATTACGCTCGAGGAGCTTGACAGTTGAAATTGGACAGCATGACTCCGCAGCAGACCGTTGCCGAACTCGATCGGTACATCGTTGGACAGGATGCCGCCAAACGGGCCGTAGCTGTCGCTCTTCGCAATAGGTGGCGGCGGCAGCAGCTGGATCCCGACCTGCGCGAGGAAGTGGCCCCGAAGAATATCGTCATGATGGGCCCAACCGGAGTCGGGAAGACGGAGATTGCTCGGCGGCTCGCGCGCCTGACGGGATCGCCGTTTCTCAAAGTCGAAGCCTCGAAGTTCACCGAGGTCGGTTATGTAGGTCGAGACGTTGAGTCCATTGTGCGAGATCTGGTCGAGTCCGGTATCCAGATGGTGCGAGACGAGCGAGTTCGCGAGGTCAAAGTACGGGCCGAACGTGCTGCCGAAGACCGACTCCTGGATTTGTTGATACCCGGTGAGCCAGCGTCTGGCGATGCGTCGTGGGAGGAACGTCGCCGGGCACTCAAGCGCCTGCTTCGCGAGGGTCAAATCGAGGATCGTGAGCTGGAGCTCGAGGTCTCTGACAATAAAGTGCCAACCCTGGAAATGTTCACACCCCAAGGCACCGAGTCTATGGGATTGAACTTCAAGGATATGTTTGGCGGAATGTTCGGTCGCAAGTCGACGAAAATGATGACTGTTGCGGACGCACGCAAAGTTCTGTTAGCCGAAGAAGAGGACAAACTGATCGATTCCTCCCAGGTGGAAGCGGAGGCGCTGAAACGAGTCGAGGAGGCAGGAATCGTGTTCCTAGACGAACTCGACAAGATTGCCTCGCGCGAGGGCTCGCAACGAGGACCGGATATTTCGCGAGAAGGTGTTCAGCGTGACCTTCTTCCTATCGTGGAAGGAACAACGGTGAATACTCGCTACGGTCCGGTTCGTACCGACCATGTGCTCTTCATTGCTGCCGGCGCTTTCCACGTCGCCAAACCCGCCGACCTGATTCCAGAATTGCAGGGGAGATTCCCGATCCGTGTGGAACTGAGTGCACTCGGACCGGCCGAATTCAAACGCATACTGGTCGAGCCGGAGAACTCTCTCATTCGCCAATATACGGCTTTGCTCGCAACTGAGTCCGTGACTCTAATTATCGATCCTGAAGCGGTTTCTGCCATTGCGACAATGGCAGCGGAGATCAACACTGCCGCCGAGAACATCGGCGCACGACGCCTTCACACAGTGCTGGAACACCTTCTGGAGCAAATTTCGTTTTCTGCGTCTGAACATAGCGGTGAGAACTATCGGGTGACTGAGACCATGGTTACGGACAAGCTTGGCCCCCTGGCCAAAGACCGTGACCTAGCGCGATATATTCTTTAGGATCTCTGAAACTCATGACACGACGAATCCTCCAGCCGGTGATCGCGGGACTACTTCTTGTGGTTGGGCTCGGTGGCTGTGGTCGAAAAGCGGCTCCGCTGCCGCCTGTGGTTCGCATGGCGGCAGAAACGAGGGATCTGGCCGTGCACCAGGAGGGCACCGATACCGTTCTGGCGTGGAGTTATCCGACGTCAACCTCGGTCGGCGGCCCCCTGCCCGACTTGGAGGAAATCGAGATTTGGCGAATCACTTTCCCCAGGAATCAGGAACCGAGTCCGGACGAGCAAGGAGATCGGACCGTAGTAGCGCAGTTGTTTACTGCTCGGGGCGAGAGAATCGGGATTTTGGATGTTGTGGGTATCGATGCGGCGACTCGTGGCCCTCTGTTGACGCACAGCGATGATTTGCTGTCTTGGTACGAAGAGCACAAGGAAGTCGGGCCGGCAGTCTTATGGTACGCAGTACGCTCGCGGTGCTGTCGCAGACGACTCAATGAGTATTCAAACCTGGCACGTTTGGCGCCGCAGAGCCCTCCGCCTCCCCCTACAGCGCTTCGCGCGAACGCCTCACCAGGCGGAGTTGAGCTGCGCTGGGAAGCTCACGAAGGTATGGCGGTGTTGGTTGAACGTGCCCAAGAAGGAAGGCGCTGGCGACGGGTTCGAGAGCAACCGATCGAGGGCAGTGGTTGGACCGACGAGGGAGCAACCCAAGGCCAAGTATGGACCTACCGACTGCGATCGGTCGCTACCGGAGGAGATGGTGCTTTGACCATCGGTCAGGCAGGTGATTCGGCGACCATCGACTACCAAGATGTCTATCCACCGGAAGTACCGCTGAACTTGGTCTGTCTGCCAGAGGGACAACGAGTCCGCCTGCGGTGGCAGGCGGCTGGAGATGGTTCGGAGTATTTAGTGTTGCGCCAGAAGGACGGAGGTGCGTGGAGGCAGCTTTCCTCACGCGTGACAGCTGCCGCCTTTGAAGATCGATTACCGCCGAGCGGACATTTGGTGTATGCGGTTCGCGCTGTCGACAAAGCGGGCAACCAATCTGAGTCCGCAACCTGTTCGACAGTGGTTGGAAACACACGGTGAACCACCATCTTTTCAAGGTCGAAGCGACCGGCAATGACTTCATCCTTGGGATTGGTCCTTGGTCAAAAACTCTCCAAAACGACTCTGCCCTTGTGTCTCGTTTGTGTGATCGACGCAGGGGTATCGGCGCGGATGGAAGCTTGGCGGTCGAGAAACTCGGCGCCGATGCCATCCGAGTGCACTATCGCAACGCGGATGGTGGTGTCGCGTTGTTCTGCGCCAACGGGATGCGGTGTGCAGCTCGGGTAGCGAACGAGCACCTTGGTGTAGGACCGAGCCTCGTGATCGAAAACGGATGGACAGAGATCGGTGCAACGGTCAGAGATGCGAACGTGATCCTTGAGTTACCCGGTCTGAATCCAGAGTCCAGGACTGTGTCTGTCGAAGCTGATGGGTGTACCTGGACGGGTTGGCTTCTCGAGGTAGGCGTTCCTCATTTTGTCGTTCCTGTGGATTTTCCAGTCGAGCAGATTGACGTAGCTGGCCTCGGAGGATTGCTGAGACACAACGAGCTTTTCGGTCCTGAGGGGACAAACGTCAACTTTGTATCTTCGGCTGAGGCAAATGTGTTGTCGGTTCGCACCTTTGAGCGGGGAGTCGAAGGCGAGACGCTGTCATGTGGATCGGGGGTCGTTGCCTCGGCGGTACACCATATGCGAAAGCATGATCTGCAGAGCGTCGATTGCTTGACGCGTTCTGGAGATCTGCTGCGAGTCGAGGACACCGGTTGTCAGGGTTATCGTCCGCTTCACTTGTGTGGACCAGCCCGAGTCATCGCTGAATTCGAACCCTCACGGGAGCTACTAGAAGGCTAGAAGCCAGCCAACTCCAAGAACTGCGCCCGCCAAAACGCCGGCGGCTATGTCGTCGCTCATGATACCCAAGGCTCCCGGCAGTCGTTCGAGCAGGCAAATCGGCCACGGCTTGATGACGTCTGCGGCCCTGAAGAGAAAGAAACCAGCAGCAACAAAAAGCAGCAGCTGCACACCGTCGAGGACTCCAGTCATGGGGAGCGCAACGAAATACGTTATCCATTGCCCGGCAACCTCGTCGATGACAACCGGTCCCGGATCGATGGCGCCACGTCGCTGAGACTCGATGCGAGCTGCCCACATTCCCATGACTGTCGCGACAACTGAGAGGCTGAGAGTTGCTGCCAATAGCACCCACAACCCTGGTGTCAGCCAAGCCACTATGATCCATATCACCGCGGCGGGAAACGATCCCGCCAGCGTTCCCGGCGCAGGTACTATTTCGCCGAGGCCGCAGGTTGTTGCTATCAACCAGGCCCATCTCTGTTGACGGGATTTCGAGGTTGTCATTGCTCTTTCCTGCCAAACCTTTCTTCGCTCAGTCGGGCCAGAAGCTCTCGGTGGAATCCGTCAAAACTACCGGAGGAACAGCCGACGACGACATCTCCCGGCCGGAGAAAATGCAGCAGAGCATCCACCGAATTTTCCCCTGGTTCCGGCATCAGGCTTTGAGTTCCGACCTTGGCGAGTTGCGTAGCCATCTCACGACGATCGAGGACCTGATCCTCGCTGAGGCGATCCCTGTGATAGGGCGCAGCTACAAGCGCGAGTTGGCTGAGAGCAAGTGCATCGATGTAGTCTGCCTGACAGTCGCGCTTCGCAGCTGTGAGAGAGCGCGGCTCGAACGCAGCCACGAGTCGGCGTTCTGGCCAGCGATCCTTAGCCGCGGTCAATGTCGCTCGTAGGGCCGTGGGATGATGTGCGAAATCGTCAACAACCAGCACTCCACCCTCCTCGCCGAGAATCTCGAGGCGTCGAGCGACTCCGGGGAACTTCGCCAACGCCTGGACCGCCGACTGCGGATCGACGCCACAGACATCTGCGGTGGCTAGCGCGAGGCAGGCGTTCTGAAGGTTGTGTAGGCCTGCGAGTGGAATGGCTAGATCGATCTTCTCTTTGCCGTAGCGGAGGAGGGCACGACTCTCCTCGGGCGTGCAGGACCATTCGAGCATGGTGAGATCACAGCTTGGACCGTTGCCCACGCGAATGACCTTGGTGGTCGCGTTGCTGCACGCGGCGAGGGCTTCATCGCTCCACGCGTTGACCACGATGGCGCCGTGTTTCGGGACCTGCGCCACGCCGGCACGAAAAGCCGTCATCACCGCGTCAAAATTTGGATAGAGATCGGCGTGATCGTACTCGACCGGACCTAGAACAAACACGCGCGGTCGGTAGTGGAGGAACTTGGGTCCGCGATCAAAAAACGCCGCGTTGTACTCGTCACCCTCAAGCACACACCAGGAACCAGCACCTCTGCGAAAAGAGCGTTTGTTCCAACTCAGCAATCCCCCGATCAGATAGGTTGGATCCTGGCCGGTAGACTCCATGATCCATGCGAGAAGTGATGAAGTGGTCGTCTTGCCGTGGGTTCCTGCCACCACAACGCTGTCAAGCCCCTGTCCGAGAAGGTAGCAGGCGACCGCTTCCGCTTGTGAAAGGTGTGGAATTCCACGTTCCAGAATGGCTTCTACTTCTGGGTTGGTCCGTGGTACGGCGTTGCCGATGATGACGCGGTCGAGGTTGGTTGGGATCTGAGTAGGATCGAAACCGAGCCGAACCGGAACACCGAGAGACTCGAGCAAATCACTCATCGGAGGATAGAGTTGAGAGTCAACGCCTCGAACGTCGTGGCCTTCTTCGAGGAGAAGGCCAGCTAGAGAGGCCATTGCCGTTCCCCCGATCGGAAGAAGGTAGAGGCGTTCGCATCGTCGGGATCCCTTTTGCAACACTTTTACTCCAGGGGGTTGAAGGTCGATGAGCAATCCCCGTAAGATTGTCGCCGGTAACGACGAAGATCTCAAGGAGGCGATGTGATGACGAAAAGATACTGTGGGTTCTTAGTGATTGTAGCGTTGATCCTTGCGCCGACAATGGCCGAATCCCAGCAGGAGAGTTCAGGAAACGGAAAAATCCATGTACCGATGCTGGTCCTCGACCTCGGGCAAGTGGCTCAAGGTATTTCCGCAGAGGCGAACTTCGAGATTGTCAACGAAGGCGATGGGGTGCTCGAGATTCGTGCCGTACGTCCGACTTGTGGATGCACGGTTGCAGAGTTCGATCGTGAAATCGAGCCCGGAACAAAAGGCATGATTCGTGCGAAGCTGAATACAAAAGGTTTTAACGGGCCAATCAGTAAGTCGATCCTCGTCATGACCAATGATCCAGTGAGTCCGACCACGACACTGGTGATCAAAGCTATGGTCAAGCCGTATGTTGAAGTGCTGCCCAGGCCGCTTGTTCGATTCAATGCGACCCAGAGGGAGCCGTCCACGCAGACCGTCACTCTCATCAGTGATACGGGTGATTTCAGCATCACGAACATCGAGGCCGATGTGGACTATCTCAAGGTCAACTCCCGCAAGCTCGAAGGAAGTGAGCGGATGAAGGGCAAGGATGGAACGCAGTACGAACTCGAAGTGGTCCTTACTGAGGATGCACCCGTGGGACCGGTCAACGTGACCGCGGTGGTTCAAACAAGCCATCCGAAAGCGCCGGAAGTTTCGATTCGGGCATTTGGTGTTGTGCGATCACTGATCCATGTGACCCCTTCGCGTTTGCAGTTCGGCAACGTCGATACGAAGGTAAAGCCGAGCCGTAATGTCATGGTGATCAACAACCGTCCCGACAAACAGGTGAAGGTGACTGGAGCTGAGGTTAATGACTCAGCGTTTGCAACCGCCGTCGAGATGGTCAAAGAAGGTAGCCGCTACAAGATCTCAGTAACTGTCAACGAAGATGCAGCTGCGGGATCTCGTGATGCCGTGTTGACGATCAAGACTGACGATCCGCAATTTCCGGAATTGACCGTTTCAGTGCGAGCGGATATTCGGTAGCGAGACTGAGATTTGGAATTTGCAGGGCGGGAGCTTGGATGAAGCTCCCGCCCATTGGTTTGCTTGAACATGGCCAGTGGCAGTGACTCTGGTGGGTATGGGAGGGCGCGTGGCGATCGAAGCTCTGAAGTGGGACGGAGAGGTTCTCTGGCTGATTGACCAGAGGCGCCTACCCTTAGAAGAGACATGGTTGAAACTTGGCTCGTATGAGGAGATTGGCACTGCCATCGGTGATTTGGTGGTCAGAGGTGCGCCAGCTATCGGAGTGAGCGCCGCCTTTGCGATGGTGCTTGCCGCCCGCAGCGATGCTTCGACAGAGGGTCTGCAAAGGGCAGCGGGGCAATTGCGACAGGTTCGCCCAACCGCGGTGAACTTGGCTTGGGCAATTGATCGAGTATCGCAGCGGATACTCCAACTACCGCAGGAGGAACGAGTTGCGGCGGCAGAAGTCGAAGCGGAAGCCATCCGAAATGAAGATCGGGCTGCTTGTGCGGCGATGGCACGGCATGGGGCCGATCTCTTCGAGCCTGGGAGCCGCGTTCAGATACTGACTCACTGCAACGCCGGTGCATTGGCGACGGCTGGTATCGGTACGGCGGTTGGGGTGGTTCGTGAGTTGCATGCGCGCGGCTGCCTCGAGCGGCTTTGGGCTGGAGAGACACGTCCGATACTTCAAGGGGCCAGGCTTACTGCATGGGAAGCAATGCAGGACGGACTGCCGGTGACGTTGATGGCTGACACGGCGTCCGGCAAGCTCTTTTCCACCGACTGTCTAGATGCGGTCGTCGTAGGCGCCGACCGTATTGCCGCCGACGGAGGGGTTGCCAACAAGGTGGGTACCTACAATCTTGCTGTTCTGGCCGATCGGCACAACGTACCAATGTATGTGGCTGCTCCGACGTCGACTGTTGATCTCAATCTGAGTCGAGGTTCGTCGATTCCGATCGAGCAGCGAAGTGCCGATGAAGTCACCGAAATCGGAGGTCAGCGGATTGCTCCGCTCGGAGTCGAGGTGTTCAACCCGGCGTTCGACATAACACCCGCCGAGTTGATCAGCGCGATCATCACCGAGAACGGTGTTGCACGGCCACCATTCGAAGAATCTCTGCGTTCCCTGTGCCGGAAGGCATAGAACAAAGAAATGGTCAGTCTGGCTCGAACTCTCGGCATCGAGACCTCCTGCGACGAGACTTCCGTTGCGGTACTCGGTCGTGCTGGCGAAATCGAACTCAATCTACTCTCAAGCCAAATCGAGCGCCATGCTCCTCATGGCGGAGTCGTACCCGAAATTGCCTCCCGAGAACATTTGAGAGTCCTACCGGGAATGGTGCGTGAGGCTCTAACAGAAGCCGGTGGGGAGATCGAACTCCTGGCGGTGACCAACCGGCCAGGGTTGATTGGTGCACTGCTGGTAGGCGTGAGATTCGCCGCCGCTCTGGCTTGGGCTCGATCGATTCCTCTCGTTGCAGTCGATCACCTCGCGGGACATCAGGCATCGCCCTTTCTTCGTCCCGGCAAGGCGGCTCGCGAGTCTCCTTCGCGTACCCTGGCACTGGTTGCCTCGGGAGGACACTCTAGTTGGTATCTCATGACTCCGGATGGGAGTCAGCAACTCGGGCGTACGAGAGACGATGCTGCCGGGGAGGCATTCGACAAGGTAGCGAAGGTGCTCGGACTTGGCTATCCGGGGGGACCGGTCGTCGATCGACTTGCCCGTCGTGGTGATGCGTCGAGAGTGCCCCTTCCGCGACCGAGGTTGAAGGACAGTGCCGTTGATTTCTCGTTTTCCGGGCTCAAGTCAGCCGCGATTCGGAGCATTCGTGAGAGAGGCCTTGAGGGGCGAGGGGAAGCCAAGGCCGATCAGTCGGTGTACGATGTTCTGGCCTCGTTCGAGTCGGCCGTGGTCGAACATCTGTTAGCCCCGCTGCCGAATCTCATCGAGGAGCACAGTCCGGAAGTCGTAACAGCCTCCGGAGGAGTTGCTTCGAACACGTTGTTGAGAGGGAGATTGAGAGAGGTTGCCGGTCTCTTTAGCGTGGAAGTTTTGCTCCCAAACAAGGAGCTGACGACCGACAATGCAGCGATGGTGGCGCGAGCTGGGCAGTTGACATTTGCTCATGGCTACCAAGACGACCCGCGTTGTCTGGATGCGGTTGGAAGGGCGGCATGGCAACCGCCAGGGATGCGACGAAAGGCTCAGGCAAGCGCTGGTCGCGCGACGTGAACGGGAGACGTGAATGAAGAAGACAGTTCTCAGAGAGTACTACGAAGCAATCCTGGTGGCCTTTATCCTCGCGCTTTTCGTGAGAACCTTTGTCTTCGAGAACTTCAAGATCCCGTCCGGTTCGATGGAGAACAATCTGCTGGTCGGGGACCATTTGGTGGTCAATAAGTTTGTCTTCGCTGAGAACGCAGAGAGCATCCTTCATCGAGTTTTTCCGTACCGTGAGCCGCGCCGAGGAGATGTGGTCGTCTTCAAATATCCAGAGGACCCACGACGAGATTTCATCAAGCGCTGCGCCGCCATCGCCGGCGATACCGTGGAGATTCGTGCGAAGCAGCTCTACGTGAACGGAACTCCGCGCGATGAGTGGTACGTCGTCCACAAAGATGAAAGGACATTCCCGAACTCAGACCACATTCCCCTGAGCAAGCGTGTGCGCGATCATTTCGGTCCCTATGTTGTGCCAGAAGGCGCTATCTTCTGTTTGGGAGACAATCGAGATCTTTCGTTGGACTCTCGATTCTGGGGACCGGTACCGCTCAGCTATGTCAAAGGTAGGGCGGTGTTGATTTACTGGTCCTATGAGGCGGACCGAAACGATTGGCAGTGGCGGGGTGTTCTCTATCGCATCAAGCAACTCGGCGAGGTTTTTATACATTTTTTCACCAAGACTCGATGGGAGCGACAGTTCAAGATTATTCGTTAGTTTTAGGTGGGTGATCCTGAGAATTGTGTGGGAGCTGTGGTGATACCATAGTACTTACCTCGTTG
Source organism: bacterium (assembly GCA_024229275.1). Taxonomy (GTDB): domain Bacteria; phylum Acidobacteriota; class Thermoanaerobaculia; order Thermoanaerobaculales; family Sulfomarinibacteraceae; genus JAAESQ01. The sequence goes on along the minus strand of JAAESQ010001617.1, from coordinate 11,229 downwards.
CCGGAGGACGTGAAGATGAAGTCGTGGCGGATTCAAAGAGGCGAAATCAGCGTCGGGTGCTTAATCGGATTTGCAGTCTTGATCGTTGTCGCTCTGATAGCCATCAAGACTGTACCCGTTATGATAAGCGTTGGCGAGATGCAGAAAGAGATCGAAGGGTTGGCCGAGCGTGGAAACATGTCGCATCGTTATCGCCAAGACAGTTTTCTCCACGCCAGGATCATAGATAAATCGGAAGATCTTCGGCTCAGGTTAAGTCCTGAAAACGTCAAGATCGAGAGAAGAAGCCAGGATATTCGCATCAGGGTTGAGTACGATATCGAAATCAGGTATCCGGGTTACACCTATATCTGGCACAAAAAACACGACGTGCAGCGCCAGCTGTTCTAGCTTGAGATCATCTCCGCTCGAATTTCTTGGGCGGCCTTGACCGGGTCGCCAGACTCAGTGATTGGGCGACCTACGACCAAAATGTTCGCTCCAGACGCTACGGCGTCACGGGGTGTCACGATACGTTTCTGATCGGCCGAGGCAGCATTGTTTGGCCGAATTCCCGGCGTCACGATAATGAACTCTTGCCCACACGCGGCTCGGATTTTTGCTGCTTCGCGCGCGGAAGCGACGACCCCATCGAGGCCGCAATCCTGAGCCATTCTCGCCCAATCGAGGACCAGCCCTTCTGCATTTTGTGAAAATCCGATGGCTGCCAGACTTGAATTGTCGAGACTGGTGAGAACGGTAACTGCGATGATGCGCGTGCGCGTACCTTGAGGTACAGATCGAACTCCGGAAACAGCTGCCTCTAGCATGCGCCGGCCACCACTAGCATGCACATTCACCATGTCTGCACCTGTGTGGGCACAGTTTGCCGCAGCTCGTTCGACGGTGTTGGGAATGTCGTGAAGCTTCAAATCTAGAAAGACACGACAACCGAGCACGCTGAGGTCCTGAATCAACCGAGGCCCAAACGCGGTATACGACTCAAGCCCAACCTTCAACCAATCGACGGAGGGTGCTAATCGATGCGCGATCTCCAAGATCCAAGCTCGATCACTGCTGTCGAGGGCCACGCACAGCGTAGGTGTTGTCTCGTCCAATGTGCCACTCCTCCTGCTGAAAAACGTCGATGCGCTGTCTCAGCCAACCGCAATAAGCTACTGTTCGCGATACCATACCTGTGCATTATGCGATTTCGTGAAGCTCTGATCCAGTGTGCTGTAGCGGCGGGCGTCGCCGGAATGCTCTCCCAAATGCTGGTTTTGCGCCTCAATCCCGAGATCGAACTGACTGCAAGTGGTGCGCTGATTGGTTTGCTGCTGGGCGTGTCGTGGGGTATCGCGTGTGCGACTCTACCATTGCTCCCCTTTGCATTTTTGGTAGCTCGAATGCGACCAACACACGAACGGCCCCAAGCGTGGGTCGTTCCGGAACTCGTTTTCGGAGTGTGTTTCGTGGCAGCAGTGGTCAATCGACTCAACGCGAGTGTCCACCCATTCTTCTTGTCCAGTAGGGGACGCCGATTGATTGACCAGGACGGTGTCGCCTGGTTAGTTGTAGGGATACTTGTACTGGTATGTGGAATGTGGCTACGCGACCGTCAAATCCGTGGTTTCGCTCGAATCGCACTCACTGCGCTGGCTTTCGTTCTGCCAATCGTCCGCGTGACCTTCGAACCAACACCCCCACAGAGAGTTGCTGCTATTGAGGCTCGCCCGATCGGTCGGCCGTCGCGCACCTTGGTTGTATTGGGGGTCGAGGGACTGGATTCAGGGGTCCTTCTTTCGGCCGCCAGTGACTCTCGCTTTCCAGTGATTGCAGGCTTAATGAACCGCGGAACTTGGGGCCTTCTACAACCGCATCGACCCTATCTTCGCCGCTCGATATGGACAACAGTCGCAACCGGTTCCTACCCCCGCCGACATGGAGTGAAGTCGCGTTGGGCGTGGTCAGTGCCTTATCTGGGAGAACCGCTGCGACTTCTGCCGTGGATGTCATGGGGATCGAAGGGCTTCGTTCCGTGGCAATTGGGTGCACGTATAGAGCCTCCTGTGGCTCGATACCCTGCACTGTGGCAACGTTTAGATGCTTCGGAGGAACCGAGTCGAGTCTTGGCTTGGCCAGGGTTGTGGTCGCCATTGGCAGGGATTGAAACGCGTCTGGGTGATCCAGCGGAGACTCGAATGAGGACGGACTTTCTGGCCTCTCTTGCGGGCATCCTTGGTCGACTCGAGCAGGAGCAGCGTGAGGTGCTGAAGCAGTGTGTGGAATGGGATATCGCAGCGCTTGAAGAGGCCCGCAGGTCGGTCGCCGAAGGCGAGAAGAACATCTGGATACATCTGAGGTCATTGGCGATGGTGCGTCAGGATTTCGAACCCATGGATGCACGTGACGTTAATGAACGTGCGCTCCTGCAACTGGTCCTCGAGATCATTGACGACGGAATTGGACGTATCCTCGTCGATTCTCCAAGCGGACTCCTTCTCGCCGTGACATCTCCGTACGGAATGGTGCCCCCTGGGCCGGGTGAGCGCTTCCGACGGCTATTAGGGCTGGGAGATCAATGGAGAGCCTCTGCGGAGGACTGCCCGGACGGAGTGTTGCTTCTTGCAGGTGATGGAGTCACCGCAGGGAAACGTTTCAGTCAGGTTGCCCTGGCCGACGTAGCGCCGACGCTGTGCTATCTCCTGGGACTTCCGGTGGCGCAGTACATGGAGGGTCGCGTAATTCTCGATGCAGTTGAACCTTCCTTTGTCGCTGAGCATCCCCTCAGAGTGACTGGCTGAGCAGGGTGACATACAGTCGCAAGAGTGCGCTGGTGTTGCTGTGGTAGCTTGAGTCTATGAAGATGTTGTCAGTCATCGTTCCGGTCTTCAACGAGGTCGATACTGTCTGCACTTTGCTGGACAGGCTGACCCGAGCGCCTTTCCCCCGACGACTCGAAAGCGTCGAGATCGTACTCGTCGACGACGGATCCTCTGACGGAACGTGGGAACGGCTGTCCAACTATTCGTTGCCAGAACGCGGCGATGAATTGCCGGTTCGGCTCGCGCTTCATCGACATGATGAGAACCGCGGGAAGGGTGCTGCGCTGCGCACCGGGTTTGCACTCTCAAAGGGAGAGATCCTGCTGATCCAAGACGCCGACCTCGAATACAGCCCAGACGACTATCCAGTGTTGCTGAAACCGATTCTGGATGGGATAGCGGACGTCGTCTACGGCTCGCGGTTCCTGGGTGGGCCCCACCGAGTTCTGTTTTTCTGGCACCATGTTGGAAATAGACTGCTGACGCTGCTTTCAAACATGTGTACTGATCTCAACCTCACCGACATGGAGACCTGCTACAAGGTATTTACTCGTAAGGTCTACGAACGGTTGACGCTCGTTTCGAATCGGTTTGGGTTTGAGCCAGAATTCACCGCCAAGGTCTCGAAGACCGGCTGCCGAATCTATGAGGTCCCGATCGCTTATCACGGTCGCACCTATCAAGAGGGGAAGAAGATCGGCTGGAAAGATGGAGTATCGGCAATCTGGTGCATTCTGCGATTTAATCTCTTCTTTCGCGATAAAAATTAGACTGAAAGATCCGACAACCAAAGAAACCCTTTATTTCGTGGGTCTGGTTGGCTATTGTGTGCTGTGGCTGCCGGAAGTCTCCGGAAGCGCTACGAATTTTCTCGGGAGGCAGGTTGATGGAGAAACGTACCGTTGTTGTGATGCCGGGCGACGGAATTGGGCAGGTTGTTCTTCCTGAAGCCGTTCGTGTTCTTGAAGCCGCGGGCTTTGCGGCGGATTGGGTTGAGGCTGGTATTGGCTGGGACTATTGGGTCAACGAAGGCAATCCTCTGCCGGAGCGCACGGTCGAGCTGATCGCCGAGCACAAGGTAGCGTTGTTTGGGGCGATCACCTCGAAGCCGAAAGACAAAGCGGCTGCAGAGATCAAGCCAGAGCTGCGAGACAAGGGTTTTGTGTACTTTTCACCAATCGTGGGCCTTCGCCAGCGATTCAACCTCGATGTATCGATTCGGCCGTGTATCTCGTTCAAGGGTAATCCGCTCAACTTCGTTCGCCGAGGCCAGAACGACACTATCGTAGAGCCTCCGGTGAACGCGGTGATCTTTCGTCAGAACACTGAAGGGCTATACGCGGGTCTTGAGTGGACGAATCCCCCGGAGAACGTCTGGAAGGCGCTGGCGACTCATCCGAAGTTTGGTGCCTTCAGTCAGGTTCCGCGTGAGGAGCTTGCGATCTCGACTCGAGTATTTACGCGTACAGCTTGTCGCCGCATCTGTGAGCAGGCTTTCGCCTATGCCGCCAAGCACGGGTACACAAACGTTACCGTGTGCGAGAAGCCCAACGTACTTCGTGAAACCTCCGGCATGATGCTGCAGGAAGCCCGAAGGGCGCAGCAAGCCCATCAGGGAATCGACCTCTGGGACACGAACATTGATGCCCAGATGATGTGGCTAACCAAGAATCCTGAAGACTATGGCGTCATCGTGGCCGGGAACATGTTTGGCGATATCATTTCTGATGGCTTTGCTGGACTTGTGGGTGGCCTTGGCTTTGCCGCATCCGCAAATATTGGTGAAGAAGTCGGCGTGTTTGAGCCGACCCATGGATCGGCGCCGAAGTACTTCGACCTCGATCCCTCCATCGTCAATCCTATTGCGATGATTCTCTCTGCTGTCATGATGCTGGACTGGCTCGGAGAAGTCGAGATGGGGCAGAAGATTCGAACAGCCGTCGCAGCTGTAATTGCCGACGGAAAGGTCCGCTGCTACGACATGCTCAAGCTGCGTGGGGGGCCGGACGCTATCGCCCAAGGAGCGGCGACCACTTCGCAGATGACTGACGCTGTCATAGAGAGACTCGGTTAGCTCTTTGCAATCCACGTTGACGTCTCGCGAGACGTTGACGAGACAAAATGTCTGCTGGATTCGGGCACCTCTGAAAAACGGGTGTCCCGGAGGAGTGTGGATAAGCATCGATATCGAGGAGGATGAGATGAGTGATCGGGAGGTCAAGCCATCCACCGCAGGGCCAGGCGGTGAGAGGGTTCGCTCGGATCTGTTTGTCGCCTATGAGCCGAGTGCGGAGCCGCTCTCAATAAACGTCGAAAGCAAGGTCGCCTACCTCTATAGGGATTCGATCGAGGCTACGGTGCGGCGTCTTGCCGAGGCATTCTCGGTAACCACGGGCCGAATTGATGTGAGTGACTTTGGCGCGCTCGAATGGGTGATCATGGCCAGGGTTGAATCCTGCCTGAGGCGCGCCGGATTCGAGGGCGACCCTGTGCTTCCGGATCCCATAAAGGGCGCTGATGCGCCACGCGTTCGAAATCGATTGAGAAGAAGCCGCCTCTACGTGCCGGGCAATCAGCCTAAGCTGATGCTCTCAGTCGGCCTGCACGGTGTCGATGGCATCATCCTCGATCTGGAAGACTCTGTTCCACTTGCCGAGAAGGACTCCGCGCGAGTGCTCGTTCGCAACGCTCTGTTGGCACTCGATTGGGGTTCGTCGGAACGGATGGTTCGAGTAAATCAGGGTGCTCAAGGGACGAAAGATCTCGAGGAAATTGCGCCGTTCAATGTCCATACTGTTCTTCTTCCGAAGGTCGAGCATCCGGTGCGTGTACGGCGAGCGGCAGAGGTAATCCGTGAAAAGTTGGCAGATGATGCTCCACTTCTCATGCCGATTCTTGAATCGCCGATTGGACTTCACCGAGCGTTCGACATCGCTGATGCCGACGAACTCGTCGTCGCGCTGACTCTTGGTTTGGAGGATCTCTCTGCCGAGCTCGGTGCGCCGCGAACCGAAGAGGGTGACGAGAGCTTCCTTGCTCGCCAGACGGTTGTTTATGCGGCTCGCGCGGCGGGCATTCAACCCATCGCCTCGGTTTACTCCGATATCGCCAACAAGGAAGGCCTCAGAGCTTATGTAAGGCGAGAGCGTGGACTTGGCTTTGACGGTATCGGCTGCATTCATCCGCGCCAGGTCCCTATCGTTCACGAAGAGATGACCCCGACCCAGGCAGAGGTCGACAAGGCTGTCAGAATCGTAGGTGCGGCCCGAGAAGCAGAGAAAATGGGATTGGGAGCAGTGGCCGTGGGTTCGAAGATGGTTGATCCTCCGGTCGTCAAGCAGGCCTACAGGTGTGTCGATCTCGCGATTGCTGGTGGTCTACTGAACGTTGATTGGGAGAAAGACGGGAGTAACGACTCATGACCAGCGAGTTCGACAAGAACACCGCAGGGCGGCTGGTACCTTTTCATGTCAACGGTAGGGAACAGGTGCCGTTCAAAGGAGTCGGCGCCCATAGACCGGCGGGTAGGAAAGCAGCGCCTCAGCTCGTGAGTTGTGCCGACTACCCCGACAGCGGAGACAAACGGGTGGCGACCATCGCCGAAGCGCTCAAGGAATGTGGTCTTGAGGACGGTATGGTCGTATCGAGCCATCACCATCTGCGCAACGGTGACGCAGTTGGCAACATGGTTTTTGACGCTGCTTCGGAGATCGGTGTGAAGGACCTCATGTGGTTTCCTTCGGCATCGTTTCCAGTGCACGCGAACCAGATTGCTCATCTCGACTCGGGACTACTCCACCACATCGAAGGCTCGATGAACGGCCCGCTTGGCGATTATTGCTCGCGGGGAAAAATGCAGGGCCTCGGAGTTTTGCGTTCGCATGGTGGGCGTTGGCAGGCGATTCAAGACGGCGAAGTTCATATTGATGTGGCCGTGATCGCAGCGCCTTCTGCGGATGCTTTTGGCAATGCGACCGGTGATCAGGGACCCGCTGCATGCGGTTTGCTCGGATTCGCACTTGCGGATTCGATCTATGCAGAGAAAGTTATCGTTGTCACCGACAATCTCGTACCGTTTCCGTGTCTACCGTGGCAGATTCAGGGTAACAACGTTGACGTTGTCGTCGAGGTTGACTCGATCGGCGACCCAACAAAGATCGTATCCGGCACGACTCGTCTCACGCAGAGTCCGGACCGGCGCCGCATCGCGGAGCTGGCAGCCCAGTTCTGTGTTGATACTGGGATTATGCAGGACGGGTTCTCATTTCAGGCCGGTGCTGGAGGGACCACGCTGGCGTTCGCAATCTACCTGCGCGACTGGATGCGGAAGGAAAAGGTGACCGCGCGGTTCGCGAGGGGCGGTTCGACGAAGTACATGGTCGAAATGCTCCAGGAAGGTCTCATTGAGTACATCCTCGATGGTCAGACCTTTGATCTCGATGGGGTCCGCTCGATGCGAGAGGATCCCCGACATATCAATACGTCGCCCTTTACTTCGTATAACTTCCACGGAAAAGGGAATTTCGCGTCGATGATCGACGTGTGCGTATTAGGGGCGACCGAGGTTGATGTGAAATTCAACGCCAACGTTGTCACTCATTCGGATGGTCGTCTTCTGCACGGCATTGGAGGATGGCAGAATTGCCTCGCTGCGAAGTGCACAATGCTCTTGGTTCCTTCGTTTCGTGACCGTATACCGGTGATCATGGATGATGTCACGACACTTTGCGGCCCGGGTGAACTCGTCGATGTCGTGGTCACCGAACGCGGTATTGCCGTTAACCCGCGGCGTGAGGATTTGTTGAACGCGGTGGCGGGTAGCAATTTGCCAATCAAGCCGATTCAGGAACTTAGAGCTGAACTCGATAGCCTGTGTGGCGTTCCGATGCGACCAAAGCGCTCGGAACAGCCAGTGGCCGTTGTGAAGTGGGTCGACGGTACAGTCTTGGATACAGTTTGGCGAGTTGGGTGATCGACCCTTGCAAATCGCCTGACAGCAACGTATAATCCGTCGGCCTCGGGGCTAGGGCTGCGAGGTGGAGGTCTGTGATGAAGAGTAAGATTCACCCTGAGTATCATGACGTCGATGTTCGTTGTGCATGTGGCAATACCTTCACAACGCGTTCGACCAAGAAAGAGATGCGGCTCGAGATCTGCAACGTCTGCCATCCCTTCTATACGGGCAAGCAGAAGCTGATCGATACCGCAGGTATGGTCGAGAAATTCGAGCGCCGGTACGGCAAAGCTTCGAAATAAAACGACCCGGCCGCCGTGGGCGGCTGATCATCCCCGCGCACACGTCACAACGTGTATCGCGGGGATTTCTATTTGCGGATCTTGGGTGGCTCGAATAACCATCTAAGATCGGTCGGGGAGAATGGAGGGCTGCATGCTGGACCGGTTGGAATCCATCGCCGAGCGTCACGCGGAACTGTTGGAAAAACAGGTTGATCCCGAGATTGCAGTCGATCCTAATCGCTCCCGCGACGTGGCCAAGAAGCTCGCCGAAATAGCTCCGGTTGTGCTGGTCTACAAGACCTTCCGAGAGGTCGAGAATGATCTGACCGGCGCGCGCGAGGTGCTAGAAGAGACTGATGACGTCGAAATGCGGGAACTTGCCGAGACCGAAGTTGAGGAACTGAGCTCGCGTCTCGAGGAGCTCGAGAAGGAACTCCAGGTACTACTTCTCCCTGAGGATCCAAACGATCGACGTAACGTGATTCTTGAGATTCGCGCCGGCACTGGTGGCGAAGAGGCGGCGCTATTCGCTTCAGAGTTGCTCAGGATGTACCTACGCTATGCCGAAACCAGCGGCTGGCGTTTCTCCTTAACGGACAGCAGCGATACCGGTCTCGGCGGAATAAAAGAGGTTGTGGCTGTCATCGAAGGAGATCGCGTCTATTCACGACTCAAATTCGAATCAGGCGTGCATCGTGTGCAGCGAGTTCCTGCGACGGAAGCTTCCGGCCGAATCCACACCTCCGCGGCCACTGTGGCTGTCCTTGCCGAAGCTGAAGCGGTGGAGGTAGCGATTGAAGAGAAGGACCTTCGTGTCGATCGCTTCTGTTCGTCCGGTCCCGGTGGACAGAGCGTAAACACAACGTATTCAGCCGTTCGCATAACCCATCTCCCCACAGGTCTCGTAGTTTCATGCCAAGACGAGAAGTCACAGATTCAGAACAAAGCCAAGGCACTGAGAGTGCTCAAAGCACGCCTCAAGGAAATTGAGGAGAATGCGCGTGATCAGGAGCGGGCGGAGAGTCGGCGAAGTCAGATCGGTTCGGGCGATCGGTCAGAGAAGATCAGAACCTACAACTTTCCCCAGGGCCGCATTACAGATCACAGGATCGGATTGACGGTTCATCGATTGACTTCAGTGCTGGACGGAGAGCTGGACCTGTTGTTGACTCCCCTGATTGAGCGTTTTCAGGCAGAACGTCTGAAGGAGGATGTGAGTTGAGGCATCTTGCTTCGCCTTCCGCAAAAGACGAATGGACATTCAAAGCGCACTGACGACCGGAGCGGAGCTACTTCCGCGGCGAATCGGCATTCTAGATCCTCCGCGGGAGGCAGTGTGGTTGCTCGCGGCAGCCTGGGGTCGATCCGAAACTTGGATCCGGGCGAGGTCCGATGCCTTTCTTCCGGACGAAGTCGAGCACCGCTATATCGAGTGGATTGATAAGCGCAGAGCCGGTGTACCGGCGCATTATCTAAAAGGGGAATGCTCATTCTGGGGACGCGACTTCGGCGTCTCACCCGCGGTGTTGATTCCGCGCCCGGAATCAGAATTGTTGATCGAGGTGGCGCTTGAGTTGGGGATTGGACCTCGAGCGAGGGTGCTCGATGTCGGCACTGGATCAGGCTGTCTCGCGGTTACCCTCGCCGTTGAGCGTCCCAGATGGACGGTGTTTGCAATCGACCAGTCAATGGCAGCGCTGCAGGTCGCTCGATTGAATGGGGAGCGTTGGAACGCTGCGGTCCACTTCTCGGCGGGCGATCTCATCGGTGCTGTCACGGGTGGCTTTGAGCTGATCACTGCAAACCTTCCCTACATTCCGGAGGATCTGCTTGCGGGTCTCTCTGTCGAAGTGCAGCACGAACCTCGCCTCGCCCTGGATGGTGGCCCCGATGGGCTGTGCATTGTGAGTCGCCTTCTGCGTGACCTGGTACGCATTCTCAAGCCCTGTGGAGGCGCCATCCTCGAGCTGGGAGAAGACCAAGTCGAGCCGGTCATCACTCTGGCGCGTGACCAAGGATTAGCCGTGGCGCGCCGTGTACGTGACATTGGGGGGTGTGACCGAATTGTCGTTCTGCAGCCGATATGAACTGCTCCGACATACACGGGTGGTTGACAGGGCATGGGCCCGGCCTCAAAATGCCCTCTCTGTTGCGATTCGCACGCTGTCAGTAGCAGGACAATGCGGACTGGGAGGTTGTGATGACTGAGAAGGCCAACGATACCGATCGCAAAATCGCCGTTATCGCGTTTGGAGGTAATGCTCTCCTTCGACCCCAAGATCATGGAACTCAGGAGGAGCAATTTACCTTGACATGGAAGGCCACCAGGTGGCTTTTCGAGATTATTAATCGCGGTTACGAACTCGCGATCGTGCATGGCAATGGCCCGCAGGTCGGCAACATTATGATCCAGGTCGAAGAAGCGATCACGAAGATTCCCCCGCAATCGTTGGATCTGTGTGTCGCGCAGACCCAGGGTTCCATGGGATTCATGCTCGCCAACCAGATACGCAACCGGTTCAACGAAGAACAGCTCGACAAAGAGATCGCCGCGGTTTTGAGTGAGGTTGTCGTCGATCGCGATGATCCGGCATTTGAGAATCCGTCGAAGCCGGTTGGGCCCTACTTCACAGCCTACCGGGCCAACCTCCTGATGCAGGAACAGGGGTGGCAGATGGTTGAGGACGCGGGCCGGGGATGGCGTAAGGTGGTGGCTTCCCCGCGACCGAAAAAGATTCTCGGTGCGGCTATGCTTCGTCGTCTCATCGAAGGCGGCGCGGTTCTGGTGGCAGGCGGCGGTGGAGGTATCCCGGTGTATCGTGACGTCGGTGGCTATTACCGTGGAGTCGAGGCAGTCATCGACAAAGACTATGTCGCCTCTATGTTGGCGAACGATCTCGATGCTGACCTGTTCATTATGCTGACTCAGGTACCGATGGTTGCGGAGAACTTCGGCCGACCGAACCAACGATGGCTTCGAACCTTGCCAGTCGCCCAAGCTCACAAGATGCTGGAAACGAACCAGTTCCCGCCTGGTTCGATGGGACCGAAGATTCGAGCGTCGCTCGAGTTCGTCGAGGCGACAGGAAAAGAAGTCCTGATCACCGATGAGGAGAGCCTTAAAATGGCCCTTGAACGCAAGGCTGGCACCTTCCTCGTGAAAGACGGTGATCTCGAAGTGGTGAAT
>JAAESQ010001616.1 GCA_024229275.1 bacterium | reverse complement strand
TTCCAGCTCGACCAAGTCCAGCAGCTCCTCGTCATCCACCATGTCTACCTTGTTCATGTAGACGATGATGAAAGGAACGCCGACCTGACGGGCAAGCAGGATGTGCTCGCGCGTCTGAGGCATCGGACCGTCAGCAGCTGATACCACCAAGATCGCGCCATCCATCTGCGCCGCACCCGTGATCATGTTCTTCACGTAGTCGGCGTGTCCAGGACAGTCGACGTGGGCGTAATGCCGCAGCTCAGACTGATACTCGACGTGGGCGGTGTTGATTGTGATCCCGCGAGCCTTCTCCTCTGGCGCCTTGTCGATCGAGTCGAACGGAGTGAAGTCCGCTAACCCTTTCGCCGCCAGAGTCTTCGTAATTGCCGCAGTCAGCGTGGTCTTCCCATGATCCACGTGTCCGATCGTCCCGATGTTGACGTGCGGTTTTGTCCGCTCGAACTTCTCTTTGGCCATGGAATCTCTCCCCTCTAAGCCGTCAGCCCTCTTGCACGGGCGACGATTTGGTCCGCCAATTGACGGGGAACCTCATCGTAGTGGTCAAACTGCATTGTGTATGTTGCGCGCCCTTGTGTTGCCGAACGCAAGTCGGTCGCATACCCGAACATCTCGGCCAGCGGAACATGTACCGTAACTACCTGGACGCCACCCCTAGGTTCCATCCTGAGGATGCGCCCCCTTCGCCTGTTGAGATCTGCAATGACCTCGCCGGTGTAGTCCTCGGGAGTAACCGATTCGACTTCCATCATCGGCTCTAGCAGTGCCGGTTTGGCCCGGTCCGCCGCATCCTGGAACGCCATGGAACCAGCCACCTTGAACGCGATCTCAGAGGAATCGACCTCGTGGAACGAACCGTCCTCAAGGGCAACCCCGACTCCAAGCAGCGGATAACCCGCAAGCATTCCGCGCTCCATAGCCTCTCGGATACCGATTTCAACCGGGCGAATGAACTCGTTCGGGATGACACCCTTCTTGATCTCGTTCACAAACTCAAAATCTGTGCCATCGGTCAATGGCCAAATGCGGATCTTGGCATGACCATAGAGACCCTTGCCACCGCTCTGTCGGACATACCGACCCTCGCCCTTGGCCTCCTTGGTAATGGTCTCGCGATACGCAACTTGAGGCTTACCTACGTTGGCGCCGATCTGGAACTCACGAGTCATGCGGTCGACGATGATCTCGAGATGCAACTCACCCATGCCTGAGATGATCGTTTGACCACTGTCAGGATCGGTACTCACCCGGAAGGTGGGATCCTCTTGAGTTAGCTTGTCGAGTCCAGTGGAGAGCCTTTCTTGATCCGCTGTCGTCTTAGGCTCAATGGCTACCGAAATGACCGGCTCCGGGAACTGCATCGCTTCGAGCACGATGGGATGCTTGACGTCACAGATAGTATCGCCCGTTCCCACATTACGAAGTCCGACCGCTGCACAGATGTCACCTGCCCACACCTCGGAGATTTCCTCCCGCTTGTTGGCGTGCATCTTGAGCAATCGGCCGATGCGTTCCTTCTTCCCACTGCCGGCATTCAGTACTGAGAGACCCGTCTCTAGCCCACCGGAGTAGACCCGAACAAAAGCCAACTGCCCGACAAAACTGTCGGTCATGATCTTGAATACCAGCGCTGCAAAGGGCTCGTCGTCTTCGGCCCGACGAACGTCGAGACGACTGTTGTCTGGCGTATGCCCTTCGATCGGCGGCACATCTAGCGGCGACGGCATGTAGTCTTTGACTGAGTCCAATAGTGGTTGCACACCTTTATTCTTAAATGCGCTACCACACAGCACCGGCACCAGGGTTCCAGAGAGTGTACCCAAGCGGAGACCGCGCCGAACCTGCTCTTCACTGAGATCGCCATCACTCAGGTACTGATCGAGCAGATCTTCGCTGGTTTCGGCAACCGCCTCGAGCAGGCGCTCTCGGTACTCTTCAACTTCTCCCGCATAGTCGTCAGGAATCTCTTCATCGAGGTACTCTGCGCCCAAAGACTCGTCAACATATCGGTATGCACGCAACCGGACGAGATCAACAACCCCCTCGAAGGTCTCTTCCGTTCCGATAGGCACTTGCACAGGAACTGGATTGGCCTTGAGCTTGTTGCGGATCTGATCCACCACACCACCGAAGTTCGCCCCCACACGATCCATCTTGTTAATGAAGGCAACACGAGGGACTCGGTAACGGTCGGCTTGGCGCCACACTGTTTCGGATTGCGGCTCAACGCCACCGACGGCGCAGAAGATAGCCACTGCTCCGTCGAGCACACGAAGACTCCTCTCCACCTCGGCGGTGAAGTCCACGTGTCCTGGAGTGTCAATTATGTTGATGCGGTGGTCCTGCCAGAAGCAGGTTGTTGC
>JAAESQ010001615.1 GCA_024229275.1 bacterium | reverse complement strand
CCGAGAGATGGATCAGAAGATGGCTGCGATCTCGGCCGCGATCGAGAGTGATGTTGTGCTTTGGCGACGGGACATCCATCAGCATCCGGAACTCGGTAATCGCGAGTTTCGCACTTCGGCTTTGGTCGCTCAACATCTACGTGACCTTGGCTTTGACGAGGTGCGCATAGAGGTCGCCCACACTGGTGTTGTCGGTGTTCTGAGAGGCGGCAAACCGGGAGCGGTTGTTGCTCTCCGTGCGGATATGGACGCCTTACCAGTAACTGAAGAGGTCGAATTGCCCTTCGCGTCTCAAGTCCGAACAACGTACAACGGGCAGGAGGTCGGCGTTATGCACGCCTGCGGTCACGACGCCCATACCTCGATCTTGATGGGTGCGGCATCCGTTCTTGCAGAAATTCGTGACGAACTGCCAGGAACCGTTGTCGTGATATTTCAGCCGGCCGAAGAAGGATCGCCTGCGGGGGAACAGGGCGGCGCCGCATTGATGATCAAAGAGGGAGCTCTCGACAACCCTCGTCCTGACGCGATCTTCGGTCTTCACACCTGGCCGGCACCTCTGGGATTGGTGGGCTATCGGAGCGGTGCATTCATGGCCAGCTCAGATCAAATCCGTATCACGGTAACGGGCAAACAGACCCATGGTGGAGTGCCCTGGGGCGGCATCGATCCGATCGTGGTCGCCTCCAGAATCGTACTTGCACTGCAGACGATTCCCAGTCGCCAGGTGGATGTCACCGCCTCACCCACGATTGTCTCGATTGGATCAATTCACGGAGGCAACCGAAACAACATTATCCCGAACGAAGTTGTCATGGATGGAACGGTCCGATGTCTTGACCGGGAAATCAGGAAGGACGTACTGAAACGAATTGAGCGTACAGCGGTTCTGACTGCCGAGAGTTCTGGCGCCACAGCGGTCTTCGAACATAGGAGCGGAGGCCCGGTGACTTACAACGATCCGAAGTTGACCCGCCGCATGATCCCGACACTCGAACGTCTAATCGGAGCGGAATCGGTGCTTGAGTTGCCAGCAATCACCGTTTCTGAGGATTTTGCGGAGTACCAGCTCGTCATACCTGGTATGTATTTCAGTATCGGAGTCAACGCGCCGGAAGTCGCTGCCGGTGAAGCCGCGATGAATCATTCGCCGCTCTTTTTTGTGAATGAGGATGCTCTCCAGATCGGCGTCCGGGCGCTATCGGGTCTGGCCTGGGATTTCCTGAATCAGGAGTAGAGGAGGTATGAGAAAGCGGGGCAACGGCTATACGGGGCGAACGGCAATACGGGGGAACGAGAGATCTGAACCACGAAGAACACGAAGATCGCTAAGAGGACGCCAAGAGAGAATCTTGGGCGGTT
>JAAESQ010001614.1 GCA_024229275.1 bacterium | reverse complement strand
CCATGATCAGCTCGTCCGGCACCAGGTCACCGGCGTCCATAAAGGCCTTGGCCTGCTTGCCCAGTTCGGTTCCTTCCTTGACCGCGCCGCGCAGAATGTCGCCGGTGGAGATCTGCACCGAGCCGTCGACGGCGGTCAGCAGCTTGGCCACAGTACCCTTGCCCGCGCCCGGAGCACCCAACAGAATCAGTCTCATTGCTTTGTCCTCATATTGTATTTAACTCGATGTTCAAGTTAGTATTTTGGAATATTCAGGTATATTGTTTCTTTCGCGGGCCTCAAATCCCTGCCAGTGCTTCTCGAGCCCGATACTTCAATGATGGCGTCGGCTCCATACGTCCCATCTCACGGTTACACATGTGCTTTCTCGAAGGCTGCAAAGGAACGAGCTCTTGGACCGCCCGGGCCAACCGCCCCAATTTATCGGCAAACGCCTCGTCCTCGAGCCATTCTGTGATCCAGGCGAGAAGCGCCTGCATTTGCAAGTGGCGTTGTAGACTCCCGATGGTATACAAAGGTTGTCGGTGTTCCACTCGGGCCTGCTGTTCGGGGTGAAGGAGGAGGCAGTGATCGCACAGGAGGCTCAGGATCAAGACTCGTCGAGACCCTTCGACGCCAGGCTGTTTGGTCGCCTGCCCCCATCCTTCATGAACCTTCAGGTCCTCGATGGCCACCTCAACGAGCCACCGCAACGTATAGGCTTGAGCAATATCGAGGGTTCGCCAACTGAGATCGGAGGCCACCAGATAGCGGTAGTCGGTTTCGTCGGCATAGCGGATGGCGACGACAAACCGTTTGCATCGATGGGCCTCGACATACAGACGCGCGCTGCCGACGAGTACATCCACGGGTTCCCCTCCCCGAATACGCAGCGTTCGTGCGACGCCGTGGTAGGAGTGAAAATACCGATCGACCCGCCAACTTCGACCGCGGAAGATCACCTTCTGATTTCGGCGCAACTGGCTGATCACCTGGATCTCGGCAAAGAATCCGCCCGCTTGGGCCATGAACTCGGCACTGCCATAGAGGGCGTCTGCCAGGATGGCCTTCACCCGGACATAGGGGTGCTCCTCGGCAAAGCGTTCCAGCAGACGCAACGCCAGTTGTTGCTTGGTCGGATAATCCGGAT
>JAAESQ010001613.1 GCA_024229275.1 bacterium | reverse complement strand
GGCCCGCCCCACCGCGTGAAGGGGACGGGCCTGTTTTTTGTGTTCTAACCCGCGAGACCAACTGAACACTACTCATCGCGGTTTATGGTAACGGGCAGGTCAGACGTCCGGGAGATGTCACGGTCGGCCGTTCGAGAGCGTGCGTTGTACTCTGCGACGGCGTCATTGCGTTGCTGGTGGAGATCAAGCGCGACGGCGGCCAGCCGGTTGTGCGCCAAGCAGTCGTTCGGTGTCCATGTGTACCGCGGTCCTGATAAGGCACCGAAAACGGATACAGCGGCATCCGCGGATTTGATCTCGGCATCGTAGGCTTTGATGGCCTGGTGGCGGTTTTCGAACCACTCGTAGTCGTCGGCGGGGCGCGGCGGTGGCTTCGCGCCTTGGTTGACCGGGCTGCAAGCCAGTGTGAGGATTGGAACACAAACGATTAGTGATACGATATGCCGGGTTTTCATGGTGTTCTCCTTAGTCAATCGTAGGTCGCGGCGGCAATGCTTGCTTCGCCGACTGAAGGTCTGATATGACCGTATCCAGTACAGGGGGATCGAAGTCAACGGGAGCAGTTTCGAGTATCTTCAGGAGGCTTATGGACGCTGCCAGCACCACTTCCTCAATTATCTCATGCGAATCAATTCTCCAATCACATAGGGCTCTATTAAAGGCTTCTGACGGGCAAGCTAGCGACTCGGCAAACACCCGCTCCCCTTCAATATGGGCGTCGTAGTTCGGGATGTCAGACATCGGTATCCTCCCTGCGGACAACCTCAAGCTCGGACTTCGGCCTCACGTCGATTGACACGCCGATCTTCGGGCTGTCGCTGTACGCCTTCCTCATGTTCAGCACGCACACCTGCGCGTCGTCCTCGTAAACGATACCCGTCAGGCAATCGAGCACGGCACGCGCCAACTTGTCGATGTCGGGGCGGTAGCTGTGATAGTACGGGGCCGCGGGCTTACGCTGATCCTTGTACTTCCCGGCGCGAAAGTGTGCCCGTGGGCGCTCGAACCAGAAGTACAGCGTCACCTCGACGGGGCCCTTGATGGGTCTTGGCGGCCTGTTCTCGACAGCAGCCGCCGTGACGAGTCGCTTCCACGGGACTAGCAGCTTTTGGTTGCACTCCACGAGAATTGCCTTGCCGGCCATGACGTATGCCTTCTTGCTGCCCTTCGGGCGCGGCGTCCCGAAAACCTCGAACGAGACGGGGTCCTGCTCGCGCAGTCGATACTGCTTAGTCGCTCGCGGGATCTTGTCGTGGCTCACATCCACATTACTCCTATTGTGACGCCGCAAATGAACCCGAGGACGTAGCCCCCGATTCCAAAGAATATCCATACCCTGCTGAACCTCGCCTCATGCTCCTTCCAGGTCTCTTGCGCGAGCCTTTTTGCCTCGCCATAGGTAATCATGTCCTCGCCGTGCATCATGGTGTAACCTCGCTCTTCTGCGCCATCATATCAATCGCGTCCTGGCAGAGCGCCTTGACGTCGTTGTCATCCTGCGGCGGGTTCTTCTCCCACAGCCCAGCCAGCGTGTCGATGCCCTCGGTTGCTCTCTGCAACTCGGTGAGCGTCCGCTTCTTCCATCCCTCGCCGAGCAGGTTCGCGCTGATCATCTTCTGCCAGGCCTCTAGCTTCGTCATGTCCCTGATGCCGTCCGCGATCGCATTGATGATCGCCGTTGTCGGCTTGACCGTGTCGGCGGGCTTCTGCTTCTGCCTCGCCTTCCTGGTTGGCGGGGGAGGCTCGTCCGGCATTCTGTTTGCGAGCGCCGCGGTCCTGTTCTCGACGGGCTTGACCTCGGGGTAGGCGGCGGACAGATCGAACTCGCCGTCCGTGATCATCAGCTCGTTGGACTCGACGCCGGGAAGTTGCTTCCACAGTTTGCGGATCATCGTCTTCCGCATCATCTCCTCGTAGTGGTGCGTCCACGGCTCGGCGTCTCTCGCCTTCGACATGGCCCGGACCTTGTCGACGTCCGAACGCAGCATCATGTCCGCCTGGACGCCCCCGCCTGAGAGGTGCGCGATCGCGTACACACAGACGGCGTCCCCACGCTCACCATTGATAACCGGGCGATGAACGATCCTGGTTTCGTTGCCGAAGACGACGTCGAACTGGTCTTTCTCGTACACGACCTTCGCTTCGATGTTCTTCACTCTCCCGGTTCGCACGGCCATATCGATGAGGCCGCGGTAGCCCGGGATGAACGTCGCCTCGAGCGCCCCGCCCATCTTGTTGTTCTTGAACGGCAGGAGGTACGCCTTCCCGAGCACCCCGCCGATGGGGAGGCCGCACTCTGCTGACGCCTTGAACGCCTTGACGAGCGACGGGACGGTGCATCGCAGCAGCTCAGGCTGACGGCTGACGGCGAGCATCCACAGGTCCTTGAGTTTCTCGCGGCTGATGTTGCCCGGGAGCATCTTCGGGAGCTGGCTCAGTTCGCGTTCGAAGACGGTCTGAAGCTCGGTCGTACTGCCTGCGAGCGCGATTTCATGTTGTGGCATCGACCACCTCCTCGTATGTCGCCCTGAAGATGTCGTCCTTGCACGGGTACAGCTCGCCCTTGACGCCCTGGATGATCCAGTCGCCGAACCCTGCCTCCATGGTTCCTTCCATGGTCTTGATGAATATCTGGCTGTGGCTACCACCACAAATGGTTCCGTCAGAAGACGCATCTTTTGCCCAATCGGGGTACTCATCCTTCGCCAGTTGAAACGCCTCGATCACAACAGGTTTCTTGCGGTACTTAGGCATCAGTCTCCTCCTTCTTCGCGTACTGCCTCTGTTGCTTTGCCGTCTTGAGCACCAGGTCCAGGCACTTCTGGCAGAGGTAGCCCTCCCAGTTTTCCACTTCCTTGCCCTGTCTCGCCTGGATCTGGACTTGCTCCGCCTCCGCCACCCCCGCACTCAGGTTCCCGCAGCGGTCGCAGTGTTCCAACTGCTTCACAATAGGGTCTTGCTTGATTGCTATTTCTTTCTTCATAGTGAAGCCCTGCCTTTCTGTTCTCGTCCCATGTCAATAACCATTTCTTGCCCTCCTTGGGGATACGGAGCACGCGGAACTTGCTCTCGGGGATTGTCACTTGCTTCCGCTTCTGCTCGTAATAGGTGTAGAACAACGCCTCGGCCCCGCCGCCGGCCTCGGAGTCGCCAAGGGCGTCGAGGAGCACGCGCTCGGCGAGCTTTGCCTGCGCCTTCGCGTCGCTTTCGACCTTCTTTACGCGCATGTATTCGAGCACGAGTTCGGGATCGACATCCACGACCGAGTCAGGCGATCGCACGAGCCGCTTCATCAGTTGCAGCGAGGGTATCCCCCAGTCATCCCGCTTGAACCGCGACTCGACGTGGGCCCAGAAGACGGAGGCCGCCTTGACGATCTTCGCAGCGAGTTCGTGGTTGTAGGTGATGCGATACATCATAAACCGCCCGCCCAGCAGGCACGGAACGTAGCACACGCTGACGCCCGGCCGCTGGGCGCGGCATGCCATCAGGTGGCAATGGCATTGTATGTTGACGTCGTCCGGGACCTCGTCGGTGCCGGGTTCGCCCCAGAGATCGAACTGTGGGCTCCATCGATCCACGCACTTCGCCTCGATGGGGCGGTAGGACCTGCGGACAATCGCGTCGATGTTGCAGCGAATCGGGGTGTCGGGGACGGTGCGGGTCTGGTTGCGGGTGATCGATTCGCCGAGTTCCACCTCCGCCCAGTTCAGCAAGGCGCCTTCGAGCATGTTTCCTTCCAGCATCCAGGGCGTCGGCTTCCGCTCGTCCGTGTCGGAGACCTTGGACAAGTAAACGTCGCCTGCCCCGCCCCAGTGCGATACACCCATGACCATCGGCATGTCGCTGGAGCCGAGGCAACTCCTGCGCTGTTGGCGCTGGTGCTCACTGATTGGCATCAGGTGGCTCCTTTGCTCTCGCAATGATCATGGCGTCGGCAACAGCATAAACTGCATCCGCAATCGCCAAGAAGTATTCTGTGTCCCGGTTTCCGCTTTCATTCCTCGTGTATTGGTTGGCCAGGCAGCCAGTCAGTGCTGCTGCTGCGAAGTAGTCGCGGAGGGTCATGCCGCCGCTATCCATCGGCACGAGGTTTCCGGCCTTGTCAGCAACGTGCCATTTTTTCGGGTGTACGGGTCCGCCGTCGTCAACTGGCATCAGGCGGCTCCTTCTCGTACTTGATCATCGCGTCGGCAAAGTGGTGAGAGTATGCTACGACTGTTTCGATAGCCCCGATTTCTCTTCCGTCTTCCACTGACCCCCAGTCCACATTTCCGATGAGTGCTGGTAACGCCTGCCCTGCGTACCACTGCCGGAGGGTCATGCCTTCTTGGTACACAGGCGCTAGTTCTTTGTTCCGCACCAGATTCACGGAGCTAGGGAACGCTGCTCCACCGTCATTAACTGCCATCATCGATCTCCCTTGCTCTTATTGAGGTATCGCTCCGCCGCGCGGCGCTTCCGCAGTCGCTCCCTGCTCGCCGTCACCCGCAACGCATACCGCACGGCCCCGGCATCGCTCACCGCGAAGCCGTACTCGGCCATCACATCCCGCACGGTCGCGAGGTCGTCAGTGCTCACCGCGCGGGCCATCACGATCTTCTTGCCCTTGCTCATATACGCCTCCTCGCTAACACGTTGCATACATCAACCCTACACCAACAGCAAGCAAACCGCAAGCATAATGAGACCCGCCAGGCCCAAGCAGACGAGGCGGGTCTCCAGGAGGCAGGCCGCGGCCAGAGGTCATTCCGCAGCCTGGAGGACGTTGTAGCGATCCGTGTAGACCAATCTCGGGCTTGTTTCGTCGTCAATCGTGGGGCCAACGACTTCGGGGAGATTGTGCTCATCGCGGTTCAGTATCCTTGAAATCTGCTTTTTGTGCCACGGCTTCCCGTTTCGCGTGAAGAGGTTCATGGCCGTCAGCCGATCGGCGATTCTGTGGAGCTTCATTCCGTCACCCCGCATCTGGAAGATCAGGACGACGATCCGCTGCTCGTCGTTGTTGCTAACAAGTCGCCAGCGATGTCGCCCGTCGCCCATGTCCACCCGCGCCTTGCTCCACCCGTAAGGCGGGTCCTTCCCCATGAGATAGCCATTCCTCTGCGCCTGCAGCATCATCTCCGATGTGCGCTCGGCCGTGCTCTCTCGCTGCCAGCTTGCCACGGCGATCATGATGCTCACGACGAGCCTGCCGGCCAGGGACTCCGTATCGAGCCCCTCCTTGATCGTGATCAGCGCGAGGTGCTTCTTCTTGAACTCCTGCACGAGCTGATCGAGGTCCGAGGTCGATCGCGATATCCGATCCAGGTAGGCCACCACGATGCCCCGGTAGTTGCCGATACGCCTGCACCCCTTGAGCTTCGCCCGCATAGCCCGGACGCCCGGCCGCTCAAGCGTCGCGCCGCTGTACCCGTCGTCGATGAAGACGTCGTCGTCTTCGAGCGTCAGATCCATGCGACCGCAATAGTCTTGAATCATGCTCTTCTGCGATTCGATGGAGTAGCTGCGGTCGCGAGCGTCGTTCTCCTTGGGCGATACGCGGATGTACGCGACGACCCGCTCCGGTTCAACGTCCCTTGCCATCCCTTGACTCCTCCCTTCTGGCCTGATCGTACAGCATCACCGCCAGTTCCTCGTCTCCGCTCTCAATCGCGCACCCCGACGCCTTGACCACCTGGACCTTCTTGATGATGTCCGCTCTGAACTCCGGCTCCATGGCATACCGCCAGTGAAACCCGCAGAAGCACCCGCCGCCGGCAACACGGGCCACCCAGTACGCAATGCAGCCTGGGTGTTTGCAGAGTGCGGGGTCAGTCATTGCTCGTTCCACGTGGAATCAGGGTCCACTCGACTATTCCCACGAAAAGCGGGAGAAAACGCCGCCTTGCCCCCTTTCTGTGCGTTCTGGGGCATCCTGGGGGCGTTGTGTTCTCTATAAATGCAGGGCCTAGGTCTCCATTTATTCACCGGCCGGGGAGACTCCACGCAATGCCGGTCCAGATGTCCCCGATGTCAACCCTGCTGGGGGACCAACGCTTCGTTCTTTCGTATGGCGGAGTCAGGAGTCGAACCTGCCTGGGGCCTCCCTCACGTGTGCCCAGCCACCGTGTGAGGGCCTCCGCCGATGTCGACGGGCGCAGCGTTGAAAGGGAAAGGGAAGGGCCGCGACGCTGCGAGCCCGCCGAGCTGAGTTTATCTGTCTGCCAACTTCTCAGGCCTGAATCGCTCGACGTCCATCCGCCGCGGGAAGGGCCAACTGTGGAAGCGTCTTGCGATCATTTTCCTCTTATATTCCGTGTAGGGCTCGACGATCATCTCATCGTCAATCGGGTCGATGTAGGCGACGTACACCTCGCGGCCTGAATTGGCGGCCTGCGTGCCGAGTCTGCGGGCCCTCGCCCACTGCTTCTCGACGCTGTCACCTTCGACCTTCACAGTGGGTCTCCTCAATGGGTCGTCCGCTTTCGGCAGTTTCGCAAAGGTCCGTGAGGTCTTTGATGATCTCGGAACCCAAGCTGTCCTCCTGCTGCAGCTCCGCCACGATTTCATCAATCACCACATCGACGACTGCGCGTGACATCTCGTCTCTTATGCAATCGGCATCTAGCTGGCTGGCGTAATGCGCATCCATGGCCTCCCGCTCCTTCTCATCCTGGCGATTGCACTCCTCCGCCCAGTGCCAGGAGCAGAACCGCCTCCGCAGGTAGAGGACGTCGAATCGGCGTCGGCAGCCTTTGATGCTACACGATTCCTTTTGCTTGCTCATGGCGGGCCCTCGCTTTGGCATCGCTGTCGTTCACGATTTCGGTTTCAAACTGGTCGTCGCCGTACTGCACCTCAACCCAGTCAAAGGGTGAACTGTCGTCAGAGTGTCGCTGCGCATCAAGCCACTCAATGAAGTGGGCTCGCCTGGAGTCGCCAGTCTCGGATTCCGACCAACCCTCTCTGCTGCCGTCCGGGGGGATCAGGAATGTCCTGTACCCGTTTGACTCACTAGCCATGGCCTCTGGTGCAAGGCCCTTAAAGATTTCGTGCGCCTTGTCCCTTGCTCTTTCGAAGGCTTCAGTATCCCATGACGTGACGATGATTGCGTGGTGCCTTATCCATCCCATGGTGATTCCCCTTCAATCGATCGCATCAAGGATCTCGGCAACATTGGTCCTCGCGATGTCCGGCAGGGCGTCGAAGCTCATCCCTTTGATCACGTCAACGAACGTCCGATTACTTCGTGGGCAGTAGCATCTGACGAACAAGAATCCGTCCTTCTCCATCGCCCAGACGGGGACGTTCAGATGATCATACCCGGGATCGCCCCTGTCCCACATCCTGATATGGCTTTTAACGTGCTCGCCATTTACATCACGTGGTCGATCGCCTACATGGCTGAAACCTTTCGGGAGCCCGAGATAGACGCTGTCGACGCCAAGGACCATGGTCCCGGCGACATGTCCATCGCACTGAAACCCGTAGCCGTCGTTGTCGTCGAATTTGAACGACGGGCAGTCGTCAGGGCACGTTCCACATACGCAGCCCGGGCACTGAAACTTGTTGACCATTTCAATCTGTGCTTCGTTTGCTTGCATGGTGATTCCCTTTCTACCTCAACCCTACAATCTTTCGGCGAGAATGCAACAAGTCTTTCGCACGCCATCGCCTGCTTTCAGCCGTAAGCCCTTGCTGCTCAAAGGGATGCACGCCGGAAAGAAATCTGAGAATATATGCACTGTGTATGCGGACGGGCACCATCATCCGATATCCCTTGCATCGTCTCTGATCTTGGTGTATTGTGGTATATATCAACAAGGAGGCACAGATCGTGAGTAATCCGCCCGCAGAATCGACACCACAACTCCTCGACGTCACGCGGCTTGCTCAGTTCCTCGGCGTGTCGGCCACGAAACTAAGGCGAATGCGGCACGCCCGGGAGCTTCCGCCGCCCGTCTCGCTCTCGGGGTCCGTGCTCTGGAGCAAGCCCGTCGTGGATGATTGGTTGAAGGCGGGATGCCCGAGGATGCCGGGGCCTGTGACCCGCAAGCAACCGGTGGCTTACGTGGGGAAGGCCAATTGGGCGATCGCAAAAGGGTTCATGGTGAGCGATGACCTGAAGACTGCCACCTTTCGGAACGCCTGGGAAGACTGGGTTGTTGATCGCGTGGTACGGCGGAAGCCGCCCACGGACCGAGCCGTCAAGTTGCAGATCAGGAAGCTCGAAGCCATGGGGCACGACAACGCTATCCTGTCGATCAAGAACTCCATCGCGAACGGCTGGACGGGGCTATTCGAACCGGAGAAGCCTCACGCCGGCAAACAGGCGGGGCCCGAGATCGCGGGCGATGACAAGTGGGCGGGGCTTCAGGAGGAGACGGAGAATGCACGAGGTTAGCAGACTGGAACTACCCGACACCCCGGACTTCCGCTTTGAGCTGCACGGCCTTTGCCGTTGTGGCCGGCGCCTCGAGTACGACCGCTCCGCCTGCCAGCGATGCCGCGAACGCACCGACCGCAAGGCTGCCTGGAAGGATCGATGCCGCACCTGGCCGATCCTCCTCGACGCGCTCAACTCCGAACTCGGAATCGGCAGGCAGTTCTGCCGGAATGACCAGCTCCCCAAGCTCACGGACCCGGGGCTCGCCGAACGCCTAGAGAAGCACCCCCTGCCCGCGGGCGCCATCATGGCCTGCGGACCCGTAGGCACGCACAAGACCCACCTGCTCGCCGCCCGCACCGTCGACGCCGCTTTCCGCGGCTGGAGCGCTCGCCTGCTCCCCTGGCAGATGTTCAGCCTCGAAGTACGCGACACCTACAAGCAATCAGCCACCGAGACCGAGAAAGACGTCCTGCTGCGATATAGCGACCTCGACTACCTCGCGATCGACGACCTGGGTATCGGGGTGATCAAGGCGGCCGGCAAGGAGTCCGAGGCATCGCGCCTGCTCGTGTGGCAGCTCCTCAACCATCGATACGAGCGGAACCTCACGACGGACATCGCGTCAAACTGGGCCCCGGAAGAACTTTCGAAGCGATTTGACGACCGTATCGGGCGGAGGATCGCGGAACTCTGTACGACGTATGTGATGAGGTGACGCAATGACGACTGAACACATGGTCAGGAACCTGATCGATTCGGATATCGCGGTTGTGCTGTCGCCGAGCGAGTGCTTTCACCACAAGCAACTCAATCTGAGGATGATCCAGTGCGATCTGTTCAAATGCAGCGGGAGTGACGGCCGCTTCCGTCAAAGCATGGCCCTCAAAGGTCTCGGCGGCGACATCGAGGATGCGATCACCGAGTCGTATAAGTTCTGGTTGATGCTGAAGGAGGCGCAAGGCAATGTTCTGGAACCGCAAGAAGAATAAGACCTGCACCCCGGCCCCGGAAACCAAGAACTACTGCCCGCGGTGCGGCAACAAGCTGCGGCGCATGATCAGAAGCCCCTACTACGCCTGCGATTACGACAAGTGCTTTCACATAATCACCGCAGCCCGCGTGCAATGGGCAAAGGCCACGGCGAGGAGTGTCTGTGTGAGCAGGGAGATGCTGGAATGAAAAAGGGCCCGCCTGCAACAGACGAGCCCGCTCGGTAAGTAGATTTCTACTTCCGCTCTACTTCCCCCGCGGTCGATCCCACCGAGCGTCCTTGCACCTCGGACACACCGCAGGCCTTTCAGCCTTGCGGGGCGTCCACACGTGCCCGCAACGCTCGCAAACGTGCTGAATCTCCTTGTTGCAGTGTGGGCAGATCATTTTAAACGCTCCTTCGCATAAAAGACTTTTGCCACTGAGCGACAGCGTTACTCGCTGGCGTTTTCAGCGGCTCTACTTTGACGGCTGTCACCATCGGCTTGTCTTCCGCCATCTCGAATTGCTGGCCGATGAAATACGCCCTGGCCATCTTCGGGGTGACATCTGCGGCCATGCTGGTTGCAATGACCTGGCCGTCTGAATAGGTCACGCGGTATGCTGTTAGTGGTTTGTGGGTGGTCATTTTGATAGCCTTTCAATGTTGCATGGCCTGGCACTATGCGAACGATCAACCGATTTGAGTGAGATGTTGCTCTTGATCGGCTTGTCCCACTGTATCGCGTAGCCCCACAATGCCGGACTCGTGCTTTCCTCGATTCCCGTGACGGTTCCAATCGCCTCAGCGAAGTCGGGGGAGCCCTTGCAACGCCTTAGAAACGACTTCGAGAATCTCACTCTGTCGCCGATGTTTATTGTCATCTTCTCATCCTTTCAGCTTGGTTTAGGCGACATTTTCGACGTCTTCGCTCGCTTGGATCATGCTCCTAACAAGGTGTTCCAGACCAGCGACGCTTCAGCTTGCACTTTGTTGGTGGTGTCTGCCGGGTCCGTGATGAAGAAGTTCTCGCGGTCCTGCGATATGGTGACCGACCCGGCACTGTTCACGGCCTTCGCGATACGGCCAGCGTCGTAGAAATCGCACGCGGCTTGAACCTCGGCGTTGTAGTGCTCGACATCACGGCAATCCAACAACATCCAATCACCCTCCGCGTAGCTGAGTTGGACGAGGAGGACGGGGTTGAACCACACGCCGAAATAGCTCGCGTCCTGGTCCGTGTCGAATTGCTGCCAGTCGGGCTTGAAGTCGTCCGCGAAGTCCACAACGTACCGCTCGTCAGGGTAGAACCAGTCATATAGCGTACTACCGGCTGGCGTGGTGCGGGTCGGCTTGGTTGTGGCCTTGATCAGTTTGATAAGTTTTTCAATCTTCATCACAATTCCCTTTCAATTATGCTGCGTCCGATTCATTCATCATCTCGCCTGCCTCAATCTCCTGA
This sequence comes from bacterium, assembly GCA_024229275.1. Classification (GTDB taxonomy): domain Bacteria; phylum Acidobacteriota; class Thermoanaerobaculia; order Thermoanaerobaculales; family Sulfomarinibacteraceae; genus JAAESQ01. The sequence goes on along the minus strand of JAAESQ010001613.1, from coordinate 12,539 downwards.
AGCACGGCACGCATGTTATTCTTGCACCTTTGCACCAAGCGCAGATAAGCCGATTCCGGCTTTCCATCCAGATCTTCAGCCGCGGCAATCTCGCGGGCCCGCTTCGCGAAGTGAGGCGCGAGGCCCTGATTCGTAAAGGCAACGGACTTACACCGAGACCGGAACGGCACGTCATACTGCCCGAAAAGGTCCGCGGAGTCTTCGGTCGTGGTGAAGATGACAAGCACCTTCGCCGGCAGCTTGTCGAGAACTGTCAGCCAGGCCTGCACCGCTTTCGGCGTCATTGCCTGCGCTTCATTCACCACCCAAGCCCGCATGCCCCCACCGAGCGCCGTGTAGTGCATGCCTTCAGATGCTTTCCTCACGGCGTCAATCGTGCAAGCCTCGCCATCCAACTCCATGATGTTGATATCGCTACAGAATTGCCGAGCGATAATCCATGCCAGCGTGGTCTTGCCGGTCCCTGAAGGGCCCGCAATCCAGAAGCAATCGCCGGCAAAACTCGGACGGTCGATGATGCGCCGGACTCGGCTTATGGCCTTATCCTGCCCGACCAGCTCCGAGAACTCCCGCGGCCTGTAATCCTCATGTAACATCGGAATCCCTTTCACACTTGTAACAATGAACAAGCGCCTTGCCCGCGTTGAATTGCCAAACGTCGTTATCGACTCTATCCTCATCCCATATCAGCCAGGACGTTCCGCAATTGCGGCAAGTCCGCCAAACGCGGTGGTTGTATCTAAATGGCCTGTGGGCAGTGTTCTCGGCTGAATTGTTCATCGGATTCCCTTTCTATATGTAACGTGAACGACGTACGCCGCGAAGATCAACACGGCGATTGAGACAGAGTATTGAGAGAGGAAATTAAGCATTGCAGTTAGCCTCTTCAGCGTTTATGCGCAATTCAGCCCACGCGATCGCTTCCGCCTCGGTCGCGTTCCAAAGCACAGTTGAAACAACCTCTAGCCGGTTTGCGTCGATCACAGTTATGCGCATGTCCATTTTTCGCCAAGTCGCGTACGGAGGCTTAAAACACTGCACATGGTAGACGTACCCTCGATACTCTTCACTGAAACTGCTGAGTTGCTTTGCCATCGCTCTTCCCTTTCGTGTTAGATGTTCAATGCTCATGCATACAGTATCTACTATGATAAGTAGGAAAGCAAGGAGAAAATGAGAAAATTTTTTGATGGCGAGAAAAGCGGACGGAAAGCACCGAGAAAGGGGATGGAAAGAGCCGGCAAAGCGTCGACCTGGCGGATGATGATGACGGACGGAGACGCAGACTCCTCGAGATATGGACGAGCTCGAGCTCGGTGCGGCCACGGTTTGACTACGCTTTGCAGGCGGTTTGACGCTGGCTTGGGGGGCGATTGAGGGAGAGAGGAGGAGGCTGGGTGTGTGCTAGCACACAGCGCAGTGTGTGTAGACGCACAGTTGAGGAGTCAACTATATGGCGATTCAGCGTAATGAGGGCACATTACATCGGACATGGCGTATCCGGCATAGGCCTGAAATAGCCCAAAATCGGTACAAGCTGGGGTGAGTCACCGATTTTACCCCCAATAGGAGGCTGGAAACGGCGATTACGGCGGTAGGGGACTCCTATCGAGGATACGTCAAGCTGGGATTGTTTGGAGAACGTCCCCGCCTTCGGCGTTGTCAACGACGTAATTTAAGTCCTCCCCTCGCTTCCCTCAAAATCTCAGGATTCAAGATTTCCCTTGACACGGATGCCTGGTTCTCCGTAATCTGCGCGGAGTTTATGGATGAGGTTTCAGATCATGTCCACCTTGGATGTCGAGATACTGATAGGCCAGCAAGACATGATGGGCAACGGATGCCCTCAACTTTGGAGTTCCGGGCCCCGGGACCGGAAGAGGATGCTCCAGGCAAATACTCCAGCTCTGACCGACCACCCGTCAACTGGGACCGGCATTATTTTTGTAATCCGCTAACCGTTATCTTCAGCCATCCATAAACTACCACTCCTGAATCCCTACATCATAAGATGCCGGGAGAAGGGGTGGTTTTTTGCCATCACTTCCAGTCCGGCAGGTTCTTCATCCGGCAGGCTCCTTCTGTGACAGCTCGGTATCGTCTGTAGAGCTGGACGAGTTTCACGAAGGGCCATTTGAGAGCGTGCCAGGTGAGTCTGAGAGTGCGGCGTGTGAGTCCTGGTCGTGGTTGTGGCGGGCTACGGAAGTGACCTGCGGCGAGTGCCCCGATGTTTGCGAGTGGTGTGGGTGCTCCGAGGAGAATGGTTTCGCTGCCTTGGCTGCCGAGTCCTGTGAGTTGGTTGGCCTGTGCACCGTAGTCGAGTTGTCCGATCGACTGTTGTCCACGCATTGCGGCGGCTTGTCGTTGCTGATCTGCGAGTGTGGGCATGTACTGCTGCATCTGCATTGCGTAGAGGTGTTCCGGTCCGAGTCCCACCTGTCGCAGTTGCCTTTCGAGTTCGTTCATCTCACTTCTCCAGCAGGGAACTCAGTTCATCTCGCCAGATCGTCCATTCTTGGAGTCTCTTTTCTGCCGAGTGCAGTCTGCTGAGCCTCCTCCGGTCTTGCCCTTTGTAACGCGTATCTTGCTTCAGTCTCTCTTTAGCGAGCAGAACCTGTTTCTCGTAGGCCCTCGCCTTTACCTTACAGTGTTTGAGCAGATCGCCAATTGTTGCCACCGCGAGCCGCTCGCCACATTCAGAGCAGAACCGCTTGCCTTTGTTTTCTTTGCAGCAATCTTTGTCTTCATTCATGTCACGTCCCTTTCGCCGCCCTCTGCATCATCCTGAGTAGATCGTCTCCTGTTTCCTCTGTCTCGATGACGGGGTGCATTTCCTTGACGACACCTTTGAGTGTTTCAGGGTGTCCTACGAGTGTGGTTCCTCTGGGCCATCCCGGGGCGTCTCCGTTGTTCCTGACGATGTATGTTTCTTCGCTCGGCACTTCGCCGTATCGTTTCCGGACTTTGTCTGGTCGTCCTTTCCGTCGCCACCTCTTTTCTTTGACGGCTGTTTTTGTCAGGTACGGGGTTGGTGCCAGTGTGATTCCGAGTCTGTTGTCGTACATCACATCTCCATCCTGAACAGTGCATCGGCCTCGAGCGCCTTCGTGATCCGTCGTTTCATCAGGCTCATGTATTCCGTGCTGAGTTCGATTCCTATAAAGCGACGGCCGTATTTGAGGGCGGTTTCCCCTGTGGTTCCTGAGCCTGCGAAGGGGTCGAGGATGGTGCAGGGGGCGGGTTTTGTGGCGGGGCAGGAGCAGGCCAGGTCCCAGCCGGTTGTAACTGACGACACCTGTTTGTTGTAGTCGGCCCCACTCAGCTTGCGGGTCTTATCGCCGCGGCTGTCGTCAACATTCCTAGCGCCATCCTCCACGATTTCCGGCGTGTACGCTTCCCGCTCCACCACTCTCTCCCACGGCTTCCCGCACAAGGAGCAGCATCCTTCTGCGGAGGTCCCCGCCAGCACGCATGGTTCGATGAGTTTCGGGGGGAAGGTGGCGAAGTGGCACCCCGGGTACGCGAACGTAGCCACGGTCCAGACGGAGCGTTTGTTTGCTTCGTTGGGATGATAGCGGCCGCCGTGTTCTTCCATCCACTTGTTCAGTTTCTCGCCTGTTGATTCTACTCCCGTGCCCTTTCTCGGCGTTGTGTTCACGGTCAGGGTTTTGGGGCTCAGCGGTGTCTTCACCGCCTCCGCATCATAGAAGTACCTCGCCTGCTTACTCAGCAGGAAGATGTACTCGTGCGCCTTGGTGCATCGGTCTGTGACGGATTCTGGCATGGGGTTTGGCTTGTGCCAGATGATGTCCTGGCGGAGATACCAGCCGTCTGCCTGGAGGGCGAAGGCGACTCGCCAGGGGATGCCTATGAGGTCTTTGGCTTTCAGACCGGGGACGTTTGCACCTGACTTGCCTTGGTACTTCTCCTGTTCGGGTTTCCATTGCTTCTTTCCACCCGGATGACCACCGTCTCTTGCGGCGTTGTACGAGTCCCCCAAATTCACCCAGCACGTCCCATCATCCCGCAGCACCCTCCGCACTTCCCTGAACACCTCGACCATTTTGGCAACGTAGGCGTCCGGGGTGGGTTCCAGGCCGATTTGCGAATCGACACGGTTGGCACCGCATTTGCAATCACCGCTGTAAACACGGTTACTGCCAGCGTTGCTGTATTGCTTGCCATCTCCCCCACTTACCGTTCTGCTAACAGTGCCTAGATGCTCGCACCCAGCGTCCCCACCTTCCCACGTCGCCGTTCCATAATCTCTTAGCCCGAAGTACGGGGGAGACGTGATGCACGTCTGGACGCTTTCTGCGGGGAGTTCACGGAGGATGTCGAGGCAGTCGCCGCGGTAGAGCGTGGCGTCCCCGCAGGGGCTTTTGTAGTCAGGGTTCAGGTGTCTCCTCCTCGCCCTTCTTCGTCTCGACGAACGCCTTTGTGATGCGGCGTTTCATCAGACATCATGGTGTTGTTCCACGCGATCAGTTTTGCAAGCTCTTTGGAATCCAGGCCGGTCGATTCAAGTATGTGGAGATACGACGCCCCGCCGTCTTTCCTCTCTATCCGGGCAATGGTTTTGGTTGGGTCGTACGGATGCCTGTATTCCAAGTGGCGTGCGTACTCTCTTGCCTGTGCTCGGCACTCGTGTATTTTCTGCATCAAGCGTTCGGCTGAAGTCATTCCGTTTCCCCTTTGAATTATCAGTTGTTTTCACTGTCCGTACACTTGCCGGACGACGGCGGTTCCGCAGGCCATGCAGTCGATGTCCACCAATCCGCCAAAGGTGCATCCGTATTGCAGCCCGACCATTTCTTCGCTGAAGGTGAAGCCTTGTTGTCGGTCTGCTTCCGCGACGCCTATGAGGGTATCGATGGCGACGTCTGCGGTTGGTCCCGTCCCGATCCACCATTGGCAGGCGGTGGCGAGGGGTGGCGTGACGTCGAGCCGGCCGAGTTGCGTATCGCACCCGGCGCAGGCGAGGAGGGTGATTGCGATGAGTTTCTTCATGGTTTAGGGGCTCCTTGATTCGTTCTCACTTGCAGGCAATCCGGCTCACGCTCAGTGACCGAGACCACTGTCGCGCCAGACATCCATACCGTATGTTCAAGATTATCATACCTGACAGTCGCTACCGGACCGCTATCGCTGGGCTTCAATTCAATCAGTGTGCCGACAAGACGCATCTGCGGGCTTCTTTTGGGCCACTTGAAGCAATATCGTTTTCCTACAGTAATCCTCATGTCGCTCCTTTCTTGAGTTGCTCGCATTCGACCGCGAGTCCGTGGATAATCTCGCAGTGTTTTCGTCGCAGGTTGTCCGCGGCTGCCTTGTCTCTGGCGTGCAGTCTTGCGATCCTGGCGACACGGTTGAAGGCGATCACGCACCCCGGGCACTTTCTGATCTTCGCCTTGAGGAGCGTGATCGCGTGTTTAAGCTGCAGGTTCTCCTCTGTCAGTGCCCCGCACCTCTCTTTGAGTGTCGGCACCTGTCTTCCTCCTCGTCGATCAGATTAGCTTATGTTAGCCCTCCGCCCCGCACACAACGCGGTCGGTCCTTGCTAGTTCCCACGAATTAAATGCCCACCGCCAGGCGATCACAAAGACCTCGGCGCCGGTCCATTTGGCATTCACCGACTTCCGGACCGGATGGCCATCCCCGCACCACCCGCAGGCAGGGCACTCGTCACACGCTGACACTAGAAATAGACTGACAACCAGAACAACTGCCAACATCATTCGCTTGAACATGTTTGAGCCTTTCTGTAGTGCTACTCCTCTTTACCAGTGTCTACTAACGCATGCCGCTCTCCGCCTCCGGCTTCACCTCCACATGCCGCACCCATACCGCCCTTCGAAACTCGATGACCCACACCCAAGGATTCGTGTGCCAGCCGTAGCCGCGTTTGGCGTTGATTGAATCCCACAAGTCTTTGAACGCGGCCCTTGGTAAAGGAAAACACTTGGGGCCGCCCTTGACGGGGTGTGGCCCGCCGTCCCAGTATCGCCCGCGCTTTTGAATACCCTCGGCAACCGCGTCATTTTCGCTGATCTCCTGCACCCGCTCGACACGAACGTCTGTGATCTCAAGCGTGATGCGACTGGCCCAGCGCGGCATGTGAATGGAGGGTCGCCATCTTCGCGAAACCTTGCCGGTCTTGGGGTGCGGCTTGTCCATCGGCCGCTGCGGATTATCTGCTCGATAATCGACAATCCACCGCTCACCATTCGGGCCGTCTTTAGCGCATGGATTACATTCATAATCATCCGCACCGCCAGGATCGGCCGTCAACCAGGCTTGATGTGTTGCGTCGTCAACAGTACCGAATGCTTCGCGCACCCAGAGATGATCACCCAGCTTGCCGTAGGGACACCACTCGGCAGCCTCACCATCTTGCATTAAGCCTTCGAGTTTTTCTGGGTTCTTGATCACCCGGCGCGTCTGTGTCTTGCGGCCTTCGAGGATCGCGCGGACCATCGGGCCGGAGAAGAGGATCGGTCGCTCGCGGGTTGATGTTGCACTCATCATATCTCCGGCTTCTCCTCTTTCGCCGTGCCGCTATCCGCCTCCGGCTCCGGCTCCTCCGCTGCCTTCCTCGGGTCGTAGTGACCCAACGCAGAAAGCATCTGGTCTTTAGGTGTTCCGGGCTTGCTGTGTGCCACATCATCCCACAACCTGTCCCACGCCGCTTTCCACGTCTTACATTCGGCGTCTGCATGACCACAGCCCGTTATCGCTGCATCTCTTGCAGCTATGGCGTTGTCTCGTTCCCGCCGCGCCTCGTCGCGCTCAGCTTTCATCTTTTGTGATGTCTCAAACCACAAGAAGCAAAAGTCTGACAACCCCTTCGCCGTTTTCACTGGATCATCCATCGCGGCTTTCGCCAGTGGGCTTAGTTCATCACTCATCGACGCTCCTCCGCTGACTTCCTCGGGTCAAGTTCTGCAACTCCCGCGATGGCGTTCAGATTGATGTTCTGTCCACATGCCCTGACCCACTCATCCAGTTCATCTCGCACCGCCTCCCACTGACGTACCGTCTGTCGCGCCTCGTCCCGCTCCTTCTCTGCCTTTACAGCCCGGTTCTGCCATTGCGCGGATTCAGTGGAATACTTGGCACAATCCTTTTGGCGTTGCTTGATTTCCGCCCGTGCCGCCTCCAACTCCGCAGCACGGTTCTTGAACATATCCATCCAGTGCCTCTGGCCGCGCTCCGCGTCATCCAACTTGGCCTGGAGGCGATCAACGATATTATTCAAGGCGCACGTGGCCACATGGGGTATCTCGGCTATCTTCGGGTTGCTGTCAGTCATCGCTGCGGCCTTTCGCACAACACTTGGTACAGCACACCGGCGCTCCACACCTGGAACACCTGTCAACCAACTCACCATCGCAGCCGTCATTGTCACAAGGCTCGCCGGTCCCATGGTCCCATGGCAACGACGGACGAGGCTTGCCCGTAAATTCGTCAATGACATCTTTTGCCATCACTACCGCCTTTCACGTCAAGGGCTTTGCGCCTGAACTCCATCCTCGCGAAGCTCAGTAGTGTCTCGGCCATCCCCCCTGCCGCGTTTGTCATTGTGGCGATGAACGCCTCCAGTTTTTCGATGTGGTCTGTCTGCTCGCGGTTCGTATTGTGCAGCCCGTTGATCCGGAGCTTCTGTTCGTTCGTGAGGTTCATGTGCCGGCCGGCGTTCGTGTCGGCCGCCTTGACGGTGCCTTCGAGCTGCCTGACCTTCGATTGAGCGATCGTCGTTCGCCTGCGTTCTTCGGCGAGGTTCTTCTCGGCGGCGTCGGTGGCAGTCTTGGCCGCGCACTGGTGCGACACGAGGACTTCATTCAGGCGATCGATCTGCTCGTCCATGTTTTTGCGGGATTTTGATGCGGACTCCTTTGCGTTCTCCAGCTCCAGTTTCTTGAGCCTCAGTTCCGATTTCAGGAGATCCACCTCCTCTAGAAGCTTCTTGCTGTTGGCTTGGAGTTGTTTCCGGACTCCCCGAAGCTGCGCATTCTCCGCCTTCAACTCCCCCGTCATCCGCTCGATCAATGCGTCCGCTTCTGATTTGTTTATCAATGGCATAGATTACGTCTCCTCGCACGAGCTGCCCGCACAGTTCCGTGGCGACCCTTAGCTCCTGCTCGTCTTCCTTCAGTCGGTTGATCCCGTGCAGCGGCATGGTGTGATCCTTCGACCCGAGGCGCCTCCCGATGTCCGGGTAACTCCACCCGTTGATCTCCCGCATCAGGTAGGCCGCAAGCCGCCTTGCCTTGGCGATCAGGTCGCTCTTGCGGTTCCCGATGATGTCAACCGCGTCGACGTCATAGGCGTCCGCGGCAGCCATGAGGATCTGCGCGCGGTCAACGTGTTGCCTTGTGCTCATGTGTTGACCTTTCTTGGGTCGAGTTCGTCCATCTTCTCTCGGAAGCCAACGTAGGCAACGTAGTTAGCAATTGACTCCATTTCTGGGCTGAACCAAGCGTACAGCCTATCCCACGCCTTCTCCCAGGCTCCGCATTCTGCGACAGCGATGCTTGCGATCTTTTCGATGTCGTCGTACCCGTATCGATCTCGCGGCTTGACGCAAAGGACGTTTTGTCTTGTATGTATGAACGCCTTGAAGGCATCCGGTGGCTCGGTGCTCATAAACACCTCCCTTACACCTAAAACATACAATATCACAGCTTAAACACAAGGGAAATCCATGCGAATCTCACACCACTACATGTAGTAGGTGTATGTTGCAGGCATACCATATGTAGTGGTATGCTTGATAATGTGACCAAATCTGAGGAGAATTATCGCAATCTGGTAGAGCAACTCGTCGCTGAAAACGGGTGCGAGCGCGAGTACAGGGAGATCCTCGGGACGCTCCTTGAAGACGGTGTAGGCGGCGACAGGGCGGTTCACGAGGCCCACGATCGCCTCATCGCCCGGAACCTCCTGACGAAGAAGCCTCAGCCGGACAGGCTGCGTGTCGTTCAATCCAGGCTCCCGCCGGCAGGTGCCGCCAAGCGCGTAAACAAGGGCGGGCGGCCGCGGACGAAGGCCACCGCGGACCTCTTCGAAGGCAAGACCTGCTCGACGAAAGAGGCAATCGAATGGGTGGCAAAGCACATCGGGATGACCCAGGTCAAGGTCGAAACGTGCATCTCATCAGAGGCCTGGGGCATGCTGAAATGGGTGCAGGGCTCCCCGCAGGCCGAAAACGTCTTCTGGAAAGACCTCTACACGCGGCTCCTCCCGAGCAAGGTCGAAATGGATCAACAGGAAACACTGCGGGACGATCAGCGGCGCGTATTGAAGTTCGTCGAGGATTCACTGCTTGAGTTTGGTGAACCGGATGCTGACCGACGCTGAGAACAATCAGTTTCAGCTCGCCATCGCGCGCATCGTTGACGAGTACGGAAAGACCTCTGGCGGCTGCGATGACACCTTCGACGACGACTGGTTCCATTCCGCGTCGGGCTACCTGATCGACGCCCCGGACCAGGAGCGCGTCCTGTGCGAACGCCTGGTGTTCGCTATACGCGGCGTCGGGAAGTTTCAGATGACGCCCGGGACGCGGAAGACCTGGGGGCTGAGTTGCTACGTGAACGCCAGGGCATTTCTGCATCAATACCACCATGGGCGCATCAATAAGGTCTGCTGTTCGGTAAGGGCCCCGGGCAAGGTTCAGTCGTGCCATTGCGGAAGGGTGTTGATCGATGATCGACGTTCTTCATAACCTGACGGCCTCCGGCACCGTGCCCGGCATGCAAGACGACATCGGCATGCGCGTGCCTCGGGATATCCCCGGAAACCTGAGGTACAGGAAGAAGATCCTCGACGCAGCCTTTGCGGACCCGGAGATCGCGAAGGAACTCTGGATCGCCTGTAAGCGGTCCCTGCTGTTCTTCGTGAATACATTCGTGTGGACGTTTGATCCCCGGAACACACAGGGATTCGGCAAGGAGCACCCGCAGATCCCCTTCTGCTCGTACCCGTTCCAGGACGAAACACTCTGGACGCTGCAGCACGCGATCGGGAACGAAGACGTCGGCATCGAGAAGTCCCGCGACATGGGGGCGAGCTGGATGTGCCTGCTGGCGTTCGATCATCGCTGGCGGTTCACGGACCTGCAGTCGTTCTTGATCGTCAGCCGGATCGAAGACCTCGTTGACAAGACGGGTGAGCCCGACTGCCTCTTCTGGAAATTGGACTTCATCGAGCGATGGCTCCCGCCGTTCATCAAGCCGAGGTACGCCAGGCAGAAGCTCACGAAGGTCAACATCGACAACGGCAGCACGATCACGGGGGCATCGACAACGAGCGAAACAAGCCGCGGCGGACGCAAGACGAGCATCCTTTTCGACGAATTTGCAGCCGTACAGGACGGGCACGCGATGCTCTCCTCCTCGCGTGACTCGACGAACAGCCGCATATTCAACAGCACAGTCAAGGGCCAGAATGCCTTCTACGACATCATGCAGCGGGTCAAGAACAAGATCACGCTGCACTGGAGCCGGCACCCCAAGAAGGCACTCGGGATCGTCAATGACGAGAACGGCAGGCCGACGTCGCCCTGGTATGAGCTGCAGAAGGAACGCGCCGCGCACCCCGCCGAGATCGCTCAGGAACTCGACATCGACTACCTCGGAAGCGACTTTGTCTTCTTCGATGCCGACCTCCTGCAAACCTATGCGATGAAGCATGTCAGAAAGCCAGTCTGCCAGGGGGAGATCGAATTCGAACGCGACAGCGGACAGCCGACCGTCTGGACGGAACAACGCGGCGGCCGGCTCTCGATCTGGACACACTTCGATCAGGTCGGGCGCCCCCCAACAGGGGAGTACGTCGTCGGGTGCGACATCTCGTCAGGCACGGGCAGCAGCAACTCGTGCGCATCGATTGTCAATGCGGAGACGGCGGAGAAGGTGGCGGAGTTCGTCTGCCCGAACAGCATGCCGCACGAGTTCGCAAACGCCGTCGCGGCCATCTGCTCGTGGTTCGGCGATGCGTACCTGGTCTGGGAACAGAACGGCCCAGGGCGGTTGTTCGGAATGCAGATCGACAAGATCGGTTACACGAATATCTACTACCGGGAAACAAACGAGGAATCTCGCCGCCGCAAGATGAACAAGCAGTTGATTCCGGGCTGGTGGAGCAGCAAGGCGGGCAAGCTCGCCATGGTGGGTTCCTACCGCAAGGCGCTCGCGAACGACGACATTGTCAACCCGTCCCGGATGGCGATCAACGAATGTCGAAACTACGTCTACACGACGGGCGGGACCGTCGAACACTCACGGTCGAAGAACCTCATCGACCCGTCCGGCGCCGCTGAAAACCACGGCGACCGCGTGATTGCGGATGCCCTTGCGTTTTTCCTCGCCATCGAGAAGCGGGCCCCGGAAGACCCGGATGACGCTGTGTTCGACCGCGAGATGCCCGTCAGTTGCTTCGCGGCACGCCAGAAGAACGCGCGGCGAAACCGCATGCAGGAGGCCTCGTGGTAAAAAATGCCTAAAAAGCGAAAGAACAGAATCAACCCGCTGAACAGCCGCCACCTGGACCGCCTGCAGACCGCGGTCTTCGACTCGCGCCGGCAACTCGAACCGTTCAGGCAGAACCGCATCGACGCCATCAGGGAGATGATCGGGCAGAACTACAGCGACGAAGGGACGGCGGATCGCGTCCCCGTCAACTTCATCGAGATGGCGGTCAACACGTACGCGCGGCAACTCGTGGCGAACAACCCCAAGGTCCTGATCACGACGAAACACCGGACACTCAAGCCGGAAGCACACCTCCGCGAAGTCGTCGTCAACAACCTGATCAAAGAGATGCACCTCGCGGAAGTCCTGTACGAAGGCGTCATCGAGGCGCTCTTCTGCATGGGGATCGTCAAAACCGGCGTAGTCGTCCACGATGTCATCGAGATAGCCGAACGCTTCCACGACCTCACACAACCGTTCTGCGATGTCGTCAACCTGGACGACTGGGTTCACGATATGTCGTGCAGGACATACGAGGCCGCGCAGTATTCCGGCAACCGCTACCGCCTCCCGCTCGAGATGGCGAAGGAGATGGAGATATTCGACAAGAAGGAACGGGAGAAACTGGTCGAGCTGGAAGAACGCCGTGTGAACGAACAGGGGGACGAGCGATCAGAGACACTCAGTCAGGGCGATCATCAATACACCGAGGAATACAAGGCGCACTGCGAATTCTGGGACATCTGGCTTCCGCAGGAGAACATGCTCCTGACGTTCCCAGGCGATACGTCGGACGGCATGACCATCGGCGACAAGCCGCTTCGCACGGTGGAATGGGACGGCCCAGAGGACGGCCCCTATCACCTGCTGCGGTTCGGGCGCGTGCCCGGGAACATGATGCCGCTCGCCCCCGTGATGACCTGGAAAGACCTCGCGTACATCGGCACCAAGCTGTTCAACAAGATGACCAATCAGGCCGAACGGCAGAAGACGCTCGGGTTCTTCCAGGAAGGCAAGAGCAAGACCGCCGAGCGGATCAAGGACGCGATCGATGGCGAAGTCCTG
>JAAESQ010001612.1 GCA_024229275.1 bacterium | reverse complement strand
CTACGTCGCCATTATGACGCATGGTCATGGGCATGACCTTGAGGTTCTTGCCGCTCTCATAGACACCGACCTTCGGTATTTGGCCCTTCTCGGCAGCCGTGCCAAAGTTGCGAAACTCACCGCCACATTGCGCGAACGTGGAGTTCCAGCAGACTTGATAAAGCGTGTGAAAGCACCCGCTGGCTTACCGATTCACAGCCACACACCTGCGGAGATTGCGATCAGTATTGCAGCCGAGATTGTCAAACTTCGCGACAGTAGTTCAAGCTAGATTTCCCGCAAGAGGCTCATTGGCTTATACTTGAGTGTGTAGGTCATGGAAGTATCAACACTCTTTCTGCAGCGACTGTCGATCATCTTTCAGCTCTCGGTCGTCGTGTTGCTGGCGCTCTTCTTTGCAGTACTGGCTCGATCAGTTCGATTGCAGGAAGTGAGACTCTGGGCGACCGCTTGGCTCTGCAACGCTCTCGGTCTGACCGGAGTTCTTTTCATTACGTTTTCTCCTGGTATCGTTCTCTTGGATCGGTTGGCGATCATCGGGTTTCTGATGGGCAAAACTGGGTACGTCATCCTGCTCGTTTTCGGCGCCCGACATCACCTTCGACCGGGTCTCGAACCGCAGTTCAGACGGCATCTTCTTGTGCTTTTCCTTTTCGTTTGGGGCGCCGGTCTTGGATTTGCAGTCCCCGGAATCTTCTTTGCCCACATCGCACAGACTCTTCTCGTCGGTGTAGTGCTGGCGTCCGGCGGAGTCACTGTACTGAGAAATCCCCGTTCACCGATTTCGCGTTGGCTAGGTTGGGCGCTGCTGCTGCAAGGCGCAGTCTTCCTTCACGTTTTGGCGGTCATCTTCCCTTTATTGTGGGGAGGCGAACCCGTTTTTGACTACATCCGAATCCAGTCTTTTTTTGACGCGGTGACGGAACTATTCGTCGCGTTAGCTTGCCTCGTCGCTGTAGCAGATCGAAGTGCTGAACAGATGAGGGCAACTAACCTCGAGCTCGAAGAATCACACCTGCGTCTCAGTCGGCTTGTCGATCTCGATCCTCTCACAGGTCTCGCGAACCGGAGATCGCTGCGCAATACATTGAGTCAGGCAAAGGAGACCGGTGCAGCGGTCATTTTCCTCGACATCGACGATTTCAAAGACATCAATGACCGACTGGGCCACCAAATCGGAGATCTGACGCTCAAGCGTATGGCCCGAGTCCTTACTGAGAATTTTCGCCCTGAAGATCGAATCTTTCGCTGGGGTGGAGACGAGTTTTTGGTCATTGCTCCTCAACTCGACCGACTCGCCGCTGAAGCGAGGATCATTCAAGTTCGGAACAGCCTCTCTTCACCAGATCAGCACTCGCCCCGTTGCTCTTTCAGCGTCGGCATTCGTCTTCTGGAAGCCGGAGGAGATCCCGCCTCCGTTCTCGACGAGGCTGATCGCATGATGTACGAAGAAAAGCGTTCGCGGACTCCCTCAGGCGCCCAAAGATCAATCTAGCCAGGACCTAAACTGAGCGATTCTTACCGGCGATCTGCACCCGGCCCACGCTGTATCCTTACGGATACGGAGCCTCACGGCTCTAACCGGCCTTCGGCCGGGCGTCGGTTCCTACCTCTTGCGCCCTGGACATAGCGCCAATGCTTGACGTACCGAAGGGTACGCCTCCGCTTGTCACAAGCGCCAGAATATAGAGATCTTGGCACATCTCATCCGGCAGAATCGCTCAGTTTAGGTAGGAGGAAGAACTGACGTCTCTTCGCTCCCGACTCGTTCACGAATGAAGTACAGCGGACGGTCCTTCACCTCATCGTAGATTCTTCCGAGGTACTCACCGAGAATCCCTACCGCGATGAGCTGAACACCACCCATGAAAAGCACCACCGCAAGAACCGGTGAGAACCACTCTGGTGCGGAAGCCAGTAGCTGCAATCCAAGCAACAGAACTCCATAGGCCAATGCAAGACCGACGGCTACGAGTCCGCTCCAAGTCGCAACGCGAAGTGGCACGTACGAAAACGACGCCATGCCATCCCAGGCGAGACCAAGGAGGCGCTTGAGCGGGTACTTCGTAACGCCGGCATGGCGGGGTTTTCTCCGGAAGACGACCGCGCACTGAGGAAATCCAAGCCAGGTGACCAATCCGCGAATGTAGCGATTCTTCTCTGGTATGGCGCGCAGTGCTTCAAGGGCCTGTGGTCCAAGCAGACGAAAGTCTCCGGTGTCCACCGGGACGTCCATATTGGTCATCTTTCGGAGCAACCGATACCAGGCTGCCGCAGAGACCTTTTTGAACCAGGTCTCACCCTCGCGTACCCCTCTTTGCGCGTATACAACCTGGTATCCTTCGCGCCACTTTTCTACCAGTTCAGGAATGACTTCCGGTGGATCTTGGAGATCCGCGTCCAATATGACAGCGGCTTGGCCACGTACTGCATCGATACCGGCACTGATGGCAATCTGATGGCCGAAGTTACGAGCCAACCGGATTCCGCGAACTCGCGAGTCGGATGCTGACAAACGGCAGATCATGGTCCAGGTTTCGTCGCGCGAACCGTCGTCTATCAGTATGAGTTCGAAACTCTCGACCGCAGGTGTCACACACTCATCGAGCTTGCGATAGAGCACATCGATGCTCTCCTCTTCGTTGAAAGCTGGTACCACAAGACTCAGCTCTGGTGCATCAGTCATCGACCACCTCCATCATCCACACACGACCGTTCAGATCACTGACAACCAAAGCCTGCAGGAATCTCGACCATACAAGACCTGTCGGAACCACATCGTGGCCCGCAAGATCGAGCTCACAGACCTTCTCCTCTTCGATGAGCCACAGCAGAGAGCTTGGAGTATCACTGACTAACCATCGGTCTCTCTCCAATACCGTGATCTGAGGTCGGGCGTAGTAGTCGCTCCAAGCCATGCTCATGTCGATGCTCCGCTCCAGGCCACACTGTCTATCGACAACCAGTAGCCTCCG
>JAAESQ010001611.1 GCA_024229275.1 bacterium | reverse complement strand
TGCCGCGACCAACGCATCTTTCAAGCCCTTCAGCGCATAGGTTGAGCGAAACATGGCAGAAGGCCACCAAAAAGTGGCTTGGTGTTGTGAGGGGAACAGACTCAAGGAAGTCTTGCCCGGCCTCGTGAGGCAAAGGTCGGAACGGGCAGCTCCTTGGCCAAGTCGTAGAGGATGGCTTCATGAAGATGCTGCATGGACTCGAAGCGGCAATGACGGAAATGCGAACGCTGGTGGTCCCACAACGATCGCCGGCTGACCAGCTTGCGGCGAACCGCTTGAAACAATGGACAACAAAGTTCCTGCGTTTGGTCGACCAGAAATGCCAACATCATCAGCATCGCGAAGATCACCGATAGATTCTGCTCGCCATGCCCAAAGTTGTGCTCGAAGTGATAATCCTGATTCTTCAGCGTATTGAACGTTTCATTTTCGATCTTCCAACGCGCTCGACCGCCGCGGACTAAATGACGCGCGTTCTCACGAGTGATCGTCAGATCGGTGACCCAACTGAAGCGTTTGCGAACCGAGCCGTCCGACGCGTACTCGGTGTACTGCAGGAAGTTCACAAGCAGATCCGCGTTCGACTTGTTCAGCGGCAGGTCGTGTGCAAAACGAATCTCACATTGCACGTCCGTATCGGCGTCGTCGGTCCAGCGGATCGTAGTGACCCGCCCCTCGG
>JAAESQ010001610.1 GCA_024229275.1 bacterium | reverse complement strand
TTGGTCTCTGCCTGACTTGCGGTTTGGGTTTCGTTCTAGGGTTCCGTATCGGTATACGTGTCGGGGTGGGAGTCGGAGTCGGAGTCGGAGTCGGGGTCGGCGTCGGAGTCGGAGTCGGAGTCGGAGTCGGAGTTCCGCGAAGCCTCGATGGCCTTTGGTCGTTCAATATTGCACCACACGTAGCCGGAAAAGCAGGCAGTGTCAAGGACACGCCAAGGTCGTTTCACGATCCTTGACACTGCCTGCCCTTCCGGCGTGGAGGGTTGCATGAACGACCAGGAGGCCATCATGACTGCATCGCTCCCACACAATGACTTCGTCGCCCACTCCTACGCACTCGAGGCTGCGGGCATCGCGTTGGATATCGCTCGACAACTTCCACCGCCACTCAAGTCAATTGCTGATCAACTCATTCGTTCAGCAAATTCAGTTCCTGCAAATCTTGCAGAGGGCAATGGGCGCTGCGGCAGAGATCGGATTCACCATTGGCGTATTGCCTATGCTTCCGCAAAGGAAGTCGACTCTCATCTTCGCTTGCTTGTTCAGACTGGCACTGTTGATCTCGATCAAGCACTCTCCGCCATGCGGCTCTTTGATAGCGTTCGCGCCATGACTTGGCGTCTAATTCATCCCAAGGATTAGAACAATTCCGATGACTGGGGACACGGTGATCGGTCCCCAGTCGCCTCTGGTCGTTCAGGATTCCTTCGGATGGAGGAGTCGCCAAGTCATTGCACGGACTTCGTCAAACAAGTCAGAGGCCATCTTCGCTTGGGCTCTATCAACTACACCCGCTCCACTCAGCAGACGAAGGAATGTATCCACTTCCTTCGCTGATCCATAGGCGATTCGCCAGTGATTGAAGCGATCACGACCGAATCTTCCGTTTCCTTCATTCAGATTCGCTGCAACTGAACTTGCAGCCCTCACAATCTGGTCTGCAAGCGATCTGAATGGAGCGGGAACTCTCTTCACGAGTGCGAATACTATCGTTGCCGCTTCGACGGCTACTGTGCACGCTATGAAGTCGTTCTCGGGTTGCGAGTCATGCATGGTCACCTCCGGGTTGTTCATGACTCCCCCTCACGCCGGTGAGGCTGGCGGTGTCAAGGGT
>JAAESQ010001609.1 GCA_024229275.1 bacterium | reverse complement strand
GTGCGACTCGGAGCTTCGCCCTTCGTCGAGACGGGCCGCCACAACTCGAGCAACCTGCGGGTCCGACACCCTCAAATGGCCAGATGCCTCAAAGAGCGAGTCGTCCAATTCGAATCGGGTCCTTGCCCGACGAGAAACTGCCAGCTCGCAACGCACATGGTCTTTATCTTGAGTGTGTACCACTTCGGAGATGATAGTCCTTTCTCACCTGGCACGCGAGAACTGCCGCCAATGTACGGAATGGGCAAGCAACATCGTCGTCCCGCCCCACAACAATGTGCTGTGCACACGAATTTCGCCTCTCGTTTGCTCGTCCCATCCACTGCTGATTGTGAATCCTCCATTGCTTTTCTCGCAGCGAATTGCCATCATCATTCTCGCCAATCTGTCCCCGGGAGGGACCATGGACAGCACGATGCGCTATTCCCCTAAGCACAAGGTCCGCTTTGTCACGGCTGCTTCTCTGTTCGACGGACACGACGCCGCGATCAATATCATGCGCCGAATTCTTCAGGCGCAGGGTGCTGAGGTCATCCACCTCGCCCACAACCGTTCGGTGGCCGAAATCGTCGATGCCGCCATCCAAGAGGATGTTCAAGGCATTGCCGTCTCGTCCTATCAGGGCGGACATGTCGAGTTCTTCACCTACATGATCGATCTGTTGAAACAACGTGGTGCCGCCCACATCAAGGTATTCGGCGGTGGTGGCGGAGTCATCGTCCCCGCCGAAATCGAGCACCTAGAATCCTATGGAGTCTCCAAAATCTTCTCACCCGAAGACGGGCGCGAGCTTGGACTCGACGGGATGATTTCACACATGATTCAAGTGTGCGACTTCGACCCCGCCGAGCTCGACGGTGGAGAATCGCTCGCCTCTTCCAGAGACCGGTGGCTCGACGTCGCGCGCGCTATCACCCGTGCTGAAGCCGGACTCGAAGTCGCCACGCTGAAAAGAGGAGACGGGGCTCCGGTTATCGGCACCACCGGCACCGGCGGTGCCGGCAAATCGTCGTTGACTGATGAACTGGTGCTGCGCTTCCTCGCCGATTTCCCAGATCTGACTATCGCGATTCTTTCCATCGACCCGACCAAGAGGAAAACCGGCGGTGCTCTGCTAGGCGACCGTATCCGGATGAACTCGCTCGGATCAGAACGCGTGTTCATGCGGTCGTTGGCCACGCGGCAAGCACACCGTGCTCTCAGCAAGAACATCGAGCAGTCAATCGACATCTGTCAGGGCGCCGGATTCGACCTGATCATCGTAGAAAGCTCTGGAATCGGACAGGCGGACACCGAAATCGTCGACATTTCGGACCTTTCGCTCTACGTCATGACACCTGAATACGGCGCAGCGATGCAGCTTGAGAAGGTCGACATGCTCGACTACGCTGACTTCGTCGCCATCAACAAGTTTGACAGGCCGCGCGCTCTTGATGCCCTGCGCGATGTCCGCAAACAGTACCGTCGCTGTCACGAGCTCTTCGAAGGTCCTGCCGATGAAGATCTCCCGGTTTTTCCGACCTGTGCTCACCAGTTTCACGATCACGGAGTGAACTCTCTCTTCTTAGGTATCGTCAGCCGCCTCGAAACCGACCGAGGCGAGCCATGGACCTGTGAGGGTACTCACGCCGAACCCCCAGGTCTTCCAGAGCGTCATCCAGTAATCCCCGGTGAGCGCGGCGGTTATCTTCGCGAGATTTCTCGGACAGTAAGAACCTACAAGGCGTGGGCGGAAGACCAGATCAACGTGGCAAACCAGGTCTACCAGCTTGTCGGCGCCCGTGCCATTCTGTGCGCGCGCGACGGTGACGGCAGCCCTGAGGATCTTTGGGACCTGTTCGAGGAGGTGACCTCGGCTGATGTCACTCCGGAGAGACAGCTCGCCGACATTGATGCTCAGATCCGCCGGCTCGCCCATGCGCTCGACAACGATTCAAGGGAACTCATCGCTGCCTGGCCTAAAATTCGGAGCGACTATGCCCGCGAGGAGTTCAGCTACACAGTACGCGGCAAGGAGATTCACGTCCCGTTGGTGTCGGAGTCGTTGTCTGGCACCATGGTGCCCAAGGTACAGCTCCCGCAGCGCGTGACGTGGCCCGGCATCTTGCGCTACCTCTTCCTGGAAAACGTCCCAGGCGCCTTCCCTTACACCGCTGGTGTATTCCCTCTGAAGCGCACAGCGGAGCTTCCCACCCGCATGTTTGCCGGAGAGGGTGGCCCTGAGCGCACCAACAAGCGGTTTCACCTACTTGCCGAGGGTCAGCCCGCGACTCGTCTTTCGACTGCCTTCGATTCGGTGACTCTGTATGGTGAGGATCCCGATACTCGCCCTGACATCTACGGCAAGGTCGGCGAAGCCGGAGTGTCCATCTGCACTGTCGAGGATATGGAAACTCTGTATGCAGGCTTCGACCTGTGTGCACCGACGACATCGGTATCGATGACCATCAACGGCCCCGCACCGATGACCCTGGCCATGTTCTTCAACGCCGCGGCTCGCCAACAGGCGCGAAAGCGGATGATCGAGGATGGGCGTCTTGACGCCTCTCCGGAGGCCGCACTTCAACCCTTGGTCAATGGCAAGAGCTGGGATGAGATTCAGAGACTTCTCGATGAGCAGGAGTGGGACGACATCCTAAAGTCGACTATGCAAGTGATACGCGGAACCGTGCAGGCTGACATTCTGAAAGAGGATCAAGCCCAGAACACCTGCATCTTCTCGACCGAGTTTGCGCTCCGCATGATGGGCGACATCCAGAAGCTTTTCTGCGATTGGGACGTCCGCAACTTCTACTCTGTTTCTATCTCCGGCTACCACATAGCTGAAGCCGGCGCGAATCCAATCTCTCAGCTTGCCTTCACCCTATCGAACGGTTTCACCTACGTTGAGACCTACCTTGCTCGTGGCCTCGAAATCGACGACTTCGCCCATAACCTCAGTTTCTTCTTCTCAAATGGCATGGATCCCGAGTACACCGTCATCGGTCGAGTCGCTCGCCGTATCTGGTCGATAGCCATTCGGAACCTCTATGGCGGTAATGAGCGATCTCAGAAGCTCAAATACCACATTCAGACGTCGGGTCGGTCTTTGCATGCCATGGAGATCGACTTCAACGATATTCGTACGACTCTTCAAGGCCTGCTTGCGATGGCCGACAACTGCAACTCGCTGCATACCAATGCCTATGACGAAGCAATCACTACACCAACCGAAGAATCTGTACGTCGTGCGGTAGCGATACAGCTGATCAACGCAATGGAGTTCGGTCTGCTGAAAAATGAGAATCCTTTCCAAGGCTCGCACATCGTTGAGTGGCTCACCGACTGGGTCGAGGAGAGGGTCCTTGAGGAGTTCGAGCGGCTGTCGGAGCGTGGCGATGTCCTTGGCGCCATGGAAACCATGTACCAGCGCGGCAAGATCCAGGAAGAGAGCCTTCACTATGAGCGGCTCAAGCACACCGGTGACTACCCTCTTATCGGCGTCAACACCTTTTTGCGTGAGAACGCAAATGAGACAGGTGTTGATGACACACCCCTGACGCGCGCTTCAAAGGAAGAGAAGGACGCCCGCCTCGAGCACCTGCGTGACTTCCACAAGCGCCATGCCGACGAGTCTGCCGATGCCCTCGCTGAACTCCAATACACAGCCCGTCATGGCGGCAATGTCTTTACCGAACTGCTGAAGACCGTCAGGTCATGCTCACTCGGTCAGATCTCGAACGCGCTTTACGAGGTCGGCGGGCAGTACCGACGCAACATGTAGTGCAATTCGCCGTTCCCTGATGTAGGTATCGGCGAAAAGACCAGTCAGGAGCAATATCGGGCCATCCACGCTTGAGAGGCCAAGGCTCGTTCTTGGATCCATTCTCGACGAAGCGGGGGTTTGCCCCGCTTTCATCTTTCATCTCTCCGCTTTCATCATTCCAGCGGATATTCCATATCCGCTTCCACCTCCCCCTGCTACCATGCGCAGTGCGAACGCGGTATTTGCAGCGTGCAACACAATCGCTCCGCATCAGACTATTCGCCCTCAAGGGCGAGCACTGGAGGAAAGTAATGAAGAAACAAATAATGTTGGCTCTGATCCTGGCCCTAGCGACTGCCGGAACCTCGGCTGCTCAGATCTCTACAGAAGCAGCTTTGACGATCGATGCGATCCTAGAAAACGAAGACAAGATCTTTTTCGACTCGCTAGACCTCACCCCTGAACAGGCCAAAGCTTTCAGACCAGTCTATGAAGAGTTCAAAGCCGAGTCAGATACGATCATGACAAACCGTATCTCTCTCATTCGGGGCTTCATGGAGAACAGTGGAAAGCTTTCTAACGCCCAAGCCAGAGAGACCATTTCCCAGCATTTCACGATTCGCACCATGGATCTCGAACTTCAGAAAAAGTATGCCCAGAAGTTTCTCGAGATTCTCCCGCCAACCAAGGTCGCCCGTTTCTTTCAGATCAACAACAAGATCGACGCGCTGGTAGATGTGAAACTCGCGGAGAGCCTTCCTCTGATTCAGTAGAGCGGGAGAGAGATGGGAGACGTTAGACGGATTCTGTCCCACAAATCGTGGATTCGATGAATAAGGTCGGCTCGTGCCGGCCTTATTGTGTGAACGAAGAAATACTCAGAATCGCACGGCTTCTCCGTTGCACTCGAGTTCGAGCGTGAACCTCGCTTCGTCACCCGGCTTCACATTGGCACCGACTCCCAACTTGCCCAACACTCCGGCGAGTTCGTCTGGCTTGGGATGCGTAAAAGTCAAACTCCTGAAGGTGCACCCTTTTGGCGAAGTCTTGGACGGATGCTCGGACCCTTCCGCCCACTCGATGATGAATGGAACCAGAGGGCTTTGGAGATCGACGACTCCCATCGTCTTCCACTCAAGCAAGACGCCGTCAGGGCGCTCTCTCGACCCAGTCTCGATCGGACTTGTTGTGAGTCCCTCTCGCTCCAGGGCGCCCTTGAGATCAAGCAGCTCGTGAGTAGCCACTGCCCAACGCATGGGTGTGAGTTCCTGAAATCGGGCCAGCATTGCGCCTGCGAAGGGATTCCCGCTGGCAGGCGAACTGTCAGGAGAAATGATTTCGAGATAGGTCCCCTCACCAATGGAAATGAGTGCGTTTTGGGTGCCCATTGCGGGGTGGCGGCCGCCGAAGGCAGGTTTCACACCGGTAGCGTCTTCCAATAGGCGCACCCCTCGCTCGAAATCATTAATTGCAAACACAAAATGGTCCACGCGCAGGTCCAGCGAAGCCTGACTCTCCTGTGCGCCACTCACGCTGCTCATGGCATGAAAGGCCAAAAACCAACAAATAACCAGTTTGTGCACTAGTTATATCTTACTCTCTTCCTCGGCTTCAATTACAACACCGCCAAGAACATGTCTTAGGATTGAGAGGTGTTCACCTGGATCGCCGGCACTGCAATGTACGTCGCCGTCTCCCTCCTTGTTGAGGCCGAGAGGCGGCAGTCGCGGCGCTTGGCCTGGCTGAGTAAACCTACTGCCTCCCTGACCTTCGTTGCGATCGGTTTCGCGCGATGGTACGCAGGCGACCCAATCGCGAGCTGGATGATCGCGGCACTTGTCCTTTGCGCTATCGGCGATATCCTGCTCATTGAGGATGCGTCGTTTGATTTTGGTTTAGCCGCCTTTCTTCTCGGGCACGTCGCTTACGTGACTGCATTTGCCTCTGCTTTTCCGGTCTCCTCCTGGCCTCGCGCATTCGCCGCAGCTCTGGTTACATTCGCTGTCGGCGTATTGTGTTGGCTCTGGTCGCACATCCGGGCTCGTAGAGCCACCGTGAGCACCTACATCTTCCTGATCACTTTCATGGTGTGGGGAGCTCTGGCAGTCAGCAACACAGGAGCAGCACCACTTCGCGTTGCCATCGGAGCCATTCTGTTTTTCGTATCGGATTTGACGGTTGCACGAAATCGATTCCTGAAGAGAGAATTCGTCAACCGTGCGATTGGACTCCCCTTCTACTACACAGGTCAGCTGCTGTTGGCTCTCAGCGTGGGTGAAATCGGCTAACCTGACCACACTGTTCATCCCTAGCTCACTGCCCTTGTTGAGGGACATAACGACGAACTCTTGACTCTCAGCCACGTGCACGCCACCCTGATCTCTCGGAGGCCTCCATGTCTACAGACGACAAGAAAGTCATCTTCTCGATGGTGCGAGTCAGCAAGACCCATGGACAGAAGAAGGTCCTGCGTGACATCTCACTGGGTTTCTTCTATGGCGCAAAGATCGGCGTTCTTGGTCTCAACGGCGCCGGGAAGAGCACCTTGTTAAGGATCATGGCCGGTACCGAAGAATCGTCAGACGGCGACGTCGTTCGCGCACCTGGCTACTCGGTCGGCATGCTCGAGCAGGAACCAGAACTCACACCGGGAAAGACGGTGCGCGAAGTGGTCGAGGAGGGAGCAGCAGACGCAAAAGCGCTGCTCGACGAATACGATCAACTTGCTGACCGTTTCAGCGAGCCACTCGACGACGACGAGATGCAGAAAGTGCTCAATCGCCAGGCCGAGGTTCAGGACAAGATCGAAGCCGCCGGAGCCTGGGAACTTGACTCACGACTCGAACTGGCTATGGATGCATTGCGTTGCCCGCCTGGTGATGCGGTTGTCGACGTGCTGTCTGGTGGTGAAAAACGGCGGATTGCACTGTGTCGTTTGCTGATCCAACAACCGGACATCCTGCTCCTCGACGAGCCAACAAACCACCTCGATGCCGAAACCGTGGGGTGGCTGGAGCGTCATCTCAAGGAATACCCTGGCACAGTCATCGCCGTCACCCACGATCGCTATTTTCTTGACAACGTCGCCGGTTGGATACTGGAACTCGACCGCGGACACGGAATCCCGTGGAAGGGCAACTACTCGTCGTGGCTCGAGCAAAAGGAGGAGCGGCTGCGACAAGAGGAACGCACAGGAAGTCGCCGACAAAAGACCTTGGAGCGAGAACTCGAGTGGATTCGTATGGCACCCCGTGCTCGCCACGCCAAGGGCAAAGCTCGCCTCAACGCCTACCAAGAGCTTCTTGGTCAGGAACACGAAACGATGGCACGCGATCTCGAAATCTGGGTTCCCCCTGGACCTCGTCTGGGCGACCTTGTCATTGAAGCGAACAGCCTGGGCAAGGCATTCGATGACAAACTGCTCTTCGATGATCTGAGCTTCTCTGTGCCCCCTGGTGCTGTGGTCGGCATCGTCGGCGGCAATGGTGTGGGTAAGACCACCCTCTTCGAACTCATCACCGGTCAGCAGGAACCGGATGGTGGGACTGTGCGACTCGGAGATACAGTGAAACTCGGATACGTTGACCAAAGCCGATCTACCCTCGATGGCGATCAGACAGTTTGGGAAGTCATCTCCGAAGGCTCCGACTCGATATGGCTAGGTCGAGCAGAAGTTAACTCCAGGGCATACGTCGGTCGATTCAATTTCTCAGGATCCGATCAGCAAAAACCGGTCAAGCTACTGTCCGGCGGCGAACGCAACCGTGTTCATTTGGCGCGAATGCTCAAGGAGGGCGCAAACGTACTGCTCCTCGACGAGCCCACCAACGACCTGGACGTCAATACTCTGCGTGCGCTCGAGGAGGCGATTTACGCGTTCGCCGGCTGTGTGCTGGTGATTTCTCACGATCGCTGGTTTCTCGATCGAGTGGCGACTCATGTACTCGCTTTCGAGGGTGATTCGCAGGTGGAGTGGTTTCCTGGCCCATTTTCGGACTATATAGCCGACCGTCGCAAGAGACTGGGAGCGGCTTCGGATCGACCGCATCGCGTGACTTACCGCAAATTGACACGGTAGTGAGAGAGTTCGGGGGCTGGGGTAGGAGCTGGCAAAGGCTCGTGCTTGCGTTCACCAGGGTACATATGACTGGAGAGTATCGCCTCCTCAGCGCCATATTCGATGGCGATGGCGATGACGAGGGCGATGCCCGTCGGGAGTGCTCACTTCCAACGGTGTCATTCGAAGCGAACGTTATCCATGGACGGTTTCACTCCGCATCTGACTCTGGTTCTGACCCTGCATCCTGTCTCTGAGTCTGTCTCTGGCTCTGCTCCCGAGACCGAACTCAAGACCCCTACGACCTCGCTCTACCCTCTGGGCAACGGAAGCAGAGCACCTCCCGACACCCCAATATCCAGTCCAGTGAGATGACGCGCCGTACTGTCATCTGTGAGGAAACGAACCGCTTCGGTCACATCTTCCGACTCTGCAATTCGGCGAAGCGGAACTCCTGAAACAATCTTTTCTTCACGACCGGCCTCCGCGAGCGCTTCTTCGGCCATCGGCGTCCTCACCCACCCAGGTGAAACCAGATTGACTCGAATGCTTGGTGCCAGTTCCTGCGCCAACGACTGGACCAATCCCCAAAGAGCTGCTTTCGAGCCGGCATAATGGCTGTGCCCTGGTTCACCCCGTTGACCGGCCGTGGAACCGATGTAGACCAAGCTGCCGTGTTCCATTTTATTCACCGCTTCACGCGAGAGGAAGTAGGAGGAAAATGTATTGGTTCGGAACATCTCCTCAAGGCAAGCTCCTGTCAGTTCGCGAATATGACCATCGTTCCAGATTCCTGCTGAATGAACCAGAGCGTCGAGTTCGTTCGGCACGGCCCCCACTGCTTTCACACATCCAGCTTCGGTCGACAAGTCCGCTCCGACCGGAAAAACCCGACCAACGCCAAATTCTCGCTCTAGCGCACTGACAGGATCTTGGTTGCGATGAAACTGCGCGACCACCGTCCATCCACGAGAAGCAAAATTGCGTGCACAGTTGAACCCGATGCCCGATGACGCACCCGTAACAAGTACTGTGCGACTTCGCTTTTCTTCAATCATTGCTGTTCCTCCAGATCTTTCAGCAGTACTCGAATCGGTGCCGCCTCTGTATTCCGAATCGCCAATGGAAGGGCGATCATCTCATAAAAGCCAGCGCTCACATTGGTAAGGTCCAAACCCTCGATCCACCAGATCCCGGCCTTTTGCAACCCGTGATGCAGTGGCAGGTCTTCACTGTCAAAACTGTCTACCGAAGGCGTGTCGATACCTACAAGCGCCACATTTGAGGAAATCAGGGCCTCCAGCATGTCCGCCGCCATCCCGGTGAACGAGCCGTCGATCACTGCACCCACAGGATGCGAATCGGTCCGAATCAGTAGCCTTTCGGTACTCGGAAGCCACCCATCAGGGAGATCTGCCCGCCTCACTAGTCCACAGTCTACCGACACATTGATGACTTCACAGACTCCGATCAGTCTCTGGAGCGATACCCCGTCAACCGGAACTCCGGTTGGATCGAGGTGAAGCGGTGCATCCAAATGCGTGCCAGCGTGGCAGGTCATCGAGTATGACGATATCGTCATGTCGCCGATCCTCGTCTGTTGCACATCCACTCCTCGGTCACCCGGCCACACAGGTGTCGAGCTATCAATCGGTCGCGATGCGTCTATCCACTGTGCATTGCTTCTCGAAGCGAGTCCCACTGTTATCAATCTCCCAATCCAGCCAATTCATAAGTATTTAGAACATCGGCGGCTTTTGCTCCCGCTTTTCGCGCCACCGCCAAACCCCAACGCAGGTCCCGTAAGCCATCAGGTGAATGCGCATCGGGATCGATGATCAGCCGGGCACCGGCTTCTAGAGCATAACGAGCCCACTTCCAATCAAGGTCAAGCCGATAGGGACTGGCGTTAATCTCAGCTGCTACGCCTTCCTCTGCACAGGCTTGCAGGACAGCTTCAAGATTCACCGCATAGCCAGGTCGAGCGAGCAGTAGGCGTCCGGTAGGATGCCCGAGAACCTTGCTCGCCGGGTGACGAACAGCGCGCAGTATTCGTTCCGTCTGTTTCTCCTCAGAGAGTCCGAAAGACGAGTGGACCGAGGCCACTACATAGTCAAGCATTGCCTCCGAGCCATCCGGGAGATCGAGCGCACCATCGGGTAAGACATCCGCTTCAAGCCCTTTGAGTAGGAATGGTAGGCCATCTTTGGAATTAAGTTCGTCGATGGCAGAGACCTGCTCACGCAGCCGATCGGCATCGAGCCCATTGGCATATACCGCCACATGGGAATGGTCAGCGATTCCAAGATAGCTCCACCCAAGTTCTCCTGCCCTTCGGCCCATTTCCTCCAACGTGCCAGAACCATCGGAGAATGTCGTGTGGTTGTGAAGAGCTCCTAACAGGTTAGAACTGACGACGAGCTCCGGCAAAGTGCCGATCGCCGCAAGTTCAACCTCTCGCTCACCCTCACGCAACTCTGGGGGTATGTAGCAACACCCAGCTCGCTGGTAGATCGCTTCTTCGCTCTCACAGGCAAAAGGTCGACCCTCGTGCCACAGCCTGCCCGAAGCCAGTTCATAACCATGGCTTTTCAGTTTCAGACCAAGCGCTTCGAGGTGAGTCTGACTGCCGGTCTCCCACAACAATGCAGCGCCAATAGTCGACTCAGAGGCAACTCGAACGACACAGGGGAAACTGCCTTCTACCCTTCCAATGAAGGTCTCACCATC
>JAAESQ010001608.1 GCA_024229275.1 bacterium | reverse complement strand
TTTGTCAGCTCATGACAGGCGGTCGCTGAAGACTGGGGATCGCATTACGATTGACGTGTACGAGTTCGTGTTCCAGATAGGGGAAGACGGCGCCTTCGAGCCGGACATTATCATCGATTCAGAGGTAATGACCGCACCTCGCGTCGACCTTCCTGCACCCGAGGCACAACAGCTTGAGGCAGATTCCGAGCCCGAGGATAGCTTCGATGCCGGGAGTGAAGGCGAGGCAGAGAGTGAGAACGGGTCAGAGGCGCCGACGACTCGACTGAAGCCGGTAACCTGCCCTGGTCATCCTGAGGAACGAGCCACAGAGCTCTGCACCGTCTGCAAGCAGGCGTTCTGTGCTCAATGTGTGATCGAGCAGGATGAAGCGACCGTGTGTCGGTCCTGTGCCGACGTTCCCCATTCGATCTGAGGTGATGCTGTGCATGTCAAGCTAGAAGTCGTCAAGGGGCCGGAAAAAGGTCGGGTTTTTGAAATCGAGGAGCTCGGCATCACGATCATCGGGCGAAGCGATGATGCGCAGTTTCAGTTCTCGGATGATGATCCATATGTCTCGCGGCGTCACTTCGTTATCGAGACATCGCCACCGAATCTGTACTTCCGTGATCTCGAGGTGACCAACCCGTCACGGGTAAACGGCGATGAGGTGAGTGAAGCGATTCTGAACGACGGCGACTTGATCGAATTCGGCTTCACAACTCTCCAAGTCTCGATTTCGCTTGAAGCCGACGAAGTCTCCGTTGCCGCACCATCTGAACCTGCCATTGTTGAAGACGTCGAGCCCGTGCCTGTCTCTGAGCCGGGACAGGTTTTTTCGGTGCGCTGCCTCTGTGGCAAAGACCTCTCCGAAGATGCCAACTGGGACGGATGCGCAGAGGACCTCGATGAGATCGTTCAATACCTGTGCGCAGACTGTTTCAGTGAGCAGCATCCTGAGATCCTCGGGGGGAATGTCGGCGACTACCAGCAGGTGAAGCTACTTGGTGTCGGTGGCATGGGAGAGGTCTTTCTGGCGCGCCATCGGACGGGACGTATGGTTGCCCTGAAAGTCGTGAAGCTTAACGATGCCAACTTGGCGGCGCGTTTCATGCGTGAGGTCCGGACCATGCGGACGGCCCGTCACCCAAATGTCGTGGCCCTGATCGACAATGGTGTCGATCACCTGACGGGAAACCCATTTCTGGTGTTGGAGTATGCGCCGCTTGGGAGCCTCGACGACTTACTGGAGTCGAAAAACGGTTCGTTGGCGCCTCTCGAAGCGGCCGAGCATATTCTGCAAGCCCTCGAAGGCTTGTGTTATGTCCATGAGAAGGGCATCGTCCACCGTGACATCAAACCGGAGAACATCCTGCTCACACGGGACGATGATGGCTCAGTGCGGGCCAAAGTTGCCGATTTCGGCCTTGCGCGGGAATTCACCAAGGTTGGAGGCTCGATCCTGACCCAGATCGGGACACCGATGGGAACCATGTTCTACATGCCTCCGGAGCAGGTCTTGAACGCGCATGGCGTTCGGGAACCCGCCGACATTTATGCGATGGGTGTCTCTCTCTACATGCTTTTGACCGACAGATTTCCGTTCGCCTTTCCTTCTCCTGGAGATATCAGAAGATTCCTGGCCGACAACAAATATGGCATCGTCTTGCCGCAAGAAGCGATGAAAGTGTTGCTTGGAAGTGCAGAGACCAGACATCCCTTCAACATGATTGTCGACGACGAACCCATTCCTTTGCTTGAGCGCAATCCCGACGTTCCTCTAGCCATAGCAGTTGTGGTGGACCGGGCGATTCGCAAGGAAATCTCACAACGCTTCCCCGACGCCGAGACTTTCAGGCGTGAACTCGAGCAGGTGATTCGTTACTGTCAGTGACGGTGACGGCGGCAGGGACAGCGACAGGAGCAGTGTCGGTGTGGCGCCCGTGAGGGAATTTTTGAACCACGAAGA
>JAAESQ010001607.1 GCA_024229275.1 bacterium | reverse complement strand
CTGCAAGACCGTAGTGTGGAGCTTCAAGAAATCGGGCACACACCAAGTGCGCGTCCTCAATTCCAGCAATGAAGTCTTGGCGCAAAAAAACGTAACGGTTTCAACCAACGGCTCCTGTTCCGGTGAACCAGAGCCAGATCCCTGTGAATTTACGGCTACGATGACCCCTGCAGACGGGATCTTCTCGCACATAGGAGGCGATGGTCAGATCAACGTGACGGCGAGCGAGCCCGAGTGTTCTTGGAACGTGACGGTTCACTGGAGCTACCAGCATTGGGTATTCCTGGGTTCGCCATCCGGCCGTGATGGTAGCGGTAATATGACCTTCGAAATTGCCTCCCACGACGAAGAGTTGCCGAGGGACGCAGTTCTCTCCGTGAACGGAGATGACGGATTCTCTCGGGTGTTCAACATCACACAGACCGGCAAACCAAAACCCGCCAAGTTCAGTGTCGCCTCAGTTGCCCGCACCCGGGGGCAGGGGGGAAGCAACTGGAGCACGCAGCTACGGCTGACCAATCCAGAAGACCACGTTATGCCGGTATTGGTGCGCTTTGTGCGACTTGACCTCACTCAGGAGGACTTGATCACGGAGGTATCTATACCTGACTTTCCACTTCAGCCTCATGTGACCTATTTTGTCGAAGACATTGTGTCGGCGATTGCCGGAAATCTTGAAGGGGAAGACGTCAAAGGTGCTCTGCAGATCGAGGTCCAGGACGAGGTCGAAGGACAGCCGGTTATTACTTCTCGCACCGCAACCAAGGCGGCGGAGGGTAGCTACGGCCAGTTCATTCCGGCCGTGCCTATGATTCATACCGATGTTCAAGAGGTTGTGCTTGTAGGATTGGCCGACAACGATGTGTATCGAACCAACATCGGTGTGACGAATCTCGAGAACCGGATCGTCAACGTCGATCTTGTCGCCATCGACTCGGGAGGAAACATAATTGGAGAGAAGAGAGTAGGTGTTCCTCGGCTGGCCAACAACCAAGTTGGCGTGCGTGATCTCTTTCCTGATTTTGTAGACTCAGATAGTTTCTCGGTAAGAGCCAACACCGGCGATGCGGATGTCACCGTTTATGGGCAGATGATGCATAGGATCACGAGTGACCCTATGTACATCGGATCTGACCAGACTGTTTCAAAAGTGCAGGTTATTCCCAACCTGGCGCACAATAGGGGATCGAGTTTCTCCGTCTGGCGTAGCGATGTTGCCATCTACAATCCAAATCCCGCATCGATCAATCTGCACATGGAATATGTGCCGGATCCTGCAGATGGATTCTGGTGGCCTTCAAAGCGGATCATGGTTCAGTTGCAAGCTTATGAGACGAACGTTTTGCATGATGTAGTGCGAGAGTTTCTGACCTACGAGGACGATGAGTCAAAGGGCTACATGATCGTCGAATCGAACGAAAGTGAACTGGCTCCGCCGGTCATTGTGGGAAGAACCTATACCATTGACGGCGAGAAGGTCTACGGACAGGGCCTCAGCGTAGTAGGTGAACAGGCCATGCTGAGCGAGGGTGACGTCGCTTGGTTTGCAGGAGTGGAAGACTCCGCGGGAGTCAGGACGAATTTCTCGATCATCAACACGGGTAGCGATGCAGCCAGGGTAGAGTTACGTTTCTATGACGAGCACGGGATAGTTCGTGCTGGCGCAAAGACTCTCACGTTTCCAGAGAAAGATGAGTTCTTGCAGTTCGATCTCTTTAAGGCCTTACCGGAACTCGAACCGGGATCGATGCGTGGATCACTACAGATTCTCGTCCGCGAGGGAGAATCTGTTTTCCCCTACGTCACCATCATGGACAACCTCTCCAATGATCCGATGTTTGTCACACCGACAGTTATGGAATACTAGAGAACAATATCGATCAACAAAGGCCCGGTCATTCGACCGGGCCTTTTCAATTCGGTGACCGAATTGAAAAGAAGGGCGGTCACCGAAGTGCCCGCCTGAATATTTGGTGTCGTTGCGACCAAGAGACGACGGATTGAAGGTTGCATCGGTGACAAACTGATGAACTAGAAGGTGGTTTCGCAGGGACATTCCTAGACGCAGATCATGGTGTGGTCGCCCGCAGGGCCTCCTTAGAGAGAAACTAAAAGCGGGCACCTCGGTGCCCGCTCTAAAGTACCTGCGTGAACTCAATCAGCTGAATGGAGCGGCACGATAG
>JAAESQ010001606.1 GCA_024229275.1 bacterium | reverse complement strand
TCGATGGTGATGGCGATGGCGAAGTCGATGGCCAGTGCGGGTGCCTCATATCCTCATCGTCATCGCTATCGTCATCGTCATCGTGTTCCTCACGCGCCTCGCTCCATACGATGACGATGAGGATGACGATGACGACAGCCAGCGCGGGTGCTCAGTCATCGCCATCCTTCGAAGCCAACGCCATCCGACCTAACGATAGCGATCCAGCCGACTCCTACACCAACCGTCTTCGCAAAACCCACGCCGCCAGGGTGCACGACACCAATGCGAAAACCGCCAGATACAGAGCATTGGGCAATACAGCGGAGGCAGCATCCTCCCACACCATGAGGCGTATCAGAGCATGGATCGTCTGGCCGGTCGGCAGTGTTAAGGCCGCCATCTTCATGCCGTCCGGCAATATCTCCATCGGCCACCAGCAGCCACCGAGGGCCGACATGGAAAGTGTCAACAGGAGGCCGACCGCAGCCGCCTGCTTGGCGCTCTTTAGAGTCGAGCCGAGCAGCACGCCGACGCCGCTGACCGCAGCGACCAACAGAATCATGATGCCGACGACCGCCCACGGTGCCGGTCCGAGAGTTTGGCCAAAGATCACTCGCCCCAACAGCAGGAAGTAGAAAGCCTCAGCGATACCGATCACAAGAAGAGAGACGAACTGCGCCGCGACGACTCCGCCGGCCGCCACTGGATAGGCGAGCAGGCGTTGAAGGTGGCCCTGCTCGCGATCCTGCAGCAAACGGATAGCTCCCGTCACAAGGACCGACATGAGCACGAACATCACCATGTTGCCGGGGACCGACTGTTTCATGCCCGACGGCACCTCGCGTCGAACACCCCAGTCGGAGGCATCAACCACTACGGGCACGACCTCGATAGGAACACCCAGCATCTCAACCGTCAAATCGTTGCCCCGTACCAGGTGCGAAAACGCTCCGGCACGGAGTTCGACGAGTGCCTTCTGTACCAGCACCTCGAGCCGGATCGCATCCATTGAGCCGCTACTTGCCCAAATAGTTACGGTTGCTTCGGTGCCGGTGAGCAAGACTTCGCCCAAACGCGGCGGAAGATCGATTCGTAGGCCACTACTCGGTAAGGGTTCCTCGGCGGTCCACTCCTCAATCACCTCGAGTTCATACTCCGCAGCGGTGAGCAGGGCGAGCATCCGTTCGGAACCCGCATCCGCCTCCGCAGCTACAACCGTCACCCGCGTCGGTTCGGCCGGCGAGTCCTTGAACGCGAAACCGAAGAAGTAGATATAGGGCAGGGGCATGATGAGCAGCCAAATCAGCGTGTCGCGACGGCGCAGCATGCGCTTGAGATCGGTAGCGGCGAGCATCAGAAACTGTCTAAGGTTCATCTCGCTACCGCCTTTCGCAGCATCAAGCGGCTTGCAACCATAGATGTCACCAACGCAGTCACCAGCAGCGCGACAGTGCGCCAAGCAACCCCGTCTCCGGCCTGCGCCCAATCGGCGCCCTGCAATACATGCAGTCCCTGAACCGCCCACCCGGTAGGAATGTAGTCAGCAAATGTCCGCAGAAACGATGGCAGAAATACGACCGGCATGAAGCATCCACCGAGGAAGCCCATTCCCACCATGACGCCAGAGGCTGCGGCCCCCCCCGCCTCTGGATTGCGGGTCAGCGATCGCAGGAAAAGCGCGATGCCTGTGAACGCGGCCGCAGTAGCGAAGAGATGCACCAACAGTATCGCCACATTGCCCGGTTGCCATCCGAGAAACACAACAAACGCTGCGACCAGCAGAAGTGCCGTCAGCGCGGACGACAGGATGAGCGCAACCGCTTTCACCATGACGGTCAGTGTCGGCGCCGTTGGGTAGGACCATGCGCGCGCGAGCCGCCCTTCGTTGAGGTCCTCCTGGATCTCCTGACTCTGGCCATTACACATGAAGAGCAGTGCCATGGCCACCATTCCGGGAGCAAACCAGCCAACGATTTGACCCGTGGTGATCTGTTCCTCCTCGCCGGGGCTCTGGCGTTCAACCTTCAGCTTCCGGAAGTCGACCAGATTCGTTGCAGCAGGATCGTCCAGTAGCTTATAGATGCGAGTGCTCAAATCAGTGACCTGCGCGAGGTCCGGCTCTGTGTCGAAAGAAACCGAGGCTTCGTCTAACAGTGGGGCCAGAACCCCTCGCAACATCGCGCCGCCATCGGCCAAAACACGGATAACGTCCTCGCCGATAGCCGGCAGGATGTCCTCTTGCGGATTACGATGCACGGTCAGCGTCACTTCTTCGTTGTTGAGGTAGTCCTTGCCGAAACCCTCAGGAACCTCGACCATGAGGGAGGTCTTGCCGGCCTGCATCAGCCGCTGCCCCTCCTCTGAGTCGACAGTTTCCGCCTCCAGGACCTCGCCCATTTGAGGTGCACCAAGAGCGGAGCTGAGAAGACCCGAAACGAACGAATCGTCATGATCGACGATAAGTAGCTTCACCTTGGGTATACCGCCGCCACTTGGGCCGAAGGCGGCAATCATCAGAATCACCAAAACAAAGGGAATCGCGAACCACGAGAGCAACGACACGGGATCGCGCAGGCGGCGTATCAACTCCAGACGGAGTAGGACTGCAAGTCTAGCCATTAGTCGCGCAGCTCTCGCCCGGTGAGCTTGAGGAAGAGAGTTTCCAGGGTCGGGCGCTCCAAAGTTACCTTACGAATATCGGCTCCTGACGCCTCGACGGTAGTCAGCACTGACGGCAGGGCCTCAGAGCCGTTAGCAACCGCGATCAGAAGTTCGTCATCGGAGCTCGTCAGAATCTCGGAACCGAATTGGCCGGAGAG
>JAAESQ010001605.1 GCA_024229275.1 bacterium | reverse complement strand
TCTGCAATCTCGTAAGGGAAGCGGCGGACCCTCAGATCGACCCCATCTTCTGCTATCGCGCAGCTGGTTGGTCCCGCCAGTTCTTCGAGCCCATCCTGGGCCGACAGTTCACGAGCTGTGAGATCACTCACTCAATTCTCAAAGGCGACGACTTCTGCGCGTGGGACTACCACTTGGGGTGAGGCGTGAAGAGTGAAGAGTAATGCGACACGGAGCTGAAGTGACGTTGGCTGGGAAATAGAATCCCTTCGTATTCACTGTCCTCACTCTTATGTCTTCTCTCTGCTACCTCCGCGCCCTCTTGTTCAATTCGTCTTCTTTCTTGCGTCTTTCGGCTCGACTCGGAGCACGTCGAATATAGCGGTCTGGAACGGCATTCCATGGGCCATTGGCAAATTGCCAACTCAATAAAAAACCGGGCCACCTCTTTCAAGGTGACCCGGCGTGGAGTCAGTGCGCTACTAAGTTCAGTGGCGCTGAATACTCACCTTGCGCGGCATCATGTTCTGTTGGGTTTCATGCCGCTGCATTCTGCCGATGTGTGACTCAATCGCCTCGA
The DNA here is from genome assembly GCA_024229275.1 of bacterium. GTDB lineage: Bacteria > Acidobacteriota > Thermoanaerobaculia > Thermoanaerobaculales > Sulfomarinibacteraceae > JAAESQ01. Next base: position 1,894 of record JAAESQ010001605.1, on the reverse strand, counting down.
TCCAGTCACGCATCGCACCAAGGCTACATCCGAACTTCGTGTGTCCATTGCCAAGCCCTTCTTCCTCGATGATCTGCTCACACGAGCAGCCACCAGTATCGGTGGTGGTGAAGGTCTCACCAGGACCGTTGCCGTTGGGCTTCTTGGTGTCAAAGATGAAGTCTTCATCGACCAGAGCGTACCGGTTGGTTTTGAGCGTGACCGTGGGAACACCCTCTGGGATGGCGGTCCCAGGACAATGGTCAAACGGATCGAGCACGCCATCGTTGTCCTCATCCTGGACGACGAGAACCTCGAGAGTTGCCGTCGCCGCGGCGGCGAGTGGCAGACCAAACTGCCCCAGTTCGGTAGTGATGTTCGTATACAGGCCTTCGTCAGCGGATCCCGGCACTGACAATTCGACGCTGAACGTGCACGAGCCTTCCGGCAGCAGGGAGCCTCCGGAGAAGGCCAGGAAGGTCGTTCCAGCGATCTCGGATACTTCTCCGCATACGTTCGTAGCCGGCAGGCCCAACGCTGTAAGTCCAGGCATCATCGCGTTCAGATCATCCTCGAAGGACAAGTCGCCGAATGAAGTGGAGGTTGAATGATTCTGGATTGTGAAAGCAAGGGTCACTGTTTCACCGGCGAACACCGGTCCGTTGAATGACTTGGAGAGTGTCAGCGAATCGATCTGTAGCTCATCCATCGCCGGATCACCGGTCACTGGAAGACCACCGATCACCCCAGCCACAGTACTGGTCGTGTTGATCACAACCGTGCCCAAAGGCACTTCAGCGGGTACTGCTAGTACCACGTCAAACTCGCAATTCGCCCCAGCAGCTAGCGAGCCCCCTGTGAAACTCAGCTGACCGACACCAGAAATCTCGGATCCTGTGCCGCAGACATCAGGAAGAGCACCACTCGTGCTGACAAGTCCCGCCAACGCAGCGTCAAGGTCATCCGTGAACTCGATGCCAGTCACCGCTTCAGTGGCGCTTTGATTGGAAAGAGTAAACCGTAAGGTGACCGGATCACCAGGAGCGACTGGATCGTTGACGAACTCCTTGCTGAGCATGAGGAAGTCTGACGCTATTGTAAGTTCGGCGCTCGCTGCGTCGAAAATGATCGGCGTACCTTCGAACGTCGCGACCACCGTACTGGTCACACTGTTGTAGGTGTCTGGGGCTGCTGCCGCAGGCACTTGGAGGGTGACATCGAATGAACAACTCGATTCCGGATCGAGTGTTCCATACTGGAAAATGAGTAGATTGGTGCCTGTTAAGGAAGACCCTGCACCGCAAGGATCTGCACCGGGCAGGACTGTCGCCGTAAGCCCGCTGACAACATTATTCAGGTTATGGAGGAACTGAATGTCCGTCGCACTCGACGTAGAACTCGCGTTGTCGAGCGTGTAGCGCACAGTCACCGTACCACCGGGCATTACCGGATCGTCGTTAAAGTCCTGGGTCAGCGTCAAACCAGCAACCCGAAGATCCGCCGTCGCCGGGGACGACATCGTGTCAACGCCGAGGACCGACGCCATGACTGCACTTGTCGTATTGGTTTGCGTTCCAGGCGCTGCGCCAGCCGGCACCTGCAGAGTCACAGCAAAGCTACAACTCTCTCCTGGTGCGAGCACTCCACCACTGAACGTCACTGTTGATGTCCCAACCAGTTGAGATCCTTGACCGCAGACGTCCTGAAGCGGTAGTCCCGTAGCTTCGAGCCCGCTCAGAGCTGCGTCCAGATCATCACTGAAAGTGATTCCGGAGGCGTCGCCCGGAGCGATTTCGGAATGACTGAGGGTGAATACCAGTGTCACTGTATCTCCAGCCGCAACCGGATCATCAGTGAATTCCTTCTGCAGCCGCGGCGCGGATACGATCGTCAGCTCGTCGCTTGCCGGCGGGCC
>JAAESQ010001604.1 GCA_024229275.1 bacterium | reverse complement strand
TTGCAGCTATGTTGTGCCGTAGTGACGAGGAGTCTTCGCCTTGAAGAGGCGCCTACTCACGCTCGGGGCAGTAGCCACTCTCGGGGCACTGATTCTCTGGATTGGGCGATCCCGCCACGTGGGCGATGCTGCCGAGAGCACGTTTGCGTTGGGCTTTGCCCTGCTAGCGGCAGCGCTCTTCGGCGAGATCGTAGAGCATCTGAACCTACCCCGTATCACGGGATACATATTTGCCGGAATACTTTTTGGGCCGCATGTTGGTGGCTTTCTGAGTGTGGAAGTGCTTGGTGAGCTAACCATTTTCAACGACATGGCGTACGCCTTCATCGGGCTGGCTGCCGGAGCTGAACTCAAACTTGCGACCTTGCGGGGGCGGTGGAAGAGCATCGTGTTGCTGATCGCCGGTACGTCGATGGTTGTGATGATTGGGGTCGGAAGCTCGTTCTTCGCGGCAGTGCTCTACAACGGCGGGTTCCTTGGCTTGACGGAGCCACTGCACCTACTCGCTGTGGCGGGTTTGATTGGAGTGATTGCATCGGCCAGGTCACCCTCTTCGGCGATCGCCATCATCGACGAGACAAAGGCGGAAGGGCCGTTCACCGAGACCATTCTCGGTGTCTCGGTGGCAATGGATGTCGTCGTAATCTGCCTTTTCTCGGTAGCTGTCGCCTTGTGTGGCCTCGCCTTTTCTCCCGCCCAAGGAATAGACCTTGGTTTCGTACTCATGCTTTCTGGCGAGATTCTGACGTCCATCGTCTCTGGTATCGCACTCGGAGCTGGGATCGGACTCTATCTCAAACATCGGGGCCCGCAGCTTCCGCTCGTGATCGTCGGTCTGTGCTTCGTCGTCTACAGATTTTCCGAAGTACTCGGCGACTACGTGCAAACCGAACATGGTGTGAGCGTTCATCTCGAGCCACTGCTGATCTGTGCCGCGGCCGGCTTTGTCATCCAGAACTTCTCGCCACACGGCAGACGTCTGTTGCGAGCGATGGAGGGTGTGTCTCTTCCGGTCTATGTCATCTTCTTTGCTATGGCCGGGGCGAGGCTCAATCTTGGTGCGTTCTTCGATACGTGGGAGATTGCTTTGCTGCTGGCCGGCTGCCGAGTAGCCATGATCGTGATCGGTACCCGCCTCGCGACGAAGCTGGCAGGAGATGAACCGCTCCACAGAAAGAATGCGTGGCTTGGTTTTGTCACTCAGGCTGGGTTGAGCCTTGCCTTGATCGCTCAGATCGAAGAGGCTTTCCCCGGATGGGGAACGCAACTCGCGACGATTCTGATGGCTGTTGTGGCGATCAATCAGCTAGTTGGGCCCGCAGCGTTTAAGATTGCACTCGAAAGAGTCGGAGAATCAGGGCGAAATGCCCGCAATGGGAGGAGTGCCACATGAGACTGACCGAGTTTCTCTCGCAGTCGATGGTCAAGATTCCCCTCGCCGGCCTGACCAAGCGCGAGGTACTGCAAGAACTCGTTGAGGTGGTCTGTCAGGACCAGGACGACTCCGTGACCGAGCACGTCCTACAGTCTGTTCTGGAGCGCGAACGGCTGATGAGTTCAGGGATCGGGCGTGGGATCGGTCTGCCGCACGGCTACTCGCCCGGAGGGATGGAGTTTGCGGCCGCGATGGGCGTGTGTCCGGAACCTATCCCTTTCGACGCCATCGATGGGCAGCCGGTCAGGTTGGTGTTTCTCTTGATAAGCGACGAGGAACACTTGAATACCAAACTCAAGGCGCTTGCCCGAGTGTCCCGATTCCTCCATCGCGAGGACTTCAGAACGGCGCTCATGGAGTGCACCTCCCCGGCGGATGCCATGCGGGTCATCGCGGAGGAGGAAGCCCGGCATCGGATTTGACGATGAAGCTGGTTGTAACGGTACTCAACAAGATTGAGTTGCTCGAGGACCTGCTGTCGGCCTTCCTCGAGATCGGTGTGTCAGGCGCGACGGTGATCGACAGCGTCGGAATGGGCCGGATTCTGAGTCACGATGTGCCGATCTTTGCTGGGTTGCGCAGCGCTTTCCCAGGCACGAGTCCGGTCAACAAAACCATCCTGGTGGCGACCGAAGACGAGATGGTCGATGACATTCTTGCCGTGGTTGAGGATGTGTGCGGGGATCTCAGCAAACCCGGCTCAGGGCTGGTATTTGTGGTACCGGTGGATACGGCGAGAGGGATGGGCTCAGGGATTTAGAAGGCAAGACGGGACGAGAAGAAATAATGAATGATGAATGCGGAATGATGAAAGAGAGTCCGCGAAGTCGATAAGCAGGGGTGGGGACGTTGGATGGTAGGAGGCTTGGAAGCACGAAAGCTTGGCTTCTGGTATGTCTCGACTTCGAGGCAGGTGATTCAAGTAGGCACGGGTGCCAGCCATCGTCATCGTCATCGTATCCTCACGGATCTCCCCCACACGATGACGATGAGGATGACGAGGACGATGGTCGTTGCGGGTGCATGGCCGCGCGACCTTCTACGAAGCGATCATCCCTCGGATACAAAGGACACGTTGACAGCCCTGTTCCTTAGCCTCCCAGCTTCCTCGCCTCTTCTCACCTGAAGAATTCTTAAGAATCTGTGCGGTAACAGAGGGGTAGGCGGGACCGTAGTACATTGCAGATGTGTGGGACGATTCGGGAAAGGAGCCTCTGT
>JAAESQ010001603.1 GCA_024229275.1 bacterium | reverse complement strand
CCGAGAGGCGCAAGACCGGCAGGCTGAGCTGAATGAGCGGCTGGTTCAGGGTCTAGCGGGTCGACACCACCATGATGTGGACTCGAAGCTAAAGCTGAATGAAAGTTTGAAGAAGATTTGTCTCACCTCAGCAGAACAGTTGTTGCGTGATTTTGAAGAGTTCGAAGCTCAGCTTCAGAGATGTGAAGTTAACAGCTGGAAGCGTTGGTACGAATACTTTCTTAGGGCACTGGAGCCGAGCGCCCGGTCGCTCGTCGACTCCTTCTTGCTGGATGGACTGGGAGGAAGGTTGATGCGCGAGTGTAAACAAACCGATCAGGAGGACAGTTGGGCCACCCTATACCGAATGTCCCGCTCGGAGCTCCTGACCGCGTGTGGAGTCGGATATGAAACGTCGGGCGAGTTGGCAGAGAAGAGGTGGTCGGCGATCTCATTCCCGGCCGATCCGACGTTTGAGCAGATCCAGAACGTCCTTGTGGAGTTAGCCGATGCGAGGATTCAGATGTACCGGACAGGCCAGTTCACAGCCGCCACGTGGGAGAGAGAACTTGCCTCATTGAAGAAGAAGTTGCCTTTGGGGTCCAACCTGAGACAAATGGTGCTCAACCGAGACTACCAGGTGAGCAGCTATCGGCAGTTCACGGACTTGGTGTGTCGGTATCAGCATAACCTCCAGAGACGAAAGAAAGCAGCCGAACCAGGGAACCTGGGACAGGAATCGAGAGGAGCCGATACCGGAGCGGGTGAGCTTACCGATATCTCAGACCTTGAAGACGACGAGACTGAGTTCATCGGCCGTGTAAGAGATGCGGGACTCGCAGCGGGTGGTCTTGCGAATGGCCCACGAGGTGGGGGTAATGACGGCCGGAAGAATGTCGATTTTCGAGCAATCGATCGGTGTAAGACCTGTGGCGGCAGACATCGGGACAAAGTGTGTCCGAACTCCGTAGCCAAAGGTG
>JAAESQ010001602.1 GCA_024229275.1 bacterium | reverse complement strand
TTGACAAAGGTCATCTGGTCGAGCAGTAAGAGGACTTTTTGAATCGCGGAGTGCGGGAAGGCGGAAGACAGCTGTGCGGGGCGAACGGCTATACGGCAGGACAGGAAGGCAATTTTTGAACCACGAAGAGCACGAAGATCGCTAAGACAGCGCAAAGGAGTAAGAAAAAGGGGCGATTCTTCGAATCGCCGGAGTCTCTTCAGTTGCAGTGTTCGGCCCGGGCGACAGGTGGGTGCTTTGAGAATGGCCCGTGAAGTGCTCTCAAACCACTAGAAACACTCCTGCGGCTCGACGAGCCGCCCTACTATTCCTCTTTGCGTTTCATCCTTTGCTTTCTTCGTGTGCTTCGTGGTTCAAATCCTCACGCGCGTCTCGGCTGCGTTTGGCTCCCCGCTTTGTTCTGCCGCATAGCCGTTCGTCCCGTTCGTCCCGTATAGCCGTCTTTCCTCACGTCCGTCCCATTTGCGCAGTCCAGGCATCGGCGTAGCGCCCACCCTCTTGCAGTAGCTTTTCATGCGAGCCGGACTCAACGATCGTACCTCTGTCCATGACGTGAATGACATCGGCACTTCGAGCTGTCGTCAGGCGATGGGTGATGACGATGACTGTCCTTCCCTGGGCAAGCTTGCGGAATCTCTTGATCCAGTCGATCTCTGACCACGAGTCGAGCGCGCTGGTTGGTTCATCGAGGAGTACGATTGGAGCTTCGCGCAGAAAGGCGCGGGAAAGGGCTATGCGCTGCCACTCACCAACACTGAGTTCGGCACCTCCAGAGAACCAGGTCCCGAGAAGCGTGTCGAGGCCGTCTGGGAGATTTTCAACTACGCGGCTCGCACCGGCCTGTTCGAGTGCACGGTGAATCGCCTCGTCCTCGTGCTGTTCTGTCAGGTCCCCGAGTTCAATGTTGGCTCGTACCGACTCGCTGTAATGCACAGGCTCCTGGAAGAGAACGGTAATCAACCGCCGGAGATCGTCTCTTCTCACATTCCGGACGTCTTGACCCGCCACCTCGACCGCGCCGATTTCCGGATCGTAGAGCCGGCACAGGAGTTTAAACAATGTGCTCTTACCGGCACCGTTGACGCCGAGCAGTGCGACCATGGACCCACCCTCGATCTCGAGGTTGAAATCGTCGAACACTCGCCGATCCGAACTCGGGTAAGCGAACGCCACGTTCTTGAATGAGATTGAAGGGCCCGTTTCCAGTTTGAGTTCTTCCGGTTGATCAGAATCGATAATCTGCGGCTCTACTTCCAAGAACTCGAAGAGGTTACCCAGGAACAGCACGTTCGAATAGACCTGACCTACTGTCTCGAGCAGGGACCGCATCAAACGCTGTCCCTGAGCGAAGGCCTGATAGAACATCGCCAACGAACCGAGAGTGATTTCTCCCCGCACAGCGCGCAGTAGCATCCATACCAGCGTTGCGCCCATGACCAGCAAGGCAAACCCACCGGCGAATGACTCTGCGAGGGCCTGGCTTTTTGAAAGCTGGAGAAGCTCAGAACGGAGCCGGCTTCGTAGCTGCTGATAGGAATTCCTGAAATGCGATCCGAGGTCGAAAAGTCGAACCTCAGACACTGCATCGCGACTCGTGATCAGCCAGTCGAAGTACCAGGCTCGACGACGTCGGTCTGTGCTCTTTGTCTGCCAACGGTGTTGGCGCACGGCGAATCGTGCGACGACCCAGAGCGCCGGAGCGGTACTCAATAGCAGAGCGAGTGGAATCCACCAACCAAAAGGCACCAACACCGCAGCCATGGCCACGAGGGTGAGGCTTCCTTGCAACAGTGCACCAAGGTTTTCGACTAAGGCGACAGGGCGATTCTGTGCATCGACCTGCGCACGGTAGAGCATGTCGTAGTAGTCCGGCGACTCGTAGTAAGCCACATCGGCAGCAAGAGCTCGGTCGTGGATCAGATCGGTGATGTGGTCGCGGACGAGTTCAGATTGAGCGGTGCGAACCCATCGAGTCACCGCTCTCAGAAGTTCGATGAGAACCATCGCTGCCGCAAGCAGCACGGCGGGTATCAGCGGGCCTCTGACAAAAGCATCCCATGAGCCGTCTCCAGAAAGGGCTGGGACGAGGCGATCAACCAGGCTGCGCGTGAGATAAACGACGGCGACCGGAAGTAATCCCTGGATCAGCAGAAGAATCAGCCACAGGAACGTCCATCTCCGAGCGGCCTGCCAAACCAAAGCGAGAGCTTTGGGCAGAAGGCGGGCACGTGCCAGAACTTCGCCTGGATTGATTGGGGATCGCTTCTGCTGGTCGGCCATGAGAAGAGCGTAGCAGAGCGGGAGGAGGCTATGCGGGACGAACGGGACGGACGGCTATGCGGTAGGGCAGGAAGGCAATTTTTGAACCACGAAGATCACTAAGTGCACGAAGGAGGAAACGCAAAGATGGGGGAAAAAGCTATGCGGGACGAACGGGACGGACGGCTGTACGGCAGAACGAAGCGGCAGGGAAACGGCGCAGCAGAACAAGTTTTTGAACCACGAAGAT
>JAAESQ010001601.1 GCA_024229275.1 bacterium | reverse complement strand
ATTCCGCATTCATCATTCATCATTCCTCTTCCCCTCTCCGGTGTACCATTGAGGAAGCGCTCGCTTGGGGGGGGAGGGACTTTGGTGTTAACCGAAGCAGTGAGAGTTCGGGTGGTTGGAGACGCTACATCCCGAGGTGAATGTGGCGAAGAGTAGCCGAGTCTTGGTGATCGGAGGAGTTGCGGCCGGCATGAGCGCCGCCAGCCAGGTGAAAAGACGATCCCCCGGATCGGAGGTCGTTGTTTTCGAGCGAGGTGAGTACATCAGCTACGGATCCTGCGGCATTCCTTATAACCTCGAAGACCCCGAACGTGACATCAAAGACCTAGTCGTGGTGACTCCTGAGCAGGCTCGAGAGAAGCGCAATTTGGACATTCGCCTGCGCCATGAGGTCGTTGCGATCGACACACGTGGTAAGAGTGTCACCGTATTCGACCTGGATTCAGAGCAGCATCACGAGGAACCCTATGATGCCCTCGTCATTGCTTCGGGAGCACAGGCGATTCAACCTCAAATCCCGGGCATCGACCTGAGCCGGGTCATGGTGCTGCGCGATCTCGAGGATGGCGCCGCCATCAAACAAGCACTCTCCGAGTCACCCTCGCACGCCACCATCATCGGCGCCGGTTACATCGGCATGGAGATGGCACATGTGCTGCGCTCACGAGGACTCAGAGTTACGGTTCTGGAAAAAGCGAAGCAGATTCTCCCGGACTGGCACGCCGACACCGTCGAGAGGGTACGTTCAGTTCTCAAAGCCAACGAGGTAGAAGTTGTCACCGGAACGACAGTCACTGCGTTTAACTCAGACCAAGCTGAGCAACTTCAATCGGTCACGACCGAAAAGACGACGATCGAAACCGGTTTCGCACTGGTCGCCATCGGTATCCGACCAGGGGCTTCGCTTGCAGCAGAAGCCGGCTTGCGAATCGGTGACTCCGGCGCTATCTGGGTCAATCAACACCAGCAGACGTCCGATCCCTACATCTGGGCCGCAGGGGACTGCGCAGAGGCCTACCACAGGATTCTGCGCAAAAACGTCTGGGTGCCGCTGGGAACGACAGCAAACAAGCAAGGGCGCACGGCAGGCGCCAATGCTGTCGGAGGGAAGACATCCTTCAAAGGAATCGTCGGCACAGCCGGTTTCCTGGTGTTCGACCTCGAGGTCGCGCGCACTGGTCTGACCCTCGACTTGGCGAAACGAGAGGGCTTCGACCCAGTCTGGGCGACCATCAAACAACGTTCACGAGGTCACTCACACAAAGGCGGCGCGGCGATTCAGGTAACACTCATCGCCGACGGACCGACGGGTTTACTCCTCGGTGGAGAAATCACCGGACGTGAAGGCGCCGCCCTGAGAATCAACGTTCTTGCGACTACTCTTGCCAGCCACATGGCAGTTTATGACCTTCAGAACCTGGACCTCGTCTACGCACCGCCGTTCGCTCCGGTCTGGGATCCTTTGCTTGTCGCCGCCAACCAGCTTGCCAAGAAAATCAGGAGGTAGGAATGAGTTCCACCATCAAGACGAGCTGCCCGCATTGCAACTCCATGCTAACGATCGACACCGATGCCGGCGTCGTAACCGGTCATGAACCTCCGGTAGATACGAGAGAACGAATCGGTTTCGACGAGCGACTCCAGCAGATGAAGGACGAAAAGGAGCGCGCAGCAGACAAGATGGACGAAGCGTTTCGGCGCGAGCAGTCGCGCGATCGTTTGATGGAAGACAAGTTCAAAGAGCTGATGGAGAAAGCGAAAGACATCGACGATTCGAAGCCGATCAGGGACATTGATCTGGACTAGGAAGGCTGTGCGGGACGAACGGGACGAACGGCTATACGGGTCAACGGGTCAACGGGTCAACGGGTCAACGGAAATACAGGGCGAACGGCTTTGCGGTGGGACAACCGTAGATTAGCAGAAATCCCGTCTTGTATGGGTCTGACAGCTCTCGCAT
>JAAESQ010001600.1 GCA_024229275.1 bacterium | reverse complement strand
GCGACAACAATGCAAAGAACTGGACCGTCGTCACCGATGACCGCGTGCTCGCGTCCCGGGTCCGCCAGACCGGCGCACACTTGAAGTCACTGCGGGAGTGGCGAACAAAATTGGCGAGCATGAAGCCGGCAGAGAAACGCGACGTATCGCTGTCACGGAACGAAATCGCCGAATGGGAAGAGTACTTCGAACGCGGTGGCGAGAAGGAGTAGTTCGCCGCGCTCATAACTGACAGGTATGAGGTTTGAACCGCTAAGAACGCTAAGTTCACAAAGGAAACGCGGAAAAGGAGTACCACTCAATGTGTGGCTGCTATGACCGCGGCCGTCGGCGCCGACTACCCATCGAATTGAATTGTGACGCAATTCGCGAGGCGAATTGGGTCACAGTCACTTCTGCTGAGCAGCTGAGATCGAAGGCTTCGGCCACTGCGTTCCAACACAGAGCGAATCCTCTTTGCGCATCCTTCGTGTGCTTTGCGTGCTTTGCGGTTTAGAAACTCACGTGCTTTCGAAAGCTGATCTCGTCAACCCATCGGAGATCGCCGCTATGATGTGGCATCAGACCGGAGGTGGATCGTGAGGAATGCGGCACGATGGTGGATTGTGGGCATGACACTACTCACTGTTTGTTCTGCACTCGGCTTCGCTCAGGCGAACAACGAGGCCAAAGAGGTGGAGAAGCAGCAGATCGAAGCCTACGCTAGAGCTTGGTCGGCTGCCATCGACGAGGTCACACCTGACGGCTACCTATTCGAAGAACTCAGGCGTTGTGCCGGCTGTCACGATGCGTCAAGGAACACAGAGGGCAACACGACTCACCGCAATGCAATAGGCATCTCGGGGGGTCCGGTGTCCGCAACAGTGACTGGCAAAGGCTGGCTGAGCGGCGGACACGGTCGCAGTCAAGACCATGCCGTTGCCTCCAACAAACACTGTGCGTGGTGTCACGCGCCAAGTCAGCCTGGAGTAACGCAGCACATCGACCAAGCCAAGCCCATTTCATCGGGCCGGGTTGGCGTGAGCTGCATCGCCTGCCATGCAAGCGAGGCGATCAACAAACGCCACGGGCACTACCAAGCCAACTTCCGCCCTGGTGGTGACCGCGACAGCCTCGTCGACTTCGTGCCACGAAATCCGGAAAGTGGTATCGAGACTAACGATCAGTGTCTCTACTGTCACCTGCGCTCGCATGGCTTCTCAGTTGAGCCGCATGCAGACCTGCTCAAGAAGGGATCGCTGCGCTGCATCGACTGCCACATGGCGATCTACAACCGTCTTGAAAGCGGTGTTGAGGAGCGCTACCACAACATGAAGGTTGCGGCGAACGAAGACCCTGCAACCTGCCGCCCATGTCACCAGTTCGAAGCGACTCAACTGGCAGAACTCTGCGCCGCACTTGTGCCGGTACGAGGTTCGATCGTGCACGAAGTGCCCGCGTTCGAGTGAGGGCATAACTGCCTTCAAGCTGACAGGCGCGTGAATATTGAACCACCAAGAGCACGAAGAGCGCTAAGGTGGCGCGATTAAGAGAGTCCGCTCAGGAATGGCTGCTGTGACCGCGCCTGTCGGCACGAGCTGCTCAGCGGATGCAGTAGTGCAGCAATTCGCCTCGCGAATTGCTGCACACACAACCGTTGAACAACTGAGGTCGAAGGAGGGGTGCACTGCTGCCGTACTCCGAGCGGGACTTCTTTGTGCTTTCTTTGTGTTCTTAGCGTTCTTCGTGGTTCAAAAACTCATGCGTTCGAAAGGCAATCTCTCCAGAATTGCACTGGGATCTCTCTCGATTGCTTTCTCAGCAAGCTCCCCAATCCTCTCTCCACCTAGCTGATGCACCCAGTCAGGCTGCAGTTCGGCGGCCGGAACCAGGGCGAACGCTCGCTCATGCAAGCGAGGATGCGGCAACTTGAGGCGCGGTCCACAATGCACGACATCTGAAGCTATCAACAGGTCCAGATCAAGCGGCCTCGGCCCCCAACGATCGGTATCCCTTCGTTTACGACCCTCTCGTTCTTCAATTCTGAGGCAAAGATCCAGCAGGCCCAGACCGTCGATGCTCGCGTCGACTTCGGCAACCATATTCAAGAAATCTGGTTGCCGTGGCCCGACCGCACGTGTCCGGTACAGCGACGAGAGCGCGACCACTCGATGCTCGTCCCCGATGTATTCGAGCGCTCGCCGGAAGGCGGCCACCGGATCACCGAGGTTGGCACCCAAGCCAATCAATATTCGCATTGCTACCTACCTAAGATAGGCGATTCTGCCTCAAGCCTGCCACATTATGGCGCACTTGAGGCCACGTTCCTCTGCTACTCTATGCCCATGTCGGAGAACGACGAGAAGAAACCGCGATTCGATAAGTGGGCCAAGCCCCTCACCTTCTGTCTTTGGGCGATTGTCGCCGGTTGCGTCATCGGCGGTGTAGGGGGCTGGATCACAGCACAATTCCTGCACGTCCCGCAAGTCGACTCACTGTCCGGTTTCCGTCCTGCTTCCACCACCAGGATATTTACAGCAGACGGTAACCAGATCGCATCATATGCCCTCGAACGACGCATCGAACTGCGCCCTGAACAGATTCCAAATCACCTCAAGCTCGCTATTGTCGCGATGGAAGATGCCGAGTTCTACAAACATGCCGGCGTCGATCCGAAGGCAATCCTGAGAGCCGCCTTCTACAGCGTTCTCGACCGCAAAATCGGATCGCGAGGTGGCGCATCAACGCTGACCCAACAGCTGGCTCTTAGTCTCTTTCTCGAACGCGAGCATACCCTTTGGCGGAAGGCTAAAGAAGCACTTCTTGCGCTCGACCTCGAAAAGCGATTCAGCAAAGACCAGATCATTACTATGTACGCGAACCAGATTTTCCTGGGCCACGACGCGTACGGTTTTGAAGCGGCGTCACGCCTCTATTTTGACAAGCCAGCGATTGACTTGACAGTAGCTGAAGCTGCGCTTCTGGCTGGCATGATTCCGAGCCCAAACAACCGATTCAACCCAATTAGACGGCCTGAGAGTTCACTGGAGAGACGCAACAAGGTCCTGGTAAAGATGCGTGAACTCGACTTCATTGATGAGGAGACTCTGAGTGAAGCGCTCGCAACACCACTTGGTGTCGCCTTGCATCGCAAAAGAGCAGAGTCCGGCGCATATTACCTGGAAATGGTGCGCCAAGATATCGAAGAGAAGTATGGAAGTGATTCTCTCTACACCGCCGGACTCGAAGTCCATCTCACTCTAGACCCACAGCTACAGCGGATGATGGAGAACTCGCTGCGCGAGGGTCTCGTCAGACTTGACATGGGTCTCGGCTATCGGAAACCAGCCAATGTTGTTCGAGAAGCTCTGGCAGAATCAGCAGAAGCCTACAACCATCCGTCTTGGCACCAGATGGACATCAAGCCAGGTGCGATGGAGTATGCGGTCGTCACTTCTGTCGACCGTACCACCGCAAACCTGCTGATCGGAGATTGGGTCGGAACACTCGACCAGTCGGACGTCAAATGGACAGGCGCCACCAGGGTTTCGAGAGCCCTGGAAGTTGGCGACCGTGTTCTGGTTCGCCTCCCTGATCCACTTCCTGAAGACACCAGCAAACCGTTCGACCTCGAACTCCTGCAAGAGCCCGACCTCGAAGGCGCGATGATAGCCATGGATAATCGCAGTGGTGCGATCCTCGCTCTTGTCGGTGGTTTCGATTTCGGCCGCAGCGAATTCAACCGCGCAATTCAGTCGAAACTACAGTGCGGCTCGGCGTTCAAGCCGTTTGTCTACTTGACCGCATTTCAGCAAGGATTCACCCCTGCTGATCTCATATTCGACGCACCAATTTTGCTGCCTGACGCTGAGGGAGAACTGACATACTGCCCTAAGAACTACTACGATAAATACTACGGCATCACAACGGTGCGACGCGGTCTTGAGGCCAGCTACAACGCGACCGCTGTCAAATTGCAGCACCTCGTCGGCGGAGAGTCAGTGGTTGACACCGCCCGTCGCTTCGGAATCTCTACGCCTCTACATCCCTACGCATCCTTGGCACTTGGGTCACTCGAGGTCAAGCTCATCGACTTGGTCAGGGCTTATGCAGGATTCGCCAATCTGGGCGAGATTCCCGAACCCTACTTTATCAAAGAAATCTACGATCGCGATGGGCGCACGAAGGAGCGTTTTTTTCCTCGAGTTGATCGAGCGGCTCCGCCTTCTGTGACCTACCTTCTGACCCACGCCCTGAGCGGCGTGGTCCGCCCAGGAGGCACAGCTTCGATGGCCGCTTCACTCGACGCCAACATGGCTGGCAAAACCGGAACCACCGACGACTACACCGATGCTTGGTTCATTGGTTTCACGCCTCGGGTGACGGTCGGAGTTTGGGTCGGACGAAACCTCAAGGAGCCGATCGGGAAGAAGATGTCCGGCGCTGTAACGGCGTTGCCTATCTGGATCCGTTTCATGGAACAGTACCTCGAGACTCTCACCGAAGAACAACGGGCTGAGGACTTCTCGATACCTCCGGGGGTAGTCTTCACTCCAGTCGACAAGTTCACTGGGATGAGGGCCATTCCAAGCTGCCCATCCGTGGTACTCGAAGCGTTTCTCGACGGCACCGAGCCAAGTGAGTCATGCAACGACTCTCTCCACGGGCGTCATGAAATTCCATGGCCGTTCCAGAAAGCCTTCTATACCCCCCATGCCGGCGAACCGATGCCGACCCAAGAAGCGGTCAAGGTCGCCAGCGACCGTATCTTGGGGATAGATGTGGATGAGGAAGAGGGCGAGAACGACAGCGAGGCCGTAGAGGAAGCAACCAACGGCGGATGAACTAAAAGATGAAATATGAAAGCAGAAAGATGAAAGTAGGGTCCGCTTCCTCGCTGCTGTAGTGGCTAAAAACGGGAAGGCAAAGGGGCGGGGAAGCAGGGCAAGGTAAGCATGCCCATGTTCGATACTGCCGCTAGGCTCCGACGCACGCTCTCTTAATTGGTGTTTCTTCTAGCCCATGACATATTCACAGGGTTCCGCTATCAAGCACTAGCCTCAGGTAGCCCTTGGCCTGTTCTCATCTTTCCGCTTTCATCTTTCAACTGAGCACTATCTCCTCGAGTCGTGCAAGGAAGGTTGCCGGACTCATGTATCCCGTGATGCGGCCGAGTTCTCGGCCACTGGCGTCGAAGATTGCAACGGTGGGAAGATCGACGACTTCTTGCTCTTTCGCCATTGCCCGCCCAGTCCCATCTACATCAAGCTTGATCGGGATCACATGTTCTTGGAGGAACCTGCCGACTTTTGGATCGCGCAGGGTCGTGCTCTCTAGGCGCCGGCACCAGACACACCAATCCGCCGAGAAATCCACAAGGACTCTCTTGTCTTCCACAGCGGCACGCTGCAGAGCGGATTCCCATCCCTGCTCCCAATCGACCTCAATTGGTTCCTGTGTTTCGGTCGCCTGCGCTGAGTCCGAATCTGTCGATTGATCCTCCACGTTGGGTGTGCAACCACCTACTGCCAGCACTATCGATCCCACGATGATCGATCCTGTCAGAAGTCGGGCCTTCACAGTCACTCAGCACCTCCGCTCATTCGCGATTCTACCTTCAGTTGTAGAAAGGGTGCAGCCTGGTTACACCGATATGAGCTAATGCCACCTTTTCACGACCTTCTTCCGCATCTATTGCAGGACTCCGCCATTCGTGCAAACATCTCGCCATGCCGCGAAGCTCTCTTTCCCTGTATCACCGCATCGAAGACGCCCTCGAAACGATTGCACTAGGGTCTACACCCCTCAATACGGTGGAAAGCACCGCCCAGTTCCTTGTCGACTCCTTCGCCCAGGATCTCGGCATCGCTGGTGGTCGAATCTACGTAAAAGACAACGGCAGTTACAAACTGGTCTCCACCTTTGGTGATCTCGCGGGGACCGCGGTTGGTCTCCGACTTGATCGCACCTATCCACCATTCGGTCAACTCCTCAACGTCGGATCGGTCGTCATGAAACGAGACGATGAACGACTCGACCCGCGTATCGAATCTGAACTGGGAACTCGCGAGTGTTTCGCCGCCATCTCTGTTGACGACGGCGGCTATGTTCTGTCGTTCGACTTCGATTCTCGTGGCGAGTCAAACGAGGACCTGATCGCAACGCTGAACATCATCCGCCTCGCGATCAACCAACAACTTCGATCCGAGCGCATGATGGAGATCCTGGAAGAGGCGCGACTAATCCAGGAGTCGATACTGCCGCGACACCTTCCGCGACTCCAGGGCTACCAAATCGCCGCACGTTCGATACCGGCGGAGATCGTCGGTGGGGATTTCTACGATGTCATTACCCAAGCGGAGGGTTCCTTTCACGTTGTTGTTGCCGATGCTACAGGCCACGGCCTTCCTGCGGCCCTTCAGGTGCGCGACGTATTCACCGGACTGCGCATGGGTCTGTCACGTGAACTCAAACTATCGCGAACGCTGGAACGTCTGAACAAAATCATTCACCGAAGTCGTCTTTCGACCAAATTCGTGTCTCTCTTCCTCGCCGAACTCGAACCAAACGGTTCAGTCCTGTACTCGAACGGGGGCCATCCCCCAGCCATCATGGTGCGTTCGGACGGAGACATTGAGGAGCTACGTGCTGGTGGAATGATCCTCGGCCCGATGCCGAACGTCACGTACTCAATCGGCCTCGTTTGCATGGATATTGGAGACGTTCTCGTCCTTTACACCGACGGCATCACCGAAGCCATGTCACCTACCACCGAAGAAGAGTTCGGGGAGGAGCGCCTTTACAAATTGGTGAGCGACAATCGCGAGCGTCGAGCTTCAACCATTGTCGACCGCATTTTCACTGCAGTTCACCGCTTTTCGGACAAAACACCGCCTGAAGACGACCAGACCGTTCTCGTCGTCATACGGCGGCGTAGGAATACCCGGGAGCAGACGATATGACCTCATTTGCCACACATCACTTCATTGACATCGACGGATGGGAACACCGAAGTCTGTTCTTCGAAGACGAACCGATCTGGTCGGCTTTGGGTGAGCGACTCAAGGAGTACACCTCCTGTTGGACCGACTGGTCGATTCACGCCGATATCCCCGAGGGAACACACATCCTGGGCGATCGCATCTACATCGGACCACGCTGCCGCATCGAACCGGGAGCGGTCATTATCGGCCCCGCCATCCTCGGTCCAGACACGCTCATTCGCACTGGTGCGTACGTCCGCGAACACGTCGTGACGGGCGCCAGCTGCATCATCGGCGCGCACTCAGAAGTCAAGGGATCGATCATGCTCCCCAACTCACGCGCACCACATCAAGCATATGTTGGGGACTCGATCCTCGGCAAAGACGTAAATCTGGGCGCAGGTACTATCTGCTCGAACGTCAAAAACGTCGGCAGCGAGGTCACATTCAGAGCTGGTGGCGAGGTTGTCCACACAGGCCTGAGGAAATTCGGCGCTGTACTTGGCGATGGCTGTAAGACCGGCTGCAACACGGTCCTCAATCCCGGCGTTCTCATGGGCCCCGAATCCATCACCTATCCCAACGCCACTCTCCGCGGCGGCCTGTACCCACCACGTACGATCGTCAAGGTGAGGCAGCAGCAGACACTGATTGAGTTGGACAGACTAGAGAGGCGCTAGCAAGAAACCGGCTCTCGCCGCTCTCTTGCTGTTGCAGGTGCTCGTGATCGAATCACCGTCGGCAAATTCTCCAGGCGAGATTCCCGTGCGGTACCAGGCACGGACTTCGAGACCAAACCGCCAGCCGTTATCAAAATGAGTCGAGCCTCTCGCAAAACCAAGCCAGGCACGCGCCGCCGATCGCGCCTTTCCCCTATCGCACCGAGCTCTCCTATCTCTTCCTTCCCTGACGATTAACTCATCGTCCCATGGATCCGGCTGCCTACGAGCCGCGTCCAACTTCCCCGCCTCTGTCTTCACAATCACGTGGGTTCCTCTTTCATCTTTCATCTTTCTGCTTTCATCATTTCCTTCTGGCACAGCCCTTGCTCTACTTCCTCCCGACTGGGAGGTGGAATATGAGGAAAACCCTCATCACAACACTGTTGGCACTGATCGCAACCGGAGGTGCAGTGGCCTCCACCGAGGACGAGCTGACCTCCCTGAGCTACATCT
>JAAESQ010001599.1 GCA_024229275.1 bacterium | reverse complement strand
AGGGGGGCCTCGGCCACTCATCACCATCCGACGTAGTACCCTACCCACTTGTTCCTTGCTACCCTCTTCTTCTTGTTTCCGAACACCGTGAGTACGCGATTGTGATACTGTATTTCTGCTTCCATGCACAACTCCTTTATGGATTCTGTGAGTGTTGCGGGTTCGTGAGGCTTCCATGCCCAATAGGGTGTCCATGCTTTCTCTGCGATTAGGTGGTCTGCGGGATCGTCTCCACCGGGATGCCAGGAAACATAGGGGAGTAGGTGGGCATTTGACATGCCTTTAATATGGCCCGGAAACCCGCATTAATCAAGGCTTTCTTGCGCGATTGTCGTTTAGGTTATAAATTAGGGCTGTCCGAAACCTTTGATGATTTCGTGTATTTGAGCGGTGGTTTTCTACCTATATACACATACATACGAAGGAGAGATATGAAGAAGGGAAATGTGACGTACCAAAGCAGTGAGGGGGAGCTGCCAGAAGGTTACGCGTTAGTGGACGGTGTTCCGTATTGCGGCACGAAGGTAAAGCCAACCTACCAACGGGACACTTTCAAACAAGACAGGGGGGACGTTGTGGCCAAGGTAAAGATTAC
The DNA here is from genome assembly GCA_024229275.1 of bacterium. GTDB lineage: Bacteria > Acidobacteriota > Thermoanaerobaculia > Thermoanaerobaculales > Sulfomarinibacteraceae > JAAESQ01. The sequence goes on along the minus strand of JAAESQ010001599.1, from coordinate 20,130 downwards.
CGTGCTGGCGGTTGACGATGATGGGCGCCGGGTCAAGGGCACTCGAACGCGGACCATTACGGTTACGCACGAACTAGACGAAATCATTCGACGCATTGAGATAGCGCTCTTTGGTGAGAGCACGTTGGTATGACGGACCAACACCGTCTGATTGACCGATGGGAAAAACTTTCTGCGTTCGTGCGTCTCTGTTTAATCAGCCCCTTTGTGGCGGGGCCTCAATTACTCAACGTGTTGCTTGTTGGTAGATGGGGCGAAGGTAAGACCACGATGTTGAATCGGTTTCGATGTAACCCGTGGATCGACTACATAGATGATGTGACGGAGTTCGGTTTGCACCGCCCGCTGAGCGAGTCAACCGAGGGACGTTTGACAACGATTGTGCTGCCGGACTTTGGCGCCATTTGCGCGCGAGGACCACGGGAGAAAACAACGATCGGTCTGTTAGCGTCGGCAATCGAGGAGGGAGTCTACAAGGTGGAAGTGGGACCGAATCGAGCGTATCACTTTCCTGACGGCGCGCGGCTTCAGTTGCTCACCGCCATGACACATTACGATTTTGCGCAGTATCTCAATTTGCTCACCATTAAAGGATTTCTCACCCGGTTCATTCCCGTTAATGCGTCATTCACCGACGACGAACATCGGGTAATGTATGGCTTGAGTAGGGGAGGTGACTCGCCGCTCACGAAAGAATGTTACATGGGCACTGCGTCGGGCGATTGGCCAGGGGTGTGGCCGATTACTGTTCCCGAAGAGTATCAATCGTGGATTGAGGGCGAAGTGAATTACATGCGGAAGCACAGCCCCCACCTTTACGCTGGTCAACGAACGTGGCAGCGCTTTCAGTTGCTCTTGCAATCGTCAGCCCGGTTGCACGGGCGCGGCACGGTGACGGACGACGACGTAGCTTATCTGATGCACTTCCGCGTGTACTGGCGACGGCCCCCGTTCATGCCGATCGCGAAATAGGAGCGAACCTCGATGGCGAATCGTCCGACGAATTGGCGCCATAAACTAGAGCTGGCGAACCGGCGACTGCACAAGTGGAACGAAGAGCGGCAGGTGTTGCTGTCAAAGGAGCATCGTACCGCGAGTAAAGGTTGGAAAACGCGATACCGCAACGAACGCAAGCGCGCCGATCGGAATGCGAAACGGGCGCAGCGCGACAAGGCGGTTGCTGAGCCGCAGGTTGTGCGGGCGGTGCAGGCGCGAAAGCCGATCCGACGCGGGTTCGAGTACGTGTTGAAGGTGGACTACAAGAAAGCTGGGAAGCAGAATCGCCATCGGTCGGTGTTTTGGGATGTGCGGCTGCGAAAGGCTGGCGCCGCGAAGGCGAGTGCTAACGAATTACGCCACGTCGTTGCTCAGCTCAAAACGACGGGCACGCTCCCGCCGCATTGGGAGGCCACAACGATCGCGTGGGGACGTGGGGACCGCGAGGACGAACCCGATCGCGTTGGTGATCCTGATTCGGATATGGGCGCGCTCACACCAACGCTGTTCGCGGCCAAGATTGATTGGGCCGAGGTTGGGGAGGAAGAGGTATGAGTGAGCGCGTGTTGAAGCTCGACCTCGATGTGCCCACGCTCGACTTCGAGGAGCTGAGCGAGCGGGTGGACTGGACGCTGAGCCTGATCCGGCGCCGGGCGACCACGATAGGGCTCTCAGAGAGCCCCAGCCGCCACGGGTGGCACGTTCGCATTGAGCTGAACCGTGGAGTGTCGGCTATGCGGGCGGTGGCCTTACAGGCCATTTTAGGCAGTGATCCGAAGCGCGAGGCGTTCAACCTCGCACGCGTCTCCGATTGGCCGCAGCTCTCGCCGCTGGCCCGGTTACGCTGGAATGTTCTCTTTAGCCGAAAGGTGAAATTATGAGTGAGGAAAATCAGTTTCCCGGTACTGATGAATTCGGGGCTGAACGACGTGAGTTGAGGCGGCAGCTCGATGAAGCGATTGCCAAGTTGGAGTTACACGCCCCGGACCATGATCGGTTCCGCGACGTGCCGTTGCCGGAGCCGTACGTGGACACAGCGGCGGAGAAAATGACGCGGCACAGCGTCACGGTTGTACGGGAATCGGTGCAGGTGTTCAACGTGACGGTGGGAGAGTACCGAACGGATTTGCAGACCGGGGAGCGGCGCGCATTCCAACTTGGACAGTTCCAAGTGTACGTGGAGAATGCCGAGCGGCTGCGCAATATTCTCGCGGCGTATTGGGAGAATCAGTTGCGGCATCAGTACGGCAGCATCAAGCGAGAAAATGCGTGGTTCGCGGTGGAGCTGTTGACGGTGCTGATGGAGCAGAGTGAAGCGACACCGTTAACTGATCCTGGCGTGGGGTTGACCGATGGCTGATCCGCTGGGCGGCCTAATCGGCACGAAGGTTCTGGCGATTTCGATTCTCGTACCGTTGCCGCCAGGAATGCAGGAGCAGGACGCGTTGAGGATGGGCGAGCGTGGATTGGCGGTCACGTTCGAGCTGGGGAAGTACAGCCCGGCCATCACCGCGTCCGTGTTGGATCGCAGTGCGCTGCCACCGGGCGGTGGTGGTCTGTAGTTAACCCGAAGTGGAGGACGACAAGATGGGAACACTGGACCGAAGTAGAGTGGGATCGAAAGACGCGGGTAGGACGATCCGCGATCGGTTGCCGGAAAAAGAAGTGCTCATTGGTGAAGGTGAGATGTGCTTGCTCACCTTTCACGCCGAAGAGCCCGCGCAGCAAGTGACCATCGAGCGGCGTGGGAGAGACGAACATTTCATGGCGCTGCGGTTCGAGGGATTCGATGAGTACGAGCTGCGCACCAACTCGACGCAAGAGGATGCGTTGCTGGCGTTGGTGGACGCCGGGATTCTGCCGGAGAACACCGACGCGTGGGCGGGCGTCACGATTCCGTGGGCGTCGCGGCTCAACAAAAACCCGGAGACGGGCCAGAAGGTGATTCGGTTGTACCCGATGGACCCGGAGCTGTATGAAGAAGCCATGAAGGAGCTGGGTGCAACGCCCACGCTGCCGAGTGGTCGCCCAAAAAAGGCGCGGGCGCCAGCCAAGAAAGCGTCCAAGCGCACTAAGGGCAGCAAGTAGAACGACGCCCCCGTGAGGCGGGATCGGGGTGCTCCGGCGCCCCTTCCCGTGTTCACTCCTGCGGTTTATGTTAGGCTTCTAGGGAGGAATAAGACTGTGGCCACGACTGCGAAGAAACCGGCATCGCCCGACGTAGAACCCGACGAAGATGGGCAGATAGTGGACCCTATCGGGGATACGAAATACCCGGTCGAGGGCGCGGTGTACGACGTGTACCATCTTGATCCGTCGAAGGGCCATCGCATCTTTTACGGACGACTCGAATCGGAGGATGTGCAAGAGGCGTTCTTTGCGTCGCGTTGGGGTGGTGGGCGCTACACCATTCAGAAGAAAGTGCGGAACGAGGAGGGCCATCAGAAGATCGCCAAGGCAGTAACGTGGGTGATCGAGGGGGAGCATAAAGGTTCGGCGCTAGGTGCTCCGGTGCCGGAGGGAGGCGAAGGTGCGCCATCGACACAAGCGGGCACGCCGAGTGACTTGGTTCAAATGGGCATCATGGATGTGTTTCAGGCGCAGCGCGACGGCGCCGAGATGCAGCGCACGATGATGATGGAATACCTGAAGATGAACCAAGTGCTCATGGCGAAGATGGCCGAGCCCGGTTTGGATTGGAAGGTGCTCGTACCGCTGATCGTGCCACTTGTCGAGCGCATGTTGGACGGAAAGAAAGGTGAACCGTCGTCGCTTGAAATAGCGAAGCAGCTCACCGAGTTGGCGAGCGCAAATAAAGACGACACGCCGATGGACAAGATGCTCGAAATTTTCAAGCAGGTGCTCGAAGTAAAGGATATGGTGACAGACGACGCGGCGCCGGTAACGCCGACCGATCCGCTCACGATGTTCGCGGCGCAGGTTGCTCCCGAAGTTGTGAAAACACTTCAGAAATCGCGCGAGCACGATTATCCGGAGAAGGGCGCTAAGGCGCCGACCGCCGAGGCTCCCGCGCTCCCTCCACCGGACCCGAACGATATGACTCCTGAATGGGCCAAGGCCCTGCGTGCGCATTTGCCTTCATTGGTGTCCCTGGCACAAGCTGGGCGTGGCGCTGACGGGTACTGGAACCGCGATCCGACCGTCTACGCTGACGTTTTGCTCGACCAACTGGAATCCGACCCACAGGAAGCCTTGCGCGTTGCGCTCACAGACCCTACGTTCTTGGATAGTCTCGCGGCCCAGCTTCCCGCGATCCAACAGAATCGCATTTGGTTCGAGGAGCTGATTCAACATCTACGATTCCGGCTTACCCCCGATGAGGCGGAATCGTCAACTGAGGAGACGGTCGAGGAAGAAGAACCGAAGTCCATTGTGGCTATCGGCTCAGATTTCAAGACCGAACCGGCGCCCGAGGGAGACGACACCTAGCGGCGCTTTTCCGGGGTTGGGTTGACCGCACCAGCAGTAACGACTACTGAAATACCGAGTGGAGACGCAGGCACTTTTGCGACGCTAAGACAGATGCGTCGAATGGTGAATGCGTCTCTTACGTCTCCGCTAGTTAGAGACGCTGCCACGAAGATCGCCAGCGAGTTCGGCGGGCGCGATTACGTGGGGCACGCCACCGGCATTCGTCGCTGGCTCACCGACCACATGCAGTACGTTCCCGATCCGCGTGGTGTGGAGTTGGTTCATTCGCCGCAGGTGTTGTTGCGGCGTATCGAGTCCACGCATTACGTGCAAGGGGACTGTGACGACATAGCAGTCTTAGGCGCCGCGCTTGGAAAGTCCATCGGACTTCGAGCGCGGTTCGTCGTTCTCGGCTTTCGTCGTGGCGGCGGGTACTCTCACGTTTACACCATTCTGCGAACGCCCAAGGGATGGGTGGACCTCGATATTAGTAAGCCGCCGTCTGCTCCGGCTGTGCTTCGTGCTGACGCCTTGGAGGTTTGACCGATGTATCTGATTCCGATGAGTAACGGCGCGATGGTGGACCCGAACGATCAGCAACTCGGCGGCATCTTCGGGACGATCGGTCGAATCGCAGGTGGCGTCGTGAAAGGTGCGACCGGGATCGACGTGGGTGGCATCTTCGGTGGCGGTAATGGTGGTCCCGGTGGTCGGAGTCCCGAAGTGATTGCCGCAGATGCCGCCGATCAGTCGCGCTACTTTGAGATGGCGAAGGCCGGAGATACGACCACAGTGGTCGAGTCCGGCATGACGGCTGAGCAGCGGTTGCAGTGGGAAGCGAGTCCAGCGAACGCGGGGAATCCCGCCGAGGTTGGTGGTGCGCAGCGCTACCTCACCATGTTGGAGCAGTACCGTACGGCGCAGCTCGAACAGCGAGGCGCAGGTGGTGGCGCCTTCGCGCCCGTGATGGCCGGGATCGGTGGCGGGATCAATCCGCTGCTGTTGGCCGGAGTGGCGGGCCTGGGCATGATGCTGTTGTTGGGCAGGCGGAAGTAACGATGTACGGCGCGTGTGCGGAGTGTCCCAATTCTGGATGCGATTGTGACGGTCTAGGATTCCTTCCGATCGCAGCAATAGCAACTGGCATTCCGATAGCTCAAAAAGTTGGTGGCATCGTCGGCGGCATTTTCGGCGGCGGTCCTCCCCCGTGCATTGACGACGCGGCAATCACGCACATGCATTCGCTCATGTCGCAGATCGTTGGTCCTGGCGACGTGCCAAGTTCGTCTAGCGATCCAACGCACATTGCCTACTCGCGCGGTGAACCGTTCCACGGGCCGTCGTTCCAATTTCTCAAGAGGATTGCGGACGGCAGCATTGATATGTCGGGGTGCCCGGAGATACAGCAGGAAGCTCGCGCGTTTTGGGCAAGGTATGAGCAGAACAAACAGGCCGCGCGCGGAACGACGTTGACGATGGCTCCGGCAACAGCCCGACCGGCAATGGCGGGAATGATTCCGGGGGGAGTCAATCCACTTGTGCTTGCTGGGATCGCGGGCGTGGGCCTCATGCTGATGATGGGGAAGCGATGACCTATTCGACGTTGGGCCAACACGGTTCGGACACCATCATTCTGGCCGATGGGACGCCGTTCACGATGCCGATTCTCCGCGCTGAAACTACGGGCGTCACGGGGAAGCAGGAGCCAGTATTTACGACGCGATTCGGACAGCCGTATACGATGGAGGAAATTGTCGTGAGGGCTGATGAACCGAAGGCGCCACCGTGGAGAGCGATTCTTCCGCTCGCCTTGATTGGTTTGGTAATGTCGATAGGAGCCAACTGATGTATCCACAACTCGGCGCTGTCCAGTATGACAAGAGCAACGGCGGAACCGTGCCCAATGGCGGGTCCAAAGTGTATCCAACAGGACGCACGGGGATCGACACAACGATGCCGGTCTTGAAGTACGCGCCGATGCCGCCGACGTACGTTCCGCCGATCCTGATTGACCGGCCACCGAAACCTGCCGGCGATCCTGCGACGCCCCCGAAGGCTGCGAACGGGGTGATGCTCTTCCCCGGTGGTCCGATTACGATGTGCGTGCCGGGTTACACTGGACCGGATTGCCGCACACCGATCGCGCCATCGCAGCCGACTATAGATGTGTTCGATGATACGCCGATCGCGGAAGGGCTCCCGGTAGATGAAGCAAACGGCGTGCTCTCTCCGAAGAGGGGACCGGGCGGTGGCACGATCATCAATGGCGTCGAGGTTGGGGAAGGTGAGCTGCCCGCGCCGACGCAGTTTGATTTCGGGAAGTTGGTTCCGCTCGCACTTGCCGCGCTGGCATTTCTGCCAGGGAAGTAGTTACGCATGGGCGTCGTTGAGGACTTAAAAAACCGGATCGCACGGTTCCGACTCAAAGGGCAAGAGTTGGAGAACGACGTGTCGGCAATCCAAGCGGCCTACGTGACTGCCGACTCGTTGGGGAACGACGCCGAGGCTGCGATTTTGTACGAGACGTTGGCGCAGGGCCGCGTGCTCACCGAGGAGTGGGCAAGGGCTTGGGCGGACGTAGAGAGTTTTCTCTCAGTGCCGTCGCGCAGTGTAGTGTCGGCGGTGGTAGTCGGGGCACCGCTGGCCGCGAAGATTACGGTGATCGAGGGGAAGATCAATCTTTACCATACGGCGGCGACGCAGATGGTCCCGACTGAGCTGCCGCCGATGCCAGCAGCGGGAACCGTGACGGCGGGAATAGGAACGGCGTTGGTAGTTGGGCTGGGGGCGATGATGTTTCTGGCCGGGCGCAAGGGACGACGGTGAGTCTGCATCGTGTTCCGAAAAAAGTGCTCAAAAACCCGCCCCTGGCGATGGTCGAAAACCCCCCGCGACGCGGGAAACGATTCGGGACGGCGGTGTTCAAAGTGGCGTACCGTCACTCGGAGGATGGCGAAGCATACGAGCACACATTTACCTCCGATGACGTAGATGTGCTTGCGATGCCAGACGGGAGCATCATGCTCCGCAGTCCGAACGGCGAACGACTATGGGAGGACATTTGAGTGACGATTTTCATGGTCAACCCGCCGAAGCGGAAAACGAAAGCTCGAACCAAAAGGAGAAAAGCCGTGGCTACGCGTAAGAAGCGGCGCAGCGCCGCACAGAAGCGAGCGACCAAAAAGCTGGTAGCGCTGAACCGTGCGCGGGCCAGGAAGCGCTCTCCGGCGCGCAAGAGGCGCCGAAGGAATCCCGTCGTTGGCGGGCGAACTACAGCGGCGGCTCCCAAGCGCCGTTCCACCAAGCGGCGGCGTGCCGTCGCCAGCACAACCCGGAGGAGTACGATGCCGACTCGGAGGAGAAAGACGGCGCGACGTAATCCCGTGAGGCGGAAGAAAACCACGCGGCGTCGGCGCCCAGTGCGGCGGGCAACCGCCCGGCGACGGACGTACCGTCGCAACCCGGCATTCAGGATGCCCGCAATCGTCCCCACGCTGATGACTGGCGTGCGTGACGCGGGCAGCGTGGTGTTGGGCAAGGGCCTGAGCAACATCATCGCCGGATTCATTCCCATCAATGGTGGGATGGCAATTCAGGTGGCGAAGCAGGCCGGAAGTGCGCTCGCTGTTGCGGTAGTCGCGCAGCAGTTCTTGGGCAAAGACATTGCCCGCTTCATGGTTGCCGGTGCGCTCGCGGCTCCCATCGAAGGCTTCATCAAGGGCGCGGGCATTCCCTTTGTCTCTGACGCACTCGGATCGTATCCGGTAGCGACGGCGGGCATGGGTGCGTATCCGCAGATGGGGGCCTACCCCATGCTCAACGGGTACGGCGACGGTGACTTGGGCCAAGCAGGCGCCAGTGCCGAGGTAGTGGAGTTCCAGCAAGGGATGCAGTAAGCACCGTCCGGCTGGTTGGACTCATGCGAGGGGCGCGTCAATCGACGCGCCATCCGGCTGAGTGAACGGGGCAAAATAATTGTAAGACCCCACGTTAGGGAGGGCACAGCATGGGCTTCAAGTACCGGGTAATCGCCAAGACCAAGGGCCAGTTGCAGGCGATCGCCAATCCGGCGAGCGCGCAACAGCCCGAGGCGCTACCGTGGATTCTGTTTGACTCGCAGACCTACACGTCTGCGGCCACGACGCGTCTCAGGTTCTTCAACACCACCAACGTCGATCCAACGCTCAGCAATATGGAAACTGCTGGCGCACTGCCTGACCCGCAGTGGTTCGAGGTTCACTACATCGGCATGGACATTCTCCGCACGCCAACGGCAGGCGGGGCGGGTGTCGATGAAGTGGGTGGGATCAATGACATCGAGCTGCTGTTGAAGGCGGGGCGTGGAACGTGGACGCTCAACCTGTCCAACAAGCAGACGGGTCAATTCCCCATCACTTTCCTCCACGGGTCGGGTGGAGCGACTGGAGAGATGGCCGGTGGGATCGCATTGCAGCAGTTGGTTCAGCTTTCAAACAACGGTACATTCGACGGCGGGTTCTGCGTCGATGGCAGTATCGTGTACCCGCCCACGGTGGGCTGGAACTTCGAGCTGAATTGGGCCGCTGCCCAAACGCTGACGGCGAATGTCATCATCCGCATGTGGCAGGCGGGGATTCTCTATCGGCGCGTGTTGTAAGCACGGGAGTTCCAAGGGGTGGGCCGTGGCGTTGGTGGTTGTCCGTCGTCCGGCAGACACAGGCGAGGCGTCACGGGGGCGTCGTTCCACGGTCCACACCTTTTCGCTTTACACTTTTCGGGAGTCAATGACCCATGAATGATGCTCCGATGATACTGATTCCCGACGTGTCGGCGTACCTGCCCAGCAAAATCCAACAGCGTCCGAAAGACTATTTCGTCTACGGCGCGGAATTTCTGCCGCTGGCGGCGGGCGCTACCACGTCGTTCAACATCAACATTCAGGCCGACAGCTCGTTTCTCTTCATGAAGCTGACTGGCGTTGCGACGGACGTGGCCAACACCACGTTCTTCGATTCGGTGCCGGTGCTGTTGACCTTCCTCGACACCGCGTCCGGGCGCCAGTCGCAATCGCTGGCGATCCACTGGAACACGGTGGTCGGTGACGGCAGGGAAGGGTTCGAGCTGCCGTATCCGAAGTACATTTCACCAACGAGCACGTTCGCGGTGCAGGCGCAGAACCTCGATGCTGCGAATGCGTTCAACCTGCGGCTGTCATTGCAGGGCTTCAAGGTATTCTAGGATGGCGAAAGCTCATCGAGTCTTTCAGGAGACGCGCCCCACGGACGGGAAACCCCCCGGTGATATTCAGGGGCGGGAGCAGGAGCGCGTTCTCCGCAACGCGGGAGATGGCTACGGTGGCGCACAGGCCACGGTAGCCACCTTCCAGAAGTTCCCGCCGTGGCTCTTCAAGCCGCCGTCCGGCCAGGATTTCTTGGAGTTGGCCGATGGCCTGGCGCTCCCGGCTATCATCGGGGCGCAGGTGCAAGGGCCGATCATTCGGTTGCCGTCGCAGTACATCGGACGGTTCGCTGCCGCAACGATTTTCGTGGATGCTCCAACGACGGCGTTGCTGATTGATTTCGTGTTGCGAATCAATGGCGCGCCGGTTCCCGGTTGGACGATGCAGACGTTCGCGCGCGCGGCGACCAATCTGAGTATCGACTTCGAGGGCCGCGTGGATATGCCGCAGTCGGCGGTGATGGATATTGTGATTATCAATCGCGCTGCCGTTGCTTTCACGGTGGGCGCGCAAATTACGGGATGGAGCTGGCCCGCTACCACGCTAGAGGCGTAACATGCCGAGTGGCTCCCGCAGTCTGATCGTTGGTGGCGGAATCGTTTCGTCGCCCCCATTCACTTTGGGGGCGATTCCTATGGTCACAAACGTTGCCCCCGATACGGTGGGTGACTCGATCATGAGTCAGACGGGCCTACGCATCGTTGTGGGCACCGATCCGACCGACGCCGCAACATCGGTGGCGTTGCCAATCCTCGCAGGACAAGGCCCGTGGTATCCCGGTGGCCCAAGTACCGACCAACTTCTGATTGGGCGGAACGTCAACCTTGTGGCAGGGAGTGGGCGCCAGCAAATAATCATCGGCACGTTCGCGATGGACATGGATACGTCCGGGTCGGCCGCCAACAACGTCAACAACATCTGCATCGGGATCAATCACAACGTAGACGACGCGGGGCTCCTGGGGCTGCTCAACAATGTGATGCTTGGTATTACGTTGTCGATTACCGATCAGGGGTCGAACAACGTACTGATTGGGCAGAGTCATTCGACCACGCTGCAAAGCGCCAACTGCGTTGTGATCGGAAACTCCAGTACGCTTAACGGGGTGAGCCCAAGCGCGCTTGTGGCGATCGGCAACTCGGTAGTAGTGGCGAGTCGATGCGTGGCCATCGGGGATCGGGCTACCGCGTCAGGAGCGGACAGCCTTGCGATCGGGCCGGAGAGTCCACAGGCGACCGGCACGCAATCCATTGCCATCGGTCGAGCGACACGCGCGCGCGCACTCAACGGTATCTGCATCGGCACGCTCGCGAATAACGCCAACGCGGGTGATACCGACAGCGTTGCCATTGGTCGCAATGCTTCGTCGTTCGCAGCGAACCAACTGATCTTCGGTGGCATCGGCGCGCGGATTCTGACGGTGGTAATCGGGGAAGGCAATGAGCCGAACGTCTCCCCGACGTTGACGGGCATTGTGATCCGTACGAGCAACGTGCCGACCGGCGCCGCGCCGAATAACATCGCGGGCGCCACGATTACGATTGCCACGGGCGAGGGGACCGGCAACGCGATCGGTGGAGCGTTCATTGTGAGCGTGCCGTTGCCAGGAGCATCGAGCAGCACGCAGCAGACGCCTACCGTGGGCCTAGAGGTTCGTCCCACAATCACGGCGACCGAAACGTTCCTGATGATCCGCGACGTGGACAACGGAACATTGGAACGGGTGAGCGTCGGCGCAGCGGGCAGCGGAGGCGGGGCCTTCAAGCTATTGAGGATTCCGAACTAATCCCGTAGGTTTGGAGGAACCCCGTATCGGAGGACGACATGGCAGTGAAGAAAAGAGTGCAAAAGGTGCCGTTGAGCGACGAAGGCAAGTTACTCTACGCGCAGGCGATTACCCCGTGGGACGAAATACTGGCCGAAGTGACGAAGCGGCGGGCGCAGGCGATCAATGCTGCGGGATTGCAGTGCGCCAAGGTTGACGACAAAGACCCGAACGACGGGTGGCAGCTCCACGTCGATATTCAGGAGTGGCAGCGTAAATGAATCTGACGCCGCACTTCACGCTTGAAGAGATGCGCGACGCGTCGAGCGCCGTAACGACGCCCGCGATGGCACAGCAGATGGCCGAGTTGTTGGAAGCCTTCCGCGATGCCGGGGGCGGGTTCCCGTTGAAGGTATCGAGCTTCGCCCGATCGCCGGAGCGGAACGTTTCCGTGGGTGGTGTGTCTACGTCGCAGCATCTTGTCGGGCAAGCGGCTGATGTGATTCCGTTAGGCGTGGACCTGCGGACCTGGGCGCTCAACGTGATGGTTGCGGAGAAAGCGGGGAATCTCCCGCCCTACTCGCAATTCATTGTTTACCCTGGCGCCGGGGATCATGCGCATATCGGGATGCCGACGATTCCGAAGCGCAGTGAAAAATTGGTAATGAGTTCACCGGAGCCAGGGATGCCCGCACAGTACGGTACGTTGTCGCTCGCGACGATAGGGAGCTGGGGCGGGGGACTGCCCCGGCTGTTGTCGATCGTTGGCGTCCTGGGCGTCCTGGGCGCAATGTTCGCGCGAGGGCGCTGATGGACTCCGAGTCGATAGTGGTGGCGGTGGCTGCGACAAGCCTTGCGCTGAACGGTTACTTTCTGCGCGTCGCGGCGAAAGACCTGAAAGGGTTGGGAGCGCGTACGACGCAGTTAGAGAAGAACGAAGCCGTGCAGGAGTGGCGGCTCGATAACCTAGAAGAAGGGCAAGGGTAATTCTATGTTCGAGGGGGAGCTGGTGAACTTACTCGCAACACTGTCAGGGTTGGCGGGCGTGCTCTTGACCGGCGCACTCAGCGCTCCGATAAAGAAGCTCGACTACAAGGTGCAGAATTTCATCAAGCCGTTCAAGCCGATGATCGCGGTAGGACTCGGCATCGGTTTGCCGATGCTGGCGAACGCCATCGGGATCAGCGACATTCCTGCGGAGGCGCTGATGGACGCGCCGCTTGGTACGGTACTCGGTATCTCCATGCGTGAGGCCGCGAAGCGGCTGAAAGGAAGGAAGGGGGCGCAGTTATGAGTACACCAGCCAGACGGCAGGGATTCGGTCCCGGCCAGACGCAAGACCTGAGCGCGAACGTGTCGCACAAAGTAGTGCCGGTGGTGTACAGCGCCACGCCCACGTTCGATGCTTCAGCAGGGAAGTATTTTCAGCTCACGCCAACCGATGGTCTGGCGTTCGAGATTCAGGCGCCCGTTAACGCGAAAGCCGGATTGGAATTTCTGCTTCGCATCTTCAACTCGACGGGTGGTCCGCTTGGTGTCCTGACTTTCGCCGCCATATTCTTACTGGACCCGGCAGGGCTGACACAACCGGCGGATGGATTCAATCGTTCCTATCGGTTCTACTTCGATGGAACGGATTGGATCGAGGACGGGGCCAGGACTCAAGACATTCCCAACTAGGGCGGTGATCGCTCAATGGTTGCGGGCGCTCCGTGAGGAGCTGCACGAACGGAAAGAGCAGGGGAACCGCGTTGTCATACTTAGGGCTAGGCCAAGCAGCAGGACCGACGATCGACCAACTGTACGTGCGGGCAGCGCACGCGTTGGCCGAACGCATCGTGGCCGCGCGTGAGGCAGGCAAGCACGTAGAAGAGCGACAACTGCGTGAAATGCTCGACGCCATGAGCGCGATCTATCGCGGGTTCGCCAGTGAGGCCGAGAAGCGCGTAGTGGTCGAGGAGGCGTTGGCGTTCGATCCGTTAGGGGTGAAAGGGTTGGCCAACATTGCAGGGGGCGTAGGCCGTTTCGTGGCACTTGGAGGGATGGCCATGTTGGCGCTGTACTTCTTTCAGCGGGGGGCGCGCGGTAAGCCGCCGCTGCCCCGGTACGAACGTTGAATGCCGAAGCATGTTGGGAGCCTCATCGTTGGTACTGGTTTATCGCGCACCTACTACGAGGTAGATCAGGGTCCAGACGTTCCCTCTGCCGAGGACGATGAATTTCGCGGGACGGTCCTAGACCCAAAGTGGACTCCGGCAGGAATCAATATCACCTACGCCTTGAACGGCCAAGGGATATTGATAGCGACACCGACGATTACGTCGCCTCTTCCCGGTCGGCAACTGAAGCAACCAATACCAGCGGGAGCAGAGTGGCGGCTTCGGGCCAAGTGTAATTGGTCGCAAGTGGTAGCGGCCAACTCGTCATACGTTGGCGTGTTCTGTCAGGTTGGCGCCGGGAGGATGGTCGAAATAAAATTGGGTTGGAATGCCGGGTTGTGCATTTGCACTTTTCGGTGGTTGACCCTTGGGGCGTTTTTCGCCAACGTGGCGTCGTTCAATGTTGCGGACAGCGGTTTAGATGCGCGTGGCATCGGCCCCCGGTGGGTGTGGTTTGAGATTCGGTTAGAGGCGGGGACGCTCCACTTTTCGTGTAGCTTCAACGGGACGGATTTCTTCGAGACTCACACCGAAACGATTGCGGCTTTCTTGACGGTGCCGCCGACGCAATTCGGGTTGAAGTTCGACAAGATCGCGACGGTTCCCACGGCGACGCGCATCACTCTGTTGGTCGATTGGTTCCGGGCCAGCACTGATCTAACGGAGATTCTGAACGGGCGGGAAATCACTGTGCAGCTCCTACCGAACCCGGCGCCATGATCGCGCGCCGGACCATGCGATTCCTGGGGGCGGTGTACCCGCTCCTGATTGTCGTCTCTGAGAGCTTCGAGGAGCCACCCCCGGCACTGAGAGCCAGCTTGTGGGCGATCGGCTTCCTGGGGCTGATTGAGGCCGCAGACGAGTACCTAGAGGGCAGATAGCCATGATCCTGGCGCCCCGCAGTGTCCCCTATTTGAGACACCTTGACGGGACCGGGCTTATGCCCCATTCTAGGGGTGCTGAAGGTCACAGAAATGTGGCATTGAAGCTGCTACCTTTGGAGGGTATCATGATGAAGGGCGGGAAACCCGCCCGGCGCCACGGGGCCGTTACTCTACACCGGGCAGCGGCCAATCGCCCCGGCCCCTACCGGCGCCACTCTCCAGAAACCAACTCGAACCCCCGAAGGGGAAGGAGTCCCACCATGAGTAATCTCACCTACGTTCAACGTCCGCTCGTCAACACCGTGCCGGTGCATTGCGCCGACTGCGGGATGCCGTTCAAGCTGGGATGGTTCCGGCAGTGCGATCGGCGCCCACGTTGCAACGACTGTTACGCGCAGTACGGCGACAGCGATCCGTACCCCGTGCTGGCCGAAAAGGCTGCGGAGTCGGGGATGCGTCTGATGGCAACGGAAACGCTCTTGCAGACGAAGCGCGAAGCGTTGGGCGCCGCAGTTGGGCGTCACTACCATGAGGATGCGTTGGACATTGTAGACCTGATCGAATGGTGTGAGGGAAACGACCTGGGCGACGTGGCGGCGTGTCTCCATGATCTAGTGGCTACCGAATCGCATTGGATCAATGCCACGCGCGACTACGCGAACGCATCGGCGCAGGCCGAGGGAGCGACCGCATGAAAACCGCGATCCAGCTAGAGCTTGCCCGCAACAGCCTCAAGCTCGACTGCCTTGGCCTTTTGGTTTTAGGTGGCCCCGACCACCCGCAAGCTGCGGCAACTATCGAGCGCTTGACCGGCGAGCAGGTAGAGATTGCCGAGGACTGTACTTGTCGTCCCGGTGGATTCGACACGGAGACTACGCAATGAAAGTGAAGAGCATAAAAAAGAACGTCACGGAGATTGTCAGCAACGACGGCCATACGATGGTGCTGGTGTCGTATGAGACGCCCGTGGCGTTCCACCGAAGCGGTGAGCTGCCTTTCGTAACGGAGAAGAAGCACAGCACTACAACCTCGCGTCACATCAATGAATGGCTGCGTCGCCATGATTTCGAGAAGTACGAGAAGGTGAGTCAAGAGGCAATCGACAGCATGGCCGACAACTTCGGCACTCTCCCCGTGGAGTGAGCAATGGCTGCGACGCAAGAGAAGGTTGACAAGGCGATCGAGCGCATGAACCTGAACCATGAAGTGTTGGGCATCGGGTTCGCGCGGAACATTGTCGAGCTGGAAACGAACCGGATGCGCCAGGACTTGGGCGCGCAGTTTCCGATAGGAGCCGAACAGTTGGCCATACGCATCGAGGGCGCGCTAAGCGTGGTGCAGGAAGCGAAGCGCCGGAGAGCCGAGGCCATCACCATCGAGGGATTGACCGATGAACCTAGCTGAAGCGTTAGGAGACAACAGCGTCGTGCTCGCCGCGAGTGACATGGACGGCTCCGGGTTCGATATTTTCATTACCTGGGCTGAGGGGCAAATGCTCAACGCGTGGAGCGGGGAGCCAGGGCAGTACGAGAACCGCGACGTGCGCACGATGGGCGGGTCCGCGCGGAGAGCGACCTTCGAGGAAGCGAAGCGAACCGCCCGCGAGTGGTTGAGGGAAATCGAAGTAGGAGAGCTGGAGGTTGACGACGTGACGTTGGTGGACGACGGCACGCTCGATACCGTGGTGGAAGCGCGCGGCGTTGAAGTGCGTTTCTCGCAGGAAGAGGCAGACGACTACCGCGACGAAGATGGAGACTTGGACTTCGAGCGTTTCGTTGAGGATCATCTTGAACAGATTCAAGATGGCGTGGTCGAACAGTCAGCCTGAATGCCGTGGCGTGACGATTACGTAGAAGCGTTTTGGATTGTTCCTTTACCGAAGGGGATTACGATGGGTGACAAGTACACGCTCGAACAACTCGCGGCGCACGATCCGAAAGACATTACCGGTGCCTACGCGAATAAGAAGCAAGGGACGTTCGTGCGCACCGCGACCGGGGGCACGATTGGCGTGGATGGCAGCATTGATGATTGCAAAGCGGTCCTCGATGGTTCCTACGTCAATCCCGATGCGCCCGTGGCGAAGGAGCCCGAAGTGTTGGAGCCGCAGGTGGTGGGCGACGAGAACGGGGAGAACGGCGACGACGACGACGGAGACGACGACGATGAAGAGGGGGAACCCGAAGAGGAGCCTCCGTCTGCGGTTTCCGAAGAAGCCGCAATGGCTGAAGCCGCAGCTCCCAAAAAGCGAGCTGCGAAAAAGGCCACCAAACCGACGCGCAAGAAGTAGGGCGCGATGCTGAAGTGCCCGCTGTGCGGACACCGGCAGCGGGATCGGCGCGGGAGCCACTTCGACGTTCACGTTCGTCGGGGCGAGCTGGTGAAGCGCGGCCCTGGCGTGTATCGACTCACCGGGAGCGGCGTGCTCGCGTGCCCTGCTCCGACACGGCGCTGCTATCGCGTTGGCGAACCGGCGCCTGCTTGGAGGGTGTTAGATGGGAACGGACAACTCCGCGACACTGGCGGCAGTATTGATTCTGCTTCTAGTCTTTGGAGCCCTGCCGCTGTGGCTGTTTGCGATGCGCGCGTGGGCGAAGGTGCAACGGAAGCACGGGGGCATGAATCACTACCAACGACGCTCAGCGATCCTGAGCTTGCGCTTGGCCAAGCGGCGCCGAAACCGAAAAGGATCGGCGGATATGCGCCGGGCGTCCCCTTCTAGGCTCGAAGAAGAAATGCGCAACGACGCGCACCAACGGTTGGGACTCTGAAAGGAGGTAGGAAATGGGAAGAAACGCATTGCTGCGTGTGGCGCTCCTCACTGTGATCCTGGCGTGCAAGCCAGCCCACGCGGGAGAACCGCGCTTCATGCCGGATGATCTGAGCGCGGAAGCAATGGGGCCGAACGTTGCCGTGGTGATAACGTGGCGACCGGGCACAACGGACTCGCTCACTTTCAGCGCCGACAGCGCCGGAGTGATTACGTCGTCCATGCAGGTGCTCGCGCCATTCGCTGCGACGGAGATTGACACGTTGGTGCTGGGGGCACGTCCGGCGCCAGGGGTATCGGTAACGTGGATCGTGCTCGCGGATTACTGGTACACCGACACGGGGATGCCCATCAATGGAGTGGCGAACCTTGGCACCGCGAGTTACACCGAACCGTTTCCTGCTGGCGTTCCTCCATCGTTTGACCCATTGCCGCCACCGGACACAACGAGCGGACCACAAGTAGGTATCGTGGAGTTGGAAGTATGGCCGGATAGCGTGAATGCGCAGCCAGGGGAAACGATTCAGTTTTGCGCCCTGGCTCGTCTGAGCAACGCGCCGAGTACGTGGGTGGCACTTGACACTGACAGCGCCGGGGTAATCTCCCCGGCGCCGGGTGTGTGCCTTGCGGTGGCAGCGAGCCGCAACCCGCCCAGCGGCAGCGTAGAGTCCATAGGGTGAAGGCGCAAGAGGTACGCGTGGCCGATGTGCTGTTCATTGGTCCGCTGATGGTGTGGGGCGCAGCAACTAGCGACGGGCATCCCGTAGCCCGCGCCGCGTTGGCCATCACTGGTTTGCTCACGGTGATCTACAACGCGAATAATTATCTTCGTCGTGGCTAGATGGCTTGTGTTTTGTGTTCAGTGTAATTGGAGCCAGAGAATGCGAGGAGGCGCCGAAGGTGTCTCGCCATTGTACGATCCATTCCCTGGGGCGGTGACGTATGAGAAATGCCCGAAGTGCGGCGGTCCCACTGACGCCGTAAGCAAATAACAAACCCCGGAGGGACGACATGGACAAGTGGCTGGTGATCTTCGAGGTACCCGTGGAGGCCGGGAATGCGCGGCAGGCAGTAGCAACGGCCCTTGAGGCGTGGAGTGGTCAACATCGCGAGAAGTTGGAGGACAGCGTTAAGGCTGTGCTGCGTGGTCGGGTAATAAGAGAGGACAGGCGGATATGAGTTCGCGAGAAAGGTTGCAGCACGCCATTCGGCAACTCAAGCGACTGCCCGCCGAAGAGAGCGAAGAAGTGCGCCGCGAGCTGGTGGCGGAAGTGATAACGATTCTGGTGGAGCTGGACGCGGAAATCGTATGGTAACGACCGTCCAACACCTAGACCCGAACGCGGTGGCCATTGTCACGGCTATCCTCATGGGCGCCGACCACATTGCAGGCGGCGGTGGAGTATTTGACGACGACACCAGCGCCGTAGCGTCCTGGGTGCAGACCGCGAGAGCTATACTGTTCGAGGCGGAACAACAAATGCTGAAGATGGACACACCCCCGGAGGGACGATGAACAAGCGACTGGTGCCGTTGTCGAACGCGCTGGCTCGCGTCTGCCGTAAGCTGGCCGACTGGTTCGAGGTGCTGCACAACCATCTGAATAGATGCCCGAACTGTGGGCGCTCCTTCTACTACGGCAAGGGATGCACGGAAGCGTACCGACGCGTCGAAGCAGAGTTCGGCCCGTACGCATCGAGGACCGAGGCTGAACGCGCCAAGCTGCGCCGATTGCAGGGGCTAGGGTGATCTTCGATGATAGCCCTGCGCCACGTAAGCGGCAGGTTGGCAAACGCCGATGGTTCGGTTCTGACGGGCGCCCCGTGCAGGCGATAAGTTGCCCGCACTGCGGAGTGTCGCGCGGTACGCCATGCCTTGATCCGATGGGGATGGCGCGTTGGACTCACAGCGCACGGCGCAACAAGTACGAGCGACAGGTGGCGCGACGGACGAAGATGCAGAAAGCCATCACGACGTATCGGAGGAAGAAATGATAATTGAAGCCATCATCATTGCGGTGGCGATCCTGCTGCAACCGTTGAGCACGCAGTTGGTCAGCATGGCGATATTCAGAATGTTCCCGCCGCAATATCCTGCCCTGCCCGAACTGGTCGATCCGCTGGACAGCATCGAGGATGCCGCCAGGAGGATAGCGAAGGCGATGCGCGAAGGTGACGACGACGGGTGGAAGAAGCCATGAAGGCGATGGAGGATTGGGTCTGGAACGCAGGTGGCGATGATCCGGCAGACCGCACTCACTGCGCGGTGTCGCGGGTGGCCGTTGGGCCGGTGTTGGTTACTCACGGCGACACGGTGCGCGTAGCAAAGAAGAAGAAGCCGCGCCCCGTTATGATCGAGGCGCCCAAGCCGAAACCCAACGGTGGGATACGGCCAGGAGTAGATGTGGTGCTGCTCTTTATGCACTCTGTTCTGGCGGTTAGGCACGCGAGGACGCCATGACCGTAAAAACAGTTGACGACTTCGAGAAGCATGTGCGCAGGGAGTGGGCGATCTACACCAAGAGCACCGTTCTTATCGAAGAGGGACCAAGGGGAACGCGTAGGATGGCGTGGAACCACGACGGCGACGCAGCGGCAGACCACGCAAAGACGATTAGTCTACTGATCCTTGACCCCGCAACGGGTTTCCCGCAGGAGAAATACTATGGATAGACGACAACACTTCTGCATTCCGATGCAAATGCCCTGGCGCCCCGTGTGTGGGCAACGGTACGCCGACGCGTCAACCACGATTACGCAGGACGTGACGTGTGTAAAGTGCCTACGGTGGCTGATGCGCGCACAGACGCGCGCACTCCTGCGTGTGCAACGCGGCGTGGCAGCACTGCGTGCAACGCGCGACTCGGGGAGCGGTGGGTGAGGGCGCCGCGCAAGCGGTGCCCCCCT
>JAAESQ010001598.1 GCA_024229275.1 bacterium | reverse complement strand
GAAGAACATCGGCCTAACCTTAGATCTGAGAGGTTCGGCACGCTCAAACAGTCGCCATCATACAACTTTAGTAGCGCACGCTTTTCGAGGCTGTTCGAGTAGGCTGGAGACTCCCCGGGCTGCAGGATGAGCTTGGTGTTCTCTGTTGGCCGCCTGCTTTCGCGGCGGTGCCACAATATGTCATCCATACCCGAGTTGCACTCCAGCCCCTCTCAGAACCGGACAAGCGGCTTTCCCAACATCCGGCTCCTCGGCCGGTCATTCAGCAAGCCTCCGCTCTACGACAGGAATTCAGGTCTTTGCGGATTCGCGGTGTGGGCCAACCCACCGCTGCTAAAGCGTGGTTGAACTCAGCCCATGTATATGCTCTACGCTGGCTCTTGCGGTTGAGCCATTTGAACAGGAGTCGGGTCGCATAGAAGACATACTTATTACATAGTTCCGCGTTATCCGTGATGGCGTAGTAGTTTAGATGTCCCAAAACGCGGACTCGAGCCTGGCGCAGCATCTCGCCTTTCCTCAGCACATGCCGGGCCCGGCGGGCCCAGGTTCCAAACTTGTGCAGGCTCTGCCCAAACTTCTTGCGGCTGGTGCGGCGTTTGACCTTGAAGTAACCGAACTTGGTCCTCCCGCAATAATGCGTAAAGCCCAAGAAGGTGAACTCCTTCGGTTTCTCGCCGCGCTTGCGCGCAGACTGACGGGCAAAGCGTCCGAACTCGATGCAGCGCGTCTTCTCCATGGCCAGCTCCAGCCCGAATCCAGTGACCCGTTCTGAGAGCTGCTTGAGAAAGGCCTCGGCATCGTCTCGGTACTGGAAGCACGCGAGAAAGTCATCAGCGAAGCGAAAGTAGTACGCCTCGCCTCGACTCTGCTTACAAACTCGATGACTAAACCACAGGTCCAGCACATAGTGCAGGTAGATGTTGGACAACAGCGGCGAGAGAATCGACCCTTGCGGTGTCCCCTCCTCCGTGGCCCGAACCAGGCCGTCCTCCAGGATACCGCCTTTGAGCATTCGCCAGATGAGCTCGATGATCCGGGGATCTCCGATCCGATGCTGCAGAAACGTTTCCATCCAGCCATGATTGACCCCGTCGAAGAAGCTTCTAATGTCGGCTTCAACGACGTGGCTGACGCGTCTCTGCTGTATCGTCTCCCCCAAAACCTCTAAGCAGGTATGCGGGTTGCGCTCTGGGCGATAACCGTGACTGCTGTCCTCGAATACGGCCTCGTAGATGGGCTCTAAGACCCGCTTGACCGCCAGCTCCACTATCTTGTCTTCAAAACAGCTGATGCCGAGCGGCCGACCCTTCTCACTGCCAGGCTTCGGAATGTAGCTTCTGCGCTTCGGCTGCGGGCGATATCCCCCCCGCTTCAGCCGCCCCGACAGTCGTTGAAGGTTCTCCTCGAGATTGGCTCCGTATTCTCCCTTCGTGACGCCATCCACTCCCACTGCCCGGTCCTCGGGCAGTGCGTCGTAGCAGGCTCGCAGGTTATCCACGTCAGTGACATGGTGGTACAGGCTGGTGAACACCAGCTCTGGTTCCTTGCGCGCCTTCTCACCTATCCGTATCAGGTCTGTGCTCACTGCTTACTCACCCCTTGCATAGTGACAGTGTTTCCCTCTCCACGGACGACCCCCCGTGGGGACCTTCGCTCGGCGGGCATTACCCCGCTTCATCGCTAACCCTTGCGGCCTACCGGTCCCCATCACTCGCGACGCGGCCATTTGGGCACCTCTTTTTACATTGGCGCCCATACTCGGGTACTTGCCTGCCGTTGTGTAGCTCGATGCTGTCTGAGACCCCGGGGTGGCAGGACGGCACTCGTCTTTAACGCGCCTCCCGCTTGGCCTGCACCTGGTTCGATCGGATCGGCCCGTTCCCAAAATAGTTGTTTCTCGGGGCTATCGTTC
>JAAESQ010001597.1 GCA_024229275.1 bacterium | reverse complement strand
TCACATCAGGAGATGGAAATGAACCGCCAAAAGCACACCCATCGGCCACAGCAAGCAAGGCTACCGCTCGGAAACGGGGCACAGTGGGATCAACTGCCTCGAGACGTACGCGATCGTTGTCGCGAACTCATCGTACAGCTGGTGATGGATCTGGCAAGAAGCCGGGCCGGGGGAGGTCGCGATGAGCGATAAAATCCAGCCCAGCCATCTCGAACGCACCGCTCTGGTTTACGTGCGCCAGTCGAGCCTGCAGCAAGTTCGCGACCACACGGAGGGAAAACGCCAACAGTACGCGCTGGTGGACCGTTCACGCGCACTGGGATTCCAAGAGACGGTGCTGATCGACGAAGATCAGGGCCGCTCGGGCAGCGGTCAGCAGGAGCGTCCCGGCTTCGGGCGCTTGCTGGCCAGTGTTTGCCAGGGCAGTGTCGGGGCGGTGTTTGCACTGGAGGCTTCACGGCTTGCGCGTAACAATCGCGATTGGCATCACCTTGTCGATCTGTGTGCCATGACCGATACGCTGATCATCGATGTCGAAGGGGTCTACGATGCGCGACAGCTTAACGACCGGCTATTGCTCGGATTGAAGGGGACCATGAGCGAGTTCGAACTCGGGCTGCTGCGCCAACGCGCCCGCCAGGCGTTTGAGCAGAAAGTTCAACGCGGCCATGCGCTGTGGGAACTGCCGGTGGGGTTTGTTCGAACCGAGGATCACCGCATCGAGAAAACCCCCGACCTCGAGGTTCAACAGGCAGTCACCGGGGTGTTCAAGAAGTTCTTGGAACTGGGCAGCGCACGACAGAGCACCTTGTGGTATTGGGACGAAGAGCTGTTGTTGCCACAGATCGTCCCCGGTACGGCCGGCCATGAGATCGTTTGGCGACGCCCGAGTGGCCACCGGGTCAATCAGATATTGAAGAACCCCTGCTATGCGGGGGCGTTTGCCTACGGGCGGACCGCGACGCAGACGGTGGTCCGCGAAGGGCGTGCGCGCCAGGGTAATCGGCGCCGCAAGCCGCAGGCGCAGTGGAAGGTCTTGATCTTCGATAGCCATCCGGGTTACATCTGTTGGGATGATTATCTGCGCAACCAAAAGATGCTCGAAGAGAACGCTGCCCGGGGTTGGGGCGGCGGCCGGCGCGGTGCCGTCAAGCGAGGGCCGGCTTTGCTAACAGGGCTATTACGGTGCGGTCGCTGCGGGCGTCCACTGCATGTAAACTACAGCGGTAACACCGGTCGGGTACCGCGTTATGTGTGCACGGGTAGCCGTCGGGAGCGCGGTTCCGCGGGTTGTCTCTCAGCCGGTGCCCTGCGCCTGGATGAAGCTGTCGCGGCCGAAGTACTCGCGGCGATCCAACCGGTCGGTATCGAGGCCGCTTTGCAAGCCGAGGAACAACTCACGCAGCATAACGATCAGAAACGTACATCACTTACCCTGGCATTGGAACGGGCACACTTCGAGGCACGGCGCGCACAACGGCAGTACGACGCCGTTGATCCGGAGCGTCGGTTGGTTGCCGATGAACTGGAGCGGCGCTGGAACGAGGCGCTCGAGGGGGTGGCGAAGTTGGAGTCTCGAATCGCGGCACTCGATACCGGGGTCAAAGAACTGACCGATGAAACACGCGCCAGCCTCCATGAACTCGGTGCCGATCTCACCACGGCCTGGCACCATCCGGACACCGACATCCGCTTGCGCAAACGTATCCTGCGTACCGTCCTCAAAGAGATCGTGTTGAACAACGTCGATGATCCGCCGGCGCACCACCTGCATTTGCATTGGCAAGGCGGCGTACACACCCAGTTGCGTGTGCCGCGCAATGCCAGAGGCAAGCATGCCAATGCGGCCGATGCCGATGTGCTTGAACTTGTGCGCGAATTGTCGAAGGTCGCCGAAGATAAGCAGATCGCGGCGATCCTCAATCGCCTGGGATACAAGACCGGCCAAGGGAAATCCTGGCATGC
Source organism: bacterium (assembly GCA_024229275.1). Taxonomy (GTDB): domain Bacteria; phylum Acidobacteriota; class Thermoanaerobaculia; order Thermoanaerobaculales; family Sulfomarinibacteraceae; genus JAAESQ01. Next base: position 1,365 of record JAAESQ010001597.1, on the reverse strand, counting down.
ACATCGGGTGGCGAGCTTGCGCTCCTATCATCGTCTACCCAGTTATCACAAGCGTGCAGACTGGGTAACGCTCGAGGGTGCGGCCGGACGATTAGGCGTGAGCAACACCGTGGTGAGTCGACTGATCAAAGCAGGCATCTTGCCAGCGAAACAGGTGGTTCGTTATGCACCTTGGATCATCGAAGTGGCCGATCTTGATTTGCCGGTGGTGCTAGCGGAGGCAAAAGCGGTGCGCAGCGGCCGTAAACTGCCACAACAACCCCTCGGTCAACAGGAAATTCCTTTGTAAATCAAACAACATCCAAAAGGTGTAGCATTATGTACAAGCGTTCCGCAGAGAGTGCGACGTAATCTTGCGCTGGATACCGCAATCGGCGACGGCGGCCTTGATGGCCAATTGCACACCACCACGATCCATCGGACCGGCAGCACGATGCATCTGCTCTACGCCACCGCTGGGATTCGGGAACAGCAACTTTGGATGGCGATGAGTTGCCCAGAATCGGCGCAACACGTCCAGTGTCACTTCCGGCAAGGGCACATACCGATCGTTGCCCCCCTTCGCCCCCCGGATATGGACACGCAGACGGGTTCCATCGATATCCCCTACCTCCAACTCCAACCCCTCGCCCAGACGCAGCCCCATGCTGTAAACCGTCAGAAAGAAGACGCGGTAGCGCAGTTTGTGGGTGATATTGATAACTTCGAGGGTCTCCGCCCGCGTCAGAATATCGGGCAGGCTACGGACTTTCGGTGGCTTGACGATCTTCACCCAGTCCCAGGGCCTGTCGAGCACGTGACGATAGAAAAACTGGATGCCGTTGCGGTCGAGTTTGACGGTGCTCCATGAGTGGGAAATCACCAGCGACGCGAAGTAATCCTTTAACTCGTCCGCCGTTAGGTTGTCCGGGCAGCGGTCGAAATAATCCGATACACGGCGAATCGCACGCGAATAGGCATCGATGGTCTTCGGCCGCTTGCCCTGCAACGTAAGGGCTCGCTGCATCGCCAGGTAGAGGGGTTTGAAACGGGCTTGCTCTGTTGGATTCATGCTTGTACTCTCTCTTTAAGTTACCGTGGATTTCACGGCCACCCGAATATCAGGTGGTAGAGAGAATATGGGGACTTTCGTATCAAATATTACAGAAGGCCTTTCAGTGCCTGAACATCATGTGATGGAGAGAGAAATATGGAAACATCTGCCGCGGTAGCGGCTTCGTCCAACAAGTTGTTTCAACGCAATTTACGCTGCTCTTTCGGTCCGCCTGGTGCAATATGCGGGCTAGCGTTGCGTATCGGAAGCGGAGGCTATTCGTGTTGCGCTACGCCGAGCTCCTGCTCTTGCTGTAACACTGACCATCATGC
>JAAESQ010001596.1 GCA_024229275.1 bacterium | reverse complement strand
TCAACCTTCGACCCGCCGCGAAGTTGACGCATGGGGCTAATCCGAATATCTTCGTTTCAATCGATTCGCGCTCTCGGTCGCAGGTGACTCACGCTTGGCGTTATGTTCCTCATTCGGGTGTGATCCAATGGCAAAGGCAAAGGCGAAATACAAAGCCGGTCACATGTGCATCATCCATCCCGGTGAATCGATCGAAGGAGCTTAGACGAAGTTTTTCGTAACCGTTACAACAGCCAAATCCACCCATCCAAACAGGAGGCAACATGTCGACTCAGGCCAACAAGATCCAGACGCACAGATTTGAATACGCCATTCCCGAAAATCCCGCAGATTTCAATCCCGCGGACTTTGTTGAGAAGGCGGTTTCCTGGGTGAAAAGCCTGGTGAAACCGGGCGAGAAGATCGCTCTCTCCGCGTCCGGGGGCGTCGACAGTACGGTCGCCGCGTTTCTCCTCGACCGTATCGTCGGCAAAGACCTCCATGCGTTCTTCATCGAAGACGGTTGCCGTCGCTTCATAAACGACAAGCCCGAGGGGGAAGTCACGCGTGAGATCTTCAGCAAACTGAATTTCACGGTCCTGGAGGTGAGAGACGAGATTCTCCCGCCACTGGTGGGGCTTTCCGACGGTGAAGAGAAACGCAAGACGTTTATCGGCAACTACAGGAAAGTATCAGACAGGCATATTGGCCAGGTGGGCGCATCCTGGATCGCGGACGGCACGATCGCGCCGGACATTATCGAAACCGAAGGCGGCTTCAAGAGCCAGCATAACGTCGGCTGGAATTACTCTGTCGGGAAGATCGAGCCGCTGGCGTCGCTCGCAAAACCTCAGGTCAGGAAGGTCGGCGAGTACCTCGACCTCCCTCCGTCATTCACGCATCGGATCCCCTGTCCCGGTCCCGCGCAAATCATCAGAACTGTCGGCGAATTCACTGAAGAGAAGCTCCATACGGGCCAGCTCGCGTCCGACATCATCGAGCAGGAGATTGAGAAGTACTACACTGAGAAACACGGTAAACCCTACCTTTACGACGAAGCTACCGGCATCCGGACGCCCTTTCAGTACTTCGGAATTGCGCTCGACCCGAACATGGAGCCC
>JAAESQ010001595.1 GCA_024229275.1 bacterium | reverse complement strand
TGATGGAAAACGCCGAACGCAGCGTGTCGGTGCTTTTGCAACTGAAAAACCTTGGGGTACAGATTTCGATCGATGATTTCGGCACTGGGTATTCGTCCCTCAGCTACTTGAAGATGTTGCCGATCGACGAACTAAAGATCGATCAGTCTTTTGTGCAAGACCTCGACGACCTGGCGCCTGAACCGGCGATCATCAACGCCATTATTGCGATGGCGGAGAGCCTGAATTTGAGAGTCGTCGCAGAGGGTGTAGAGACACCAGCACAGCTTACGCAGCTCAAGAAGGGACGCTGCCCTGTTATCCAGGGCTATCTCTTCAGCCGTCCGTTGTCGGCTGAAGACTTCGTTCACCTTCTGACCGAAGACGCAAAGACTCCAGGACAACAAAGCCAGCAATCTGAGGCCAAGATCGCTTCGATGGAAGCCGAGAAACGGAACTAGAAGTCAATGCAACCTCAAGCAGTCCATTCCCGTTCAAGAGTGATGTCGCCAACGACAGCATCACGAATCGGATAAGCTTGCGTGGTGCGAAATCAGACACCAGAAATGACTCGATCCTCAAGCCAAAAGGTCGGTCTCATCCTAGGACCGCTCGCTGGTTGCGCAATGCTGTTCCTCGATCTCGACCCCGGCAACCCGTCAGTCACGCGCATGGCAGCGGTTGCGGTACTGATGGCTACCTGGTGGATCACAGAGGCCATCCCTTTGTCGGCCACCGCGCTTGTTCCTCTGGTTTTATATCCAGTTTTGGGAATCCTGAAGACGAGCGAGACAGCACCGATCTATGTCAACAGCACGATTTTCCTCTTCGTCGGGGGCTTCATGATTGCCGTCACGATGGAAAAGTGGCGCCTACACAAGCGCATTGCGCTGTGGATCATCAAGCGCATAGGTGGTGGACCGGCGCGGATTATTCTCGGCTTCATGGTTGCAGCATCGTTTCTGTCGATGTGGATTTCGAACACAGCTACAGCGATCATGATGGTTCCCATCGGGCTAGCGATCGTTCTGCAGCTAGAGGAAAAGTTCGGTCGCGCTGCCAGCCGACCGTTTACTACCGCGCTGATGCTGGGAATAGCCTATTCGTGTTCTCTCGGCGGTATGGCGACTCTGGTAGGCACTCCACCAAACCTGTCGTTTGCACGCATCTTCGAGATTAGCTTTCCTACCGCAGAATCGATCGCGTTCGGCCAATGGCTGGTCATGGCGCTTCCTATTTCCCTGCTGATGGTCGCGATCGCTTGGCTGACGCTCACACGCGTGTTCTACCGCTTCCCAACGTCGTTCAAGGTGGATCGTAATGTTGTGAACCGTGAATACTCAGCGCTCGGCGGGATGACTTTTGAAGAGCGTGTGGTCTTAGTGGTTTTCTCTATCACAGCTCTGGGTTGGGTCTTTCGAAAAGACCTCATCTTCGGAGCACTGACACTTCCTGGATGGTCCAGGCTCGTCCCTAACGCCTCGTTCATCGATGACGCCACAGTGGCGGTCGCGATGGCGATGGTTCTCTTTTTCATACCGACGCGAAGCGCCGATGCAGACAGTCGCATGGTGATGGGTGTCGACGTATTCACCCATATCCCGTGGAACATCGTGCTCCTGTTTGGAGGAGGATTCGCTCTCGCCCAGGGCTTTCAGTCCACAGGTCTTTCTGAACTCATCGGCACTCGGTTTGCCGGGCTCCAGGATGTGCCTCCACTAGCAATGATCACGATAATTTGCGGCGGTCTCACGTTTCTGACTGAGCTGACTTCGAATACGGCAACGACTGAGATGATTCTGCCGATCTTGGCTTCAATAGCCGTCGCCATGAAGACCAGTCCGCTGCTGCTGATGATCCCGGCAACCCTTTCTGCATCATGCGCCTTCATGATGCCGGTTGCCACACCGCCCAACGCAATCGTATTTGGCAGCGGTCGAATTCGCATCGCAGAAATGGCGAGGGTCGGAATCGTCCTTAACTTGGTCGGTATCTTGGTGATCAGTCTGGTGTTCTACTTCGTCGGCACTGCCGTACTCGGCATTGAGACCAGCGAATTCCCGACCTGGGCAGAATCTGAAAGCGGATAGAAACAAGAACCCCCGCCTTCAGCGGGGGATTGTGAACTAGGCGTTCCTATGATCTCGGCTAGGCAAGATGCTCAGACAACCCAGAGGAATTGAGAATTCGGAAGAAATCCTCTTCTGCCTTCTCAAGCAGGCCGAGAAAATCAGAGCCGGAGAGCTGACTGGAGAGCTGAATGTAGAAGCTGGTCGTGAGCCGATCTGAATCGAAGTCGACGTAAAAGGTGGAGTACCAAGAACTCGCGTTTGCCTTGTTCAGGGCATTCAGAATGCCGTCCTTACCACCGAACATTCGTTTTTTGAGTGACCACGGACTCTGCAGCGAGACGATCTTGAAATCGCGTTTGATCTGCACGATCTGGTTGGGACGCTTAGCGTGAGTCGCGACGAGCTGGTCGCAGTCTGAATCATCAACCTCGACCTCAAACTCTTCGCTTTCGAGTAGTTGCTTGAGCCAAGCGCCACTGACCTCTCCCGGCCCGAGCCCGTCTCCCGCAACTTCGATCTTTTCACCACACTTGCCGCAGAAACTCATTCCTGCAGGAATTTCCGATCCGCATTCTTTGCAATTCATCTCTGCCAACCTCCTGTACTGGTGGTTGGATGATACTCGTGACTCAACTGGAAATCCAGCTCCAGCAGATGATGCGAGATCAGTCAGCTCGTCCTGACACGAGGCCTTCTCGCGATACAAACGACAGCGCTGTCATGTCATTCGCCACGATCGTCATCAACGGAAGGAGGCTGCCATAGTTCAACCTTGTTCCCTTCGGGGTCAACGAACCACCCGAAGTCTCCGTACTCCGATCGCTCGGGATCTCCGATCAGTTCTGCGCCACCTTCCTTCACCTGGACCAGAGCCTCATCGAGGTTATCAACCATCAAATTGATCATGAATTCCTTCTGGCTAGGATCGAAGTAAGACGTATCCTTCGAGAACGGAGTCCATACTGTGAGCCCGCCCACCGGAGCGTCTGACACAGGCATACTGGCGCCATAGGGGTGTTTCACAGGCAAACCAAGCCATTTCTGGTACCACGACCCCAAATCCTCAGGATTCTCGGCTCGGAAAAAAACACCACCCACACCAAGCACTCGTGCCACGACATCCTCCTCGTTGTTGTTCAACGTGCTTCTGCACTTCCATTGTCAACACAACAAGGGAGTTGTCTCTTCCCTCACCAACAACCAGGGACGCTGAGGCTACACACCATCTCATTTCCAGTGGGAGCCTACCCAGCCTGTGTGTCGCAGGGAGTTACCTCACAACCGTCGATGGATCACCGATTAGATTGTACACACGCAGCATGAACCGCTCTTCGGGCTCAAGACCTTGTTCGGCTCCGTTGAGTGTCGCCTGTACGATGTCACCGAGACGTGGCTCCACTCCGTCGAAGAGCTGTTCAAACAACGACACGTTCATTCCCATAGCTTCGAAATTCGACGACATGCCGGTCGGCGCCCATACAGCGATCGCGCCGCCAGTGCTCTCCAATGTGAGAGCCTCACCAAGTGACACTTGAGCCGGCACCGTGAAGCGATTGATAGTGCATGACAGTGCGCTCAATACTGAGAGTTTCTCGCCGTTACCAAGCCCCTCTACATCAGCCAAGACGAACAATCCCTCATCGGTCATTGTCTGCAACCCCCCGTGACCACCAAAGTTGGTCCACCAAACTCCCTTGTAGAGTTTTCCTTGGGTCAGTTGTCGCGCTGCCATCAGGCTGTGGTCGGAGAGATATACGTTAGTGGCAACGAAGCTTTGCGGAATCATCGTTGACAAGATGTCACTGTCACGCGGGAAGTCACCACCATCTGGATCCGGATCGTCGGCGAGCATCAAGATTTGCTCTCGCCACGGGCCTGTTGCTGACTCATACGCTCCCAGCTTGCCCAAGTAGACGTCCAATTCAGTTTCGGTGATGACCGGGACTCGTCCCACCGGTATCTCCGGCATCCCGTCACCATCGACATCGGTAAGAAGGCCGTCGCTCGCATAGAGGCCATACGGAGTTGCCGTGAACAGCGTTGGCACAAGACAGTCACCAACTCCACCTAGATCTCGATAGTCCCAGGTGCCTTTGCCGAGCAACACCACCCACCTTGGTGGCGTGAAGGTGTTCTGAAGAATCTGACTCACCATATCCTTGATTGCATGCGGATTGGCGATGCCGTGGTTGAACTCATCGTAAATGTCCTCGAGGAGGGCAAGTCGTGCCACAACACCGGAGGCGCTCCGCTGGGCTACATACTCGGTCGCGCTGCTCTCCAGTTCGTGCGGCGCAATGACCAGAAGCTCAGCCTGGAAACCAGGATCCGCCAGTCCACCTGGTACTCGTCCTGCAACCGAAACAGGGGTCTTCATCGCACTGGCGCCGGTCAGTAAATAGCTCTCTCCGACTTCGGCCTCGAAGGACACACGGTAGTCACCAGCAAGACCTGTACGAACCTGCGGCGAGCCAATGACCTTCAGAGCTTCGGGATCACTGGTGTTAATGACCGTGATCTCGTCCGATGTAAAGCCGTCCACGGTGACGAGGCCGCTTTCTTCGATGCCGATCTCCAGCACGTCGTCAGCAGCCCGATGGCCCCTAAGGTAGGTCAACTCGAGGCTATCCATGTAGAGGTAACTCGGGCCTGCGTGATCGAGATGTGCAACAAGCTGAACTTCGTTGGCACCGTCGTTGAGCGTCGAAGGAATGTTCACTGCGAATGAGAACCCGCCAGCGCCGTGCCCTATGCCTTGTCCGGCATACTCCCCGTTAATCCAAACCGCCACACGATGGTCGTCGACTTCGGGAGTATCGTTGATTCCATGCAACCGCACTAGGAGCTGACCGTTGCTATCTCCGGTTACCGGCGTAGGCACTTCAATCGAAACACTCACCGTGCCGAGGGTAGGATGACCGCCAATCATGCCTTTCCAATACCAGTAGTCGGACTCTGGATCAGTCGCCACAAGAGTAGCTGGAAAGACATCTTCTTCGTATTTGATGCTGTCAGAGAAACTCAGTGAATCAACTCCGGCAGCATTCTGGTTACTCCCAGATGAACCTGATTTTCCACTCGACCAGGCGCTGACACTGCCGTTTTCGAAATCATCGGTGAATATCAGGCTGTTAAGCACCTCTTCCATGACTGTGCCCTGGCCAGGCTCGGCCCAATAGACGTTGTCCAAGGTGTAGAGGCTGTCGATCGCCTCTGCAATGAAGCTCACACCCTGCCCATCCGCGTCAGCTTTCCAAGCCACTTCCTGCTCACGATGGCTCAACCTCAGCTGTCCCTGCGCGATCCACTCGACTACTCCCGCTTCGTCTACGTCTTCCAGTGCATCGGCGATGGTAGTGGCATCCAGATGAGTCAGGCCGGCTTTACGAAGGATGATCTTGGCACGAGTGCCCGGCGGGGAATCCATCGCGTAGCGCATGACATACCGGTGTGGCTCAGGTTGGTGCGCTTGCGCTTCAAACAGGTTGCTCAAAGTCTCTCCCGCACTCGGTGCTACCTCAACCTCAAAGGGCCCATGAACCCTTGTCGAGTCCCAGATTTCTTCTTCCACGAGGCGATAAGTATGCGTCGCACCAAGAGTGACCTCGCCATCCGGATGACGATAGACGCCCCCCTGCGGCGAGGCAATCAGAGCAGGCACGAGTTTGTTGTTGACCCGTCGCCACTCATTGCTTGTCGA
>JAAESQ010001594.1 GCA_024229275.1 bacterium | reverse complement strand
GTGCTGGAGTTGCGAGGTCCACAGCATTGCGACCTTGTTGTGGTACTTGTCCATACCGGTCTTGAGCGCGATACGAGGGAGGAAGAAGCTCGTTCATCTTCGTACGAGAACTACGCTTGGCGGTTGGCTCAGATCCCTGGAATCGACGTACTGTTGACAGGTCATACCCATGATGAAGTCGCGCCGCGTCTGATCGGTGACGCGATCGTTTCGCAACCGTCAGCCCGAGCTCGGGTCGTGACGAAAATTGATCTTGAACTCGAGAGAGGGGCAGCTGGGTGGAGGGTGCGTAGTTGGAGCGGAGAGAACGTGGACGTTTCTGTTTTCGCCGCCAGCGAGGAATTCGTAGAGCATTTTGAGGAGCGCCACACGCGGGTCGTCGCAGCTCTCGATGGTCCGGTCGGCGTTGTTGAACGGGAAGTCAGCATTGCAGATTGCAGAGTACGCGATTGCGCTGCGCTTGATCTTGTCCGTGCAGTCCAGCTCGAGGCTTCCGGCGCCGAACTGTCGCTGGCGTCGCTGCTCTCGAATCGGACTCCCGTCCTGCCTACGGGGCCAGTTACGTGGCGCTGGGTGCATAGCCTATACGTCTATCCGAACACGCTGGTCAAACTGAAGCTCAACGGGCGTCAGGTACGCGAAGTGCTCGAGCATGCCGCTCGCTACTACGATGATCTGATATGCGACAACGATTCAGGATGCCGGGTCGTTGCGAACCCTCGAGTGCGCGACTACAACATCGACAGCATGGCCGGGGTGACTTACAGAATCGATCCGACGGCGGTGCAGGGATCAAAGATCTGGGATTTGCGGTTCGGTGGTGAGCCAGTTGCTGACGATCGCGTATTCACCGTGGTCTGCAACAACTATCGTGCAGCCGGCGGAGGGCTGTTTCCGCACCTCGACGAAGCTGAGATCATCTGGCAGAACTCCGCCGAGATGGCAGATCTGATTGGAGACTACCTCGCGAGTCACAATCCATGGGTCCCATCAGCCGACGGGAATTGGGTGGTTGCTCCGAGAGTGAGGGAGCAGAGATTCACCTCCTTGGGGCGGTGACCTTCGACTTCGCCAACGAAGGTTTAGCTCCGGCAACACGACGGCGATGGGGAGTGAATACCCTATTTGCTCGGATGTCGTCGGCTTCGAAAGAGAGTCCTAGCGTAGGCACTCGCAACCACCATCGTCATCCTCATCGTCATCGTATGGGGAGGTTCTTG
>JAAESQ010001593.1 GCA_024229275.1 bacterium | reverse complement strand
CCAACACGATGGCCATGCTAAACGGCATCGCCCTTGAGTGCAGCGCAGCGCGAGTTCTGGGCGAGGCTGTCGATATCGTCATTACCACCCTTGACGAGGCTAATCACAGAATCAAGCCGAACAAGATCATTGGCGACATCGAGGCAAGCGGTGGCAGGGGTCTCGTTGCTCTCGTCGGGGTTCAAACGAACCAGTTTCCGCGAGCTGTCGACATCGCCCGCCCATTGCGGGCCGCCGATGTGCCGGTCTGTATTGGCGGTTTCCACATCAGCGGTTGCCTGTCGATGTTGCCGAGAATTCCGCCCGAAATCCAGCAAGCGTTGGACCTCGGCATCTCGATCTTTGCAGGCGAAGCCGAGGGCCAATTCGATAAGCTGCTCAGGGACGCCTACCGAAGACAGCTGAAACCAATCTACAACGTGATGGCCGATCATCCCAGGCTTCAGGGTGCAACCCTTCCCGTTCTGCCACAAAGCGACCTCGAAGGTAGGCTGTCGGGGAGGGCCAGTTTTGATTCCGGTCGCGGATGCCCCTACGATTGCAGTTTCTGCACAATCATCAATGTTCAGGGTCGCAAGTCGCGGTACAGGACGGCAGATGATGTCGAGAAGGTCTTGCGCGACCATTACGCTTTGGGCATCAAGAAATTCTTCATCACCGACGACAACTTCGCCCGCAACAAGAACTGGGAAGCGATCTTCGACCGCATCATCGAGCTACGCCAGGAAGAAGGGATGCAGTTT
>JAAESQ010001592.1 GCA_024229275.1 bacterium | reverse complement strand
CTTCACGCTTCACGCTTCACGCTTCACGCTTCACGCTTCACGCTTCACGCTTCACGCTTCACGCTTCACGCTTCACGCTTCACGCTTCACGCTTCACGCTTCACGCTTCACGCTTCACGCTTCTTCCCGCGTCTTCTGCACTCCTGAAGGTCTTCTACGTCGCCGTCGCGGGCGACGCTTCTTGGGAGGTGCATCGGTTTCTCCGCTACTCGTGCGTTTCTCCGCTTTGTCATCTCCAGTCGAAGTCGGTTCGTGGTCGCCGCCCAGTTGCGATTCGCGTGGCTTGGGGAGTGGATCGTCCTCGGTGTGGGGAGCGACTGAGGCCGGTCGTCGCCGTCGCCGGCCACCGCGGCGCCTGCGTTTTCCGTTCGTCGAAGGTGTCTGACTGTCCTCTGGGCTTTCGGCCTTCTTGTCGCGTGCGGGAGGAGGCGATTTCTGGGGGCCGTCGGCCAGATCGGCAGCGGTGACCGCCTGTTGCTCGCTCTTGTCGTCTCGGCTGGGTTCAGCCAGGCCGCGGAGCCACTCAACTTCTTCCTCAGTACGGTGGAATCCTGCGGCGGCGATGATCTGGATCTCGATTCCAAACTCTGCTTCCAGAGCGGCGATTTCTTGCCTGCGGCTGTTCTGAAAGTCATCCGCGAGTTCTGGGTGGAGTCGAATACGAGCGCCTCGGATTTGCCGTGTGACGGCCCTGGTCTCGATGCGGCGCAAGAGGTTGAGGGCTACCAGCTCGGAGCTGGCGATCAATCCGGCGCCGTTGCAGGTGGGGCAGGAACGATGAGAGCGCAGCTGCAGCGATTTGGCGATACGTTGCCGGTTGATCTCGAGCAGGCCGTTGGGGCTGATCCGTCCGACTGTCGAGCGAGCCTTGTCGGTTCGCATCGCATCCTTGACGGCCTTCTCAATCTCGCGTCGGTGTTTTTGCGAGCGCATGTCTATTAAGTCAACGACGACCAGACCACCGATGTCCCGTAATCTGAGCTGGCGTGCGGCTTCATGGGCGGCCTCGAGGTTGATGTTGACCGCTGTCTCCTCTTGGGTCGCGCCTCTTCTAGCGCGCCCGGAGTTGACGTCGATCGCCGTCAGCGCCTCTGTTGGGTCGATCACGATCGAGCCGCCGCTCGGGAGATCGACCTTGCGCTGATAGATGCGGTCAATCTGTTCCTCGAGGCGATAGCGACTGAAGAGTGGCATTCGGTCTTCGTACCGAACCAGCCGAGTACGTGCGCGCGGCATAAAACTGCGCATGTAGCCTTTTGCCTTGTCGTAGGCCTCTTCATCATCAACGAGCACTTCCTCGATGTCGGGACCGACGAGGTCGCGCAAGGCCTGGACGATTAGGTCCTGATCGGAATACAGAAGTCGGGTCCCTTTGCCAGAGTTTGCCTCGGCTCGGATGCGTTTCCACAACCTGAGAAGCGCGCTGAGATCGCGGTTGAGAGCGGCCTTGCTCTGACCGCTGGCGTTGGTGCGCACGATCACACCGCAACCCTCCGGCAGGTTGAGCAACTCCAGGCGCTCACGTAGCGCACTTCGCTCCACCTCGTCCTCAACCTTGCGCGAAATTCCGCGCACTGGGTCGAGCGGCATCAGCACGAGATGCCGACCGGCCAGAGACAGATCTGTCGTGAGCTGTGCTCCCTTGTGCGCCATGGAGTCGCGGGTGACCTGTACAAGCACGGGTTGATTGCGCTCGAGGGCCCTGTCGATGCGATGTGACCGGCGATCGTTCTCCGGTTTGCGCGCCATCGCGGACACGACCACATCTTCAGCACGCAGGAGGCCGTGCTTTTCGACACCGAAATCAACGAAAGCGGCGTCGAGCGAGGGCCGAACAGCTGCTACCGTCCCGCGATATATGTTGCCCTTGAGAAGACCAGCGTCGGCGGCCGAAACCTCGTATTTGTCCAGGACTCCGTCAGTAATAATTGCGACACGCAACTCCTCGGGACGCTGCGCGTTGATTAGCATTTTTCGGCTCAAAAGAGCTCCATTCGTCGTGGTCGTTTCTTGATCATCGACCTCGTGGCGCCCATTGTATCGCGAAACGGTGGCATCTCTACACAGTCTTGCCTTCCTCGTTGCCATGCTCGCAACCAGGGTCTATACTTCGCTCGTGAAATCGCAGTATCTCTTTCTATTGAGGGAGTTTGTTCGTAGGGACTTCAAAGGTCGCTACGCCGGGTCTGCACTTGGTTTCGTCTGGTCCTTCGTTCAGCCACTGTGGAGTCTGCTGCTCTTTACCTTTGTATTTTCTGTCGTTCTGAAGATTTCGCCGATCGGTGAACGTACTGATGACTTCGCCGTTTTCCTCTTCTGTGGATTGTTGCCTTGGATGGCGATTCAGGAAGGGATCAGCCGTTCAACGACCGCGATTACCGACAACGCGCAACTTGTCAACAAGGTCAGTTTTCCCTCTGAGTTGCTCGTGCTCTCGGTTGTGTCGGCCGCTCTGTTACACCAGGCCATAGCTGCGGTGGTCTTCATGGTGGTTCTGGCATTGATGGGCACCTTCACGGTTCATGCCCTACCGATCCTCTTCGTCGCGATACCGCTGCAGTTAGCCCTGACTGTCGGCCTCGGACTGCTGCTGGCAGCAGTCAACGTCTTCGTCCGCGACACATCTCAGATCCAGGGAATGGTCTTCACCGGTTGGTTCTACTTCACACCGATCGTCTACCCACTGAGTCTGGTGCCGGAGAGGTTCCGCATCTGGCTCGAGTTCAATCCCATGACAACGCTGGTGACCCTATATCGAGAGGCGTTCCTTGGCGGAGACCTCGGTTTCGTCGCCGGAACAGGTAGGCTCGCAGTAGTGGCCTGCGCGATGTGTGCATTCGGGTGGCTGGTCTTTCATAGACTCAAACCAGTGTTCTCGGATGAGATCTAGACGATGACTCAAGAGCACGAACCGCTCGTCGTCGTTCGCGACCTGCACAAGACCTACAAGGTCTTTGCACGACCGCTGGATCGTCTGATCGAAGCGCTAACTCGACGTCCCCGCCACCGACCTTTCCATGCCTTGCAGAGTGTCACCTTTGACGTCGCACCCGGTGAGGGGATCGGCATCATCGGCGAGAACGGCGCCGGCAAGAGCACCCTGCTCAAGATCCTCTCCGGGGTGACGGCGCCGAGTTCTGGATCGACTGTGGTGACCGGTAGAACTGCGTCGATTCTTGAGTTGGGGTCCGCCTTTCATCCCGAGATGACCGGCCGGCAGAACATCTCGCTGAACGCGGCGATGCTCGGGCTTTCCCAATCACAAATCATCGAGAAGACGCCGGAGATACTTGAATTCAGCGAGCTTGGCGAGTTCATCGACCAACCGGTAAAGGTCTACTCAACAGGCATGCTCATGCGCCTCGGCTTTTCGATTGCGACGCAGGTGGAGCCCGACCTGCTGATCGTGGACGAAGCGCTGTCAGTGGGGGACGGCTACTTTCAGAAGAAATGCATGGATCGTCTGCAACAGTACGTCAAATCGGGCGGAACGATTCTCTTTTGTTCGCACGCTCTGTATTACATCTCGGCCTTCTGTAAGAGGGCTCTGTGGCTCAAAGACGGCAAAATCGAGAAGCTCGGTCCAGTACAGGAAGTGATTCACTCCTATGAGAAGTTCCTCATGGCTAAAAGTGAAGGACCAAAGGATGCCGACCGGGGAGATGTGCTGAAGGAAAAACCTAAGCCGGCGCGAATCACAGATGTCCGACTTCTTCCCGAAGGCAAGACTCGATTCCGCAAGGGTGAAGCGTGGGAACTCGAAATCTCCTGGGAATCGCTCGACGAGGACATGGAGTTTCACCTCGGCGTCGGCATTGACAGGATCGACGGAGTCCAGACCTGCAGCTTTGGCAGCCATCGCAGCGGCATCGATTCGTGGAGCGGTCGACGCAACTATCAGGCGCACATTCGTGTCGATGAATTGCCTCTGGTCAAGGGTGATTTTACCCTATACGTATTCCTCCTCGCCGAAGACGACCTCCACGTCCACGACACGAAGATTATCGAAGAGGCCTTTTCGATCGAGAGCGACGAGTTCGTTATCGGGTTGGTGGATGTGCCGCACGAGTGGCATTCCGACTGAGTGCGCCTCTAGCCCGAAGCGCGCGTGAGGTTTGAACCACCAAGGACACGAAGCACACAAAGAGAACGCGAAGAAGACACAGAGTGGGAGAACTGAAATTGCGGTTCGAAGAACCGCCGTTTTCTCACTTCGTGTTCTTTGAGACTCATATAGAAGGCTCCTCCGATCGAGCGATAAGCTTGATCTGCAAAAACCCAAAAAGGAGGAGGAGCCCAATGAAAATGTACTGCGGAATCGATTTGCATTCAAACAACAGTTACTTGGCGATCATGAATCGCGACCTGGAGGATGTCGCGTGTCGGAGGGTCCCAAACAGACTCGACTGCGTATTGGAATTTCTTGAGCCATATCGAAGCAACCTGGAGTCAGTTTCGATGGAGTCAACATACAACTGGTACTGGCTCGCTGATGGTATCGAGGATTCCGGATACAACGTTAAGTTGATGAACACTACTAAGGCATGTCGGTTTAGTGACATGAAATATCGAGACGACCGTCACGATGCGCGCTGGATTGCGAAGCTGCTGGCTCTGGGGATCTTACCCGAGGGATATATCGTTCCACGAGAGGATCGAGCGGTACGAGACCTGCTTCGACGTCGAGCCTTCTTTGTTCAGAAGAGAACTGCACACCTGCTATCTGTGGGGACTGTGTATCAACGGAGTACTGGTAAAAGGGCAGAGGTCAGCTCCATTCACGACTGGAAGGTCGAAGACATTTGTGAGGAGATTCAGGATCCAGTCATTGCTCAGTCGATAACCATCATGCTTCCGGTTATCCAATTGCTGACTCGTCAGATTCGACAAGTCGAGAAGACAGTTCTCGAGAGTTCGAAACTACGGGATGAGTTTCAACTCCTCAGGACGGTACCCGGGATCGGGAAGGTCATCGCCTTGACGATCATGTGCGAGACCGCTGATATCGGTCGATTCCCAAAAGCCAGCAACTACGTTTCGTATTGCCGATGTGCCAAGACAGAGCACATAAGCAACAAAAAGAAGAAAGGAGCAGGTAATCGCAAAAACGGGAACAAGTATCTCTCCTGGGCCTATTCTGAAGCTGCTCATCACATACGACGGTACTGTCCAGCAGCCCAGCGCTACTACTCTCGAAAACGCTCGAGAAGTCTTGAGATAGTGGCCAAGCGAGCAATGGCAGCCAAACTCGCAAGGGCCTGTTACTACGTGCTTCGAGATCAGAAGCCTTTTGATCCATCACGCGTGTTTCACTAATGAATAGGCCGAGACGGGAAACAGTAAGAGCACTGGTAACAGCCGCGACTTTGAGTGGAACCGTCTCGGCCAAACTTGCTTTTGGAGAGCGATGCGACCAGGCCATGAACCAATAAGCACTGGCACCTTCGCGGGTAGTCCATGATCTTTGTTTCCCATGGACATGGTCTGGAGATCCTGACGACTCTTTGGGTACGTGACTCGCGTACGGGACACGAGCTTCGGCTCGATCGTCTAGATCCTGATGGGTGTGTGGTGCGGAGCTTCTCCGAACCATCCATAGAGAGTCCAGGCACATATCGGCGCCAAAGGCAGCTGGTAGGTCACCTCCCTGCAGAGACTTGAGGAGGATTTCTCCTCCTGTGCAGGCTGCGTCTACTTGACAGGGGCCTTCTTATGGGTGTGCTCTTCGTGGTTCAGAAATTCACGTACGCGCCGGTTCAGCAGCTCTCTTCGCCAAAGGCGATGGCATTGGGTATGCACTGACCTGCCGTATAGCCGTTCGTCCCGAACTGCCGTTGACCCGCTAGACCCGGTACAACACCGCGCCCCAATTCAGTCCACTGCCGAGTCCAACGAATGCCACAAGATCACCGTCCTTGATGAGGCTCTTCTCTCGCACTTCGTGAAGGGCGATCGGAATCGTCGCCGCTGTGGTGTTTCCATAGCGCTGAACGTTGTTGTAGACCTTCTCATCCGGGAGACCGAGTCGCTTCTGCACTGCCTCGTTGATGCGGAGATTGGCCTGGTGGGCAATGAGCAAATCGACGTCCTCGACACCCATGTCATTGCGTTCCAGGATCTCGCGAGCAACCTTTGGCATGTAGCGTGTGGCGAGCCGATAGACCTCGCGACCTTCCACCATAGGCGTAATGTCGCCGCTTTCGACCATGCTCTGGTCGAAGTAGGGCCGATAGTTGCTCCCGCCGGCTCGGGCGATGAGCCTCTCCGCTTCGTTGCCATCGGCGTGGATTAGGCTATCGACGATGCCGTGACCCTCGTCCTCACAGGCCGAGATAACTGCAGCTCCGGCACCGTCGCCGAACAGCACTGTTCGATCGCGACTCTCGGTGTTCTTCGCGAACTCATCGGGTGTAATTTCGCAGTCGTCTTGACCGAAAATGACTCGCCAAGTGTTCTTGCTCCACGGCAGTAAGCACGTATGAACCTCTGCGCCGACAATCAAAACGTTGCGATACTGACCTGATCGGATCAATGCGTCGGCCAACTGGAGACTGTAGATGAAGCCTGCACACTGTTGGCGAATGTCGAGGCAGGGAATGTTGCCAAGCTCGAGTTTGCGCTGTAGGAAGGCGCCCGCTCCCGGGAGGTAGCAGTCGGGAGTCATGGTCGCAAAGATCAGGTAGTCGATGTCGGAGATCTCAAGGCCGG
>JAAESQ010001591.1 GCA_024229275.1 bacterium | reverse complement strand
GGCGATGCCGAAGGGTGCGCGTTCGCCGCTCGACGAGAAACCGAGCGAAGGGAGTGTTTTTTTTGGGGTTAGCGGGGTGAGGGAACGGGTGGGGAGATCTGGGGCTGACGAAAAAGTAGAGTCTTATGCGAGAATACGCGGTTTTGAGTTACCACCCAAACACGTATTCGAGAAAGGACGCCTCAATGCATGATCGTAATCTGTTTTCGCTTTTTTGGTAAGTCGGATTGTTCAGGATGTGCATCGCGTTTCGGAACAAGCGCGATCCGCTGCTGAGCCGCAGTTGGAGGAGATCGACCAACTCGTGCAGGCGTTCCTACTTCAGCCGCTCACACCAGAAGCCACGTGGAAGTTCGAGGATGCCATTGAGGACCGGCTTCGTGAATTCGGGCGCAGCATTCTGAGAGTGGTCTACAATCGGCTCGAATCCGACACCCCCGACGAGATGCCTAAACGCGTTCAGTTCGAAGGACAAGAATACAGCCGCAAGAACGAGAAGACCAACAACCGCAATGGCATTGGCACGGTGTTCGGCAAGATTCCACTCGTCCGCTTTTCTTACGAACCGCTCAGCGAGGCCCGCGACGACCAATTGAAATCGTTTTCGCCCCTGGAACTGCCCTTGGGCATTGTCGCGGGAAACGCTTCGCCATCCCTGGCCGAGCGCGTGGGGCGTGCCGCATCCAGCCACACGCAACAAGAGTTGCTTGAGTTACTCGAACGCGAACACCAGGTTGGCTGGTCGGTCAAAGTTCTTCGCAAAGTGACCGCTGCGGTCAGCCGTGGCGTGGCCGAACATCTGCACCAGGCTCAGAAAGAGCAACTGTTGGCATGGTTACGGTTGGCCGACAGTTCGAAGGGCCGACACAAGATCACGCTGGCCGTGGGACGCGACGGCATCATGCTGCCGATTCGAAACGAGAAGACTTACAAAGAAGGAGCCGTGGCGACGGTCACGGTTTACGACCGCCGCGGCCATCGCTTGGGCACGATGTATCTGGGCCAAATGCCGGAAGCTTATCAGACGACGCTGTCTGAAGAACTGACTCGATTGGTCACAGAACTGTTGGAAGAATGGGACGGCTGTTGGCCGCGTTTGGTGTACATTACCGATGCCGGATATCACCCCACCGAGTATTTCGACAACGTGCTCTCGCAAATGGAACATCCGCGTCACCCCGGCCGGTGGCTGGAGTGGACCCGCATCGTCGACTTCTACCACGCCACCGAGTATTTGGCCAAGCTGGCTCAAGTGTTGTTTGATGATCCTCGTGCTGCGCACGGTTGGCAGCGGCGCATGCGGCGTTGGTTGAAACGCGAGCCGAACGCCGTCTTCCGCATCCTGCAT
>JAAESQ010001590.1 GCA_024229275.1 bacterium | reverse complement strand
TGAGGCAATCTGCCTGGCCAGGTCGCGAATCACCTTGGCTGGTGTTCCCGTGATCTTGGAGGCCCGTTCGGGAGTGTAGGCCGCAACCTGCTCCCGAAGCAGAGCGAGGACGGGGACGACCTTCACTGGACCCGTCTTCGTTTCGACTACGTACTCACCCTCGAGGGCGGGCTGCAGTGAACCGAGTTCGAGTGTCTTCTTGGGGGCGGTTCGTGGCTCGTTGCTGGCGAGATCGAAGACGTAGAACTCGTCCTCTGCTCCACCTTCTACCATGTCGCTGGATCGCAAGAAGTGCCTGTCATCCTTCCGAACCAGTAGCGGGAGGTCCGTCTGCTCACGGATGAAGTCAACGTCGTGGAGATTCTCTTCGAGAATCACCTGGGCGAGGGCAAGACCCAGTGCCGCGTCGCTTCCCGGCTTGACCGGAATCCACAAATCGGCGTGGATTCCGCTCGCATTCAGGTCCGGTGTGATCGTGACCACCTTGGCGCCGTGATAGCGCGCCTCGTTGATGAAATGAGCATTGGGGATCTGCGTGTAGGCCGGATTTCCACCCCAGATCAGGATCAGATCCGAGTAGAAACAATCGTCCGCTGAATTCGAGAAGATGATCTTTCCGCACGTAACG
>JAAESQ010001589.1 GCA_024229275.1 bacterium | reverse complement strand
TGCTGCGATCCAGCGGGTCGCCATCCTTTAGATCAAAGATGTCAACCACGTCGTTGGTATCTACTACAGTCGTTTTACCATTGTCAGCCATTCTATCTCCTGCCCTTTCGGGTTGTAGGGTCAAAGTAAAAAGTCATTCGCCGTGTTCCCGCGCTTTGGCGGCACGACGCTGATAGTCTTGCTCCCACCGCTGCGTAGCAGTGGGGAAGTCGCCGGATACAGACTCCAGCGAAAAGTTAGGGGCGGCTTGTATAAGCTCTGCGTTTGTACCGCAGACTACACAGGCCGCGAGTTTGGCCCCAGCCAATCCGAACTGCTCGTGAACAGCTCGGCAGGAGGGGCAGTAATAGTCGTTCAGTACTCGCATTAGGCTTCGAGACTATTGGTCGGATCTTCCTCGTCCGTGAAAACAAGCGAAGGATCGCCACTTTCCAGCTTCTCAACAAGCGTTTCTACCATCTCCGGGTAGCCAAGTACGTAGTCGAGCTGCTGCTTTCTGCCGCGCCAGAACTGCCACTGGTCATTGGTTGGGAACATCTGGTCAGCATTTACAACGCCGGCCTCGCGGATGGCGTCAAGATCCCGCGAGAATATCTTCCAGCCGGGATGCTCCAGAAATTCGATCAAGGTTTGCAGTCGTTCCAGTTTCTCTTGTCGTAAGGACATTTTCTATTTCCTGTTGTTTGATGGCGGCTTCACGTTCAAGCGCGTCGAGTTGGGCTTTGTAAATGTTCATCTGCGTCCCTGCCTCTTCTCCCTCTGCTTTCGCGAGATTCAGTAGTGCGTTAGTCTCGTTCACAGCGACTTCGCTTGGTACCTGTCTAGCTTCAGTCTCGGCGCGCGCAATTTCAGCGCGTGCTCGCGTCATGCCAGTGATCTGGCGAATACGCTCATTCTTAATAGACTCGGTGAGCTGCAGCATCTGCAAGCGTTCAAGCATTGTTGGTTGCGGTTGCGGTGGGTTCAGAACCTGCTGCATCTGCGCATCGATCATCGGCACCAT
Source organism: bacterium (assembly GCA_024229275.1). GTDB lineage: Bacteria > Acidobacteriota > Thermoanaerobaculia > Thermoanaerobaculales > Sulfomarinibacteraceae > JAAESQ01. Next base: position 2,838 of record JAAESQ010001589.1, on the reverse strand, counting down.
CTCCTCGCGGTTGCTCAGCGAGCTGGACTGATAGAAAGATTTCATCAGCATCCAGAATGCCGGGCTCGTCTCTGGGACGGTATTAATCATCGAAGCAAAGTGCATCTGCTCCAGTTCCCTAGCCATCGTACCAAGTACCGAAATAGCGCGGAAGGTATAATCGTTGACCGGGAAGTTCTCAGAGTCGAACTGCATGTACAGTCGAGCAGTCTGCTGAACCATTGGCACGACGAATTCCTTCTCAATGTTTCGGATGGTGCGCTTACTTCTCTTAACGAAGTTACCGAGCTGCATACTCTGACCAGCGGCGGTTTCATTACGACCGTTGACCTTTACAGGGGCAGCCGTATCCATTCCGCCTGTAGCCATCATTACCATGCGCTCAAGTTCCGCATTGTCCGTGAAGATGTTGGGGTCGATCTGCCCGAAGTTAAGCGGGTTAAGGATCTCCTTGGGATCTCCATTGGTCAGAATGTTCCGACCGGGGGATACGGTAAACTTGAAGCCGCGCGGCATGCGCCCAGCGTCCATGGCCATCATAGGATGCACAGTCAGTGCCAGCCCGTCAATTCGGGCGCGCATGCTAGCATCGAGGGCCTTCTGCGAGTTGTAACCTTTCTCGGCTGCGCCTCGTCCCCAGAACTGATCGGGTACGATTTCATGCCGGTAGGCTACTACAAGTCTGTCTTTGTGGAAGAGTGGATTCTCTTCCGCCTTTAAAATATGTTGTTCGTTGACGATAACAACGAATGCCTCAACGAGGTCGTCTTCATCGTGGCCTAGCGATATCGAGGCGTCGACATCTGTGCCGGCTATCCCTGGATCTCGACCCAGTTCCTGTGCGCCCGGCTTATCCAGGTCAACAAAGAACTCGTCTTCGCCCAGCTCAATGCCTTCTGGCGGAACGTCGCCGCCTACCGTAAAAGCATCGGCCTCTAGCTGAAACTCTTCCAGCATGGAGCGAGGAACCTTGCCCCGGTAATCTACGATGTTTACGCTGTCCGCGTTGGAGTCCGTATTCTCGTCTGAGTCAATTGGGTCCTTCGGTGTCTGCCGCGCGAGCGGTACATCTCGGAATATACCCTGCCGCTGTAGCTCCAGGATCTCGTGTCGCGGAGCTGGGTAGGTATGTGCGTAGCCAATAGCGTCGGCGAGCCGCTTTGCCGCCGTATCGATGGTAAACTGCTGCGGAATGATCGGGATGAGCCTCGCCTGCGGCTTGACTCGCGGTACTGGTACGGGTTCGCCGTCCTGATTCTCGACCTCGAAGAACTCAATGTCCTCGAAGTTGATCTTTCCGATGCCAGTGCCCCAGATCGACCCGTTCAGGAAGACTTCGGCCATCGAAAGGTCGTAATCGGCCTCTGTCATGGCGTAATAGAGCCTGGTACGCAGGTCAACCATGTCCTGTTGTGCCGCACGACGGGCGTTCTGCTGCGCTGCCTCTTCTGGAGTGCGCGCCTGGGTCTCAGTGCTGGCCATCGCCGCTGCAACGTCGTTAGGATCGTCCACAACGTCGAAAAATGACTTCTTGTCGAGCACTGCCGACTCAATTTCGGATGTAATGCCCTCAATTGCCTGCTGCAGGGCCGGCGCAATCAGTCTACTGCGCTCTGACATGCGGGTTTTGTCCGATGCTGACCAGATACCGCGCCATAATCGGTAGTATTCCTCCCACCTGTTCTTGTGGTCGCGGTCGCGGTCCTGAGCCCACCAGCCGTTAACGCCCGCGCGGGAATTTACCCAATGCAGGAGCGATCCGCCGGTCCCTGGTGCCGTAGGGATACGTCCAGGAGTGTCTTGTTCAATGACTGCCATAGATTTTTAGTCCTCAGTACCCCGCCACTTCATCAACGGGCTCCCATGTGTCCTCGTAGCCGTCGTCAGCGTTATCGTTGTAGACGACTTGCGAGATTTGATCGATGTATGCTAGCGCATCAATAATGTCATCGTGCGATAGCGGGTTCGGGAAGTCAAGCAGCTGCGTCATCAGTGCCTTATTCCAGGAGCCTTTGAGCAGAGAGATGCGCCCGTGTTCGGCGCGGCCCTGCAAGGCCCACACAATACGTTCTGTTTTCTTTCTGCCGCCGTGCGTCAGGTCTGTGATCGCTGGGTAGTGCCCCAGTCGCCTCATCTGATCGTTCAGATACGGCATGATCGCGTTTTTCAGCGACCCCTTTTCGATACCAAGACTTGCAATCGGGTAGCGTTGCGACATGCGAATGATGCGGAGGCTCGTTTCGCGTACTCCCCACCGGCCATGCTGCACTTCATGCACCAGCCAGCCCGTTTTTCCGACTTCGACCACGACCAAAGCGTGAGAGTCGAGCTTCTTGAGAGCTGATTTCTGGATTGTGGCCAGTGCCTCGTCGGCGTAACCGGCCAAATCGACGGCCATGTAAAAGCGTCCGTCCTTCATATGCGGGCGCTGCTCGTGGATATCGAACCATTCCTCTTTAAACGCGCCAGAGCCGGCGTTCGTAAACTCAGCCTCGTACTCCTGGCGGAAAGCTGCGTCTGACATCATCAACCGGGCCAGCTCGATCTCAGACTTACTGATGATCGGGTTGTCCGAAGTCTTAAATGTGAACGCCGCCATGTCTGAGATGCCTGTCTGCGCTAGCAGGTACAGGTCGTAGAAATGATTCTTGCCCTTCGGCGTGCCAATAAACAGCGCCGGGGCCTCAAAGTCTGATAAGTTCGGGCGCATAATTACGTCGAATACGTGGGACTTCATGTCCGCGTATTCATCGATTACTAGGTAGCCCAGGCCCGTACCTCGAAGGGTCTCTTCGTTGTCCGCGCCCTTGAGCACCATCTCGCGTCCGTTGATTAATT
>JAAESQ010001588.1 GCA_024229275.1 bacterium | reverse complement strand
TCTACAGACAGAATCAGGGCATAGTCCTGAATGAGCCTTCTGTCATTGCCGTCCGCGATAGCCAGCGGGGGCAGGATGGACGCCTCGTCGTTGCGGTCGGACAGGATGCCAAGAGGATGCTTGGCCGCACACCGGGCGATATCACGACGCTCCGACCCTTGCGCGATGGTGTCGTTGCAGATTTCGTTGTCACGAAGAAGATGTTGCAGCACTTCATCCGCAAGGTTCACGCGAAGAGGTTGTTCCAACCGAGCCCTCGAATCCTGATGGCGACGCCTTGCGGCTCGACATCCGTAGAACGGCGAGCGCTTAGAGAGGCTGCTGAAGGCCCGGGGGCACGGGAGGTCTACCTCATTGAGGAGCCCATGGCGGCAGCTCTTGGTGCTGATCTCCCGGTCAGCGAGCCCTGCGGGTCCATGGTGGTCGACATTGGCGGTGGCACGTCCGAGGTGGCGGTAATCGCACTAAACGGCATCGTGTATGCCCAGTCGCTACGTGTCGGAGGATATGCTTTCGACGAGGCCATTGTTTCCTACATCCGGCGCAACCACGGCATGGTGATTGGGGAGACGACTGCGGAGCGCATCAAGCATGAGATTGGGTCCGCTTTCCCCTTGGAAACCGTCGAAGAGATGCCGTTGCATGGCTACAGCCTGGCAGGGGGAGTGCCGCGTGCCTTTGTCGTAAACAGCAACGAGATCATGGAGGCCCTGCAGGAGCCCCTGTCGCGCATCGCAGCAGCCGTCGTGATGGCACTGGAACAAACACCCCCGGAGCTGGGCGCGGATATCATGACCCAGGGCATCGTACTGACCGGGGGCGGTGCGTTGCTGAGGGGCTTCGACGAGCTGCTCGCAGAGGAGACCCGACTGCCTGTGCGGATAGCGGAAGACCCGCTCACCTGCGTTGTGCGCGGGGGCGGGCGGCTGCTGGACCAACTCGGTCAGCGCGATCTGGAGGCCATGGCGGTCAGCTAGTGAGCCAAGCTACAGTGAGGACTCAGAGAGCAAATCACCGACTAGTACACCAATGCATAATTTCTCCTAAAACGGTAGACAGCGAGCAACGATTTAGATATTCTACGTTCGGGTAACGCTCTTCGACGAACATAGGATACTCTATAGAAATGG
>JAAESQ010001587.1 GCA_024229275.1 bacterium | reverse complement strand
GGAGTCGCCGAATCGGCCGGCGGCGTCGGGTATCTGAATCTGCGTCTTCATGGCCAAAGGATATAGAGTCGGTCCCGGTTCATCGACTCCGGCGGGACTCAACCGCCCACGATCTCCACGCGAATTGCATCCCGGTCGCCTACACTAGAGCATTTCCGTCTCAGATGTAGCGGTATATCCGCAGTGTTCGTAGCAATTGACGCTGTCCCTTGCCGTGACCGCATCGAGCACCATCTGCATCGATTGCCACAATGCGTCCTTCGTGCGATACGCCAAACTCCGAAGCACTCCTTGATCTTGCTGAACACCATCTCGATCGGATTCAGGTCCGGACTGTACGGCGGCAGGTACGCCAGTTCAGCCCCAACTGCCTCGATCAGTTCACGCGTGCGCTGCCTCTTGTGACTGGAAAGATTGTCCATCACCACCACATCGCCCGGCTTGAGCTCGGCAACGAGCACATGTTCAATGAACGCTTCGAAGATGTCACCGTTGACCGCACCATCAACAACCGTGGAACATAGAATCCCCCCGATCCCCAAGGCCGCGATCAGCGTCGTGGTCTGCCAGTGACCATGCGGCGACTTATCGATCAGACGCTCACCACGTGCGGCCCGCCCTGAGCTTGCCCCGCTTCCGTGGACAGTATAACTACACCGCCAACATAGCGGTGTGAGAACAAAGTTCAAATTCAATCGGGCTGAGATAGCCGAGGGTCGAATGCCGCCGGCGAAGGTTGTAGAAGCGGTCGATGTAGTCACTAATCGCGTGCTCCGCCTGACGGTGCGTCGCGAAGAAAACGCCGGCGAGCAACTCGTGAACCAGCGTACTGAAGAAACTCTCGGCAACCGCGTTATCCCAGCAATCACCTTTTCTGCTCATGCTTGCAGTGCATTCAAGATCGCGCAGGCGACCACGATAGCGATCACTGGCATACGGGCTTCCGCGATCAGAATGATGAATCAAACCCGCCTCCGGTCGCCGCTGATTCACCGCCGAATCAAGAGCGGCCAGGGCTAGATTCGTGTCGTTACTGTCGCGCATGGCGAGGCCAACGACCTTCCGCGAGAAGAGATCGATTACGGGCGCGATGTACAACCAGCCCTCACCGGTCCAAACCGCCTTCACATCCGTTACCCACACGCGATTGGGTTCGCTCGCGCTGAAGTCGCGATCGACGACGTTCGGGGCGATTGGATTAGAGTGATTGGAATCGGTCGTCTGCTTGAACCGGCGCTTCGGACGAGCCTTAATCCCTTCCTGACGCATGAGTCGTGCCACACGTTTGCGAGAAACGGGTTGTCCGCTGGCGCGCAGTTCAGCCGTCACTCGCGGGCTGCCGTACGTACCACGACTCTCTCGATGGACAGCGGTGATGTTCACGGCAAGCTGGCGGTTCGCGACGTCTCGCGCCGAGTCCGGGCGTTTCGCCCACGCATGAAACCCGCTGCGCGATACCGCGAGGACGCGGCACAGCACGGCGACGGGATAGAAGGCCTTCTCCACGAGGATGAACGCGAATCTCATGTGTTTTCCTTCGCGAAGAAGGCCGCCGCTTTTTTTAGGATTTCACGTTCCATGCGGAGTTGGCGCGTTTCTCGGCGGAGACGGGTGAGTTCATCGCGTTCATCGGTCGTGAGGGCATCGGGCGGCCCGTTGCCCCGGTCAACGTCGGCTTGCTTGAGCCAGGCGCGAAGCGATGTTTCGGTGAGATCAAGGTCTTTGGCGACCTGGGCGATGGATCGATCGCCGACTCTGCAGAGGCGTGCGGCCTCAGCCTTGAACTCCTTGGTGAAGGATCGTCGCGTCCTGCGGGTGCCGTGTGGCTTGTCCATGGGTCACTCCTTGCGAGTAGTCTCGCAGATCGAGGCGTCCACGGAAACGGGTCAAGCTCAGTGCACGCCATGCCCTGGGAACCCCACAACATCGATGATGCGACGTTACGGCTGATCATCGCTCCAGGTCTGGGACCGGCGACGATCCGGAAACTACGAGCCCAGTTCGGCTCAGACTCCGTCGTCGCCGGAGCGTCCGCCCGGGAGATTGCGAGCATCGACGGGATCGGGATGTCTGCCGCCCAGTCGATTCGCAGGGCGATCGAAGAAGCTGATACGGCGGGCGAACGACGGACCATGGCGGATGCCGGGGCCCGGGTGATCCTCAGACGAGATGATGATTACCCCGCCCTGCTTGCCGCGATTTCCAATGCTCCGGAAGCGCTGTTCCTACGCGGACAACTC
>JAAESQ010001586.1 GCA_024229275.1 bacterium | reverse complement strand
CAGGGTGCGCTGAAGCTCATCCTGGAGCCGATCTTCGAAGCGGACTTTCAACCGGGATCGTTTGGCTACCGCCCGAAGAAGTCTGCGCACGATGCGGTAGAGCGAGTTCGTCAAGGGATCTTTCAATGCAAGACCCGTGTCATCGATCTGGATCTTCGATCCTACTTTGATAACGTGCGGCATCACCTCCTTCTGGAGAAGATTGCCGTGCGCGTCGACGATGGCGCGATCATGGGCTTGCTGAAGAAGATTCTGTCATCCTCGGGAAGTCGAGGTGTTCCTCAAGGCGGTGTGATTTCCCCATTGCTCAGTAACGTCTACCTCAATGAGGTAGACCGCATGCTGCAACGGGCTCAAGAGGTCACCCGCTACGAGCGATGGACAGCGATTGAGTATTGCCGTTGGGCAGACGACTTCGTTGTCCTGGTGGACTCGCATCCGCGTCATGCGTGGCTCTTCGACGCGGTGCAGAAACGACTCCGGGAGGAGTTCGACCAGCTGCAAGTGGAGGTGAACGAGAAGAAGAGTCGGGTCGTCGATCTGGAGCGAGGAGAGTGCTTTGGATTCCTTGGCTTTGACTTCAGGCGCGTGCGAACCCGTAGGGGGCGCTGGATGCCTTTGGTCATGCCTCAGATGAAGAAGCGCACGGAGCTGTT
>JAAESQ010001585.1 GCA_024229275.1 bacterium | reverse complement strand
GGGGATTCTCCTGAGAAAGCCGACGAATGAGGTCTCGGATCTCCAGGGAGATCGTGGGCCGCCCACCACCGCGTCGCCGCGACTTCCAGGTCCAGTACAGCCGAAAGCCCTTGCGGTGCCAGCGCACCAAGGTGTCCGCCTTGAAAACGGCGAGTGTCTCGAGACAGCCCGGCCAGAGGCGGTAGAACCAGACCCAAAAGAGGCGCTCGTCGTGCCGAGGTAAATCCGAGGCATTGGAATTGGGAGAAATCCCATGAAATTTGTCATTGTTGCCCAGTGGGTGAGGGCCAGGAGGAGCCAAAGTCTCACCCGACCAAAGCTTAGCCAGCAGGTCGGTAGCGAAACCGCGTGCGTCTCAGTAATGGGGGGTACGAAGCCGGAGGTAGCGAGGACGCAGGCCGCGTGATAGAGCCCCGAAATCTTTGTTGTTGTGGTCCGAGAGGATAACCTCTGAAGGGGATAGTAGGAGGGAAAGCCGACGACGTCGAGCGGAGCGGAAGGCAGTAGTCCTGGAGACGCTAAGGCAAGTCGAGAGGACACCACCGGGGTCGTAGAGCGGGGCATGTGTCCAAAGGGGCAACTCGGGAACTCGGGAGAGCCGACGGTCTCCTTGTTGGAGAGAGCCGGAAGAGTAGGGGTACCGGCTGACCAAGAGCCCTGGCGCGGGTAGCTGGCTGCGTAGCGACCCGCGAGCCGGTGACGGGACACAAAGGAGACGCAGTGAGCAAGGTATCGGGAAGCGAGCACGGTGCGAAGCGACTCGAGAAGGGCCGTTGGCAGTCTTAGCTGAGCATACTACCGCGGGTTCGGGCCAGGAGGGCTTGGGCCGGGAAGGCGGGGAACTCTAGCCCAGGGGACCCGCTGTAGGGAAGGCGAAGCCGGGCATAACGCTCTGTTGGGAGGAAAGATGGGAGATACTTCGAGATCGCAAACTGTCTCAACGAAACTCCAGCGGATTGCAGAGCAGGCTGTTCGTTATCCGCAGATGGTATTTACGACGCTGATGCATGAAATCGACGAGGACTTCCTGTGGGAAGCGCACCGCCGGACGCGCAAGGACGGCGCACCGGGGGTTGACCGAGTGACGGCGAAGGAGTACGCCGAGGACTTGGAGGGGAACCTACGCGACCTGCACGAGCGACTGGTGAGCGGGCGGTATGTTGCACCGCCGGTGGAGCGAGTATGGCTCGAGAAGGACGATGGAAGTCAGCGGCCGATTGGAAAGCCGACGTTCGAGGACAAGATTGTCCAGCGGGCGGTGGTGATGCTATTGGGGGCTATCTATGAACAGGACTTTCAGGATTTCTCCCATGGCTTCAGGGAGGGTCACAGTCAGCATCAAGCGCTGCATGCGTTGCGAGAGCAATGTATGTCTCTGAATATCAAAGCGATAGTGGACGCGGATGTGAGTGGATGCTTCGACAATATTGGCCACAAGCGGCTGCAGGACATTATCCGCTTGCGGGTCAATGATGGAGGCATGTTGCGGCTCATAGGGAAGTGGCTGCACGCCGGTGTCATGGAAGGAGGGATGGTGAGTTACCCGGATAAGGGGACCCCGCAAGGGGGCGTCGTTTCTCCGATGCTGGCGAATATTTTTCTCCATCATGTACTAGACGAATGGTACGTACGGGATGTGACGCCACGGATGCGTGGGCGGACCTTTCTGATTCGTTTCGCTGATGATTTTCTCATTGGCTGTGAGTTGGAGAACGACGCCCGCCGGGTCATGGAGGTGCTGCCGAAGCGGCTTGCTCGCTTTGGATTGAGCATCCATCCCCAGAAGACGGCGGTGATTGCGTTCGGGAAGCCGGATGTTGGGACGAAGTCCGGCGCGGGGAACGGCACACTCGATTATCTCGGGTTTACCCATTACTGGGCGCGGTCTCGCCGGGGATACTGGGTTATCAAAAGACGCACGGCTCGAAAGCGGTTGCGACGGGCCATGAAGTCGGCGTGGGAGTGGTGTCGAGCGAACCGACACAGCGCGCTCAGGGAACAATATGAGACGTTGTGTCGCAAGCTGCGCGGGTACTACCAGTACTACGGCATCAGAGGGAACTACCGCGCCCTGGAGCGCTATCTCGGCGAAGTCAGACGAGCCTGGCAGTTCTGGTTGGACCGTCGGAGCTCAAAGAAGGCGATGCCCTGGGATCGCTTCCAGCGGTTGTTGGAAAAGATGCCCCTTCCCCAACCCAGGATTGTCCACAGCATCTAAGCTAGCCTGCAGGGCAGCAAAGTTATGCGCCAGAGCTGTGCGGTTTGCTCTGGTTACCGAGGAACCGTATGAGTAAATTGTTCACGTACGGTTCTGTGGGGGGCGCGGCGGGAAACCGCCGCTCCTACCCGGACGGCGACGGAAACGGAGCCGTTTGTGGTCTCTGGCGGTGACCATTGCCAGCTGCTGACGAAGCGCTAGGGTTTCAAGGTGGAGCAGG
>JAAESQ010001584.1 GCA_024229275.1 bacterium | reverse complement strand
GCGTCGACTACGCCTACGACCGCTTCGGCCGGGCGCTGCAAGACGGCGATCTCACCTACGCCTACGACGACAACGGCAACCGCGTCGAAATCGGCTATCCTGGGGACGTGCGTGCCCTCTACACCTACGACTTCGCCGACCGCCAGGCGACGCTCGACGTCGAGCAGCCGGGCGAGCCGCTGCAGGCGATCGTCACAGCTTCGAGCTATGAGCCCTCCGGCCCGCTGGCGTCGCTGACCCTCGGCAACGGTCTCGTGGAGACCCACACCTTCGACAGCCGCCACCACCCCGACCGGATCACCGTCGCCGGTGGCTCCACCCTGCTCGACTGGCAGTACTCGACCGACGACGAGGGCAACGTCACCGCGATCACCGACCTCCTGGACCCGGCTAACAACCGGGTGTTCGGCTACCACGACGTTCAATACTTTCTGATCCAGGGAGACGGCCCGTGGGGCAACCGCGGCTGGACGTACGACAAGATCGGCAATCGCCTCACCGAAACCCGTGACGGACAGACCGACACCTACGTCTACTTGCCCAACCTCGCCGGTGGCAATTCCGCGCAGCTGGCGGAGATCCAGCTGGGCGCCGGCGGCACGAGGACCTACGCCTACGACGCGGCGGGCAACCAGACCCAGGTCGTCGACCAGGGTGACGTGATCGACTGGACCTACGACGATGCCAGCCGGCTGAGCCGGATCGAACGGCCGTCGGCCCCTGCAACCACCGTATTTCTCTACGACGGTCGGAGTTTTCTTCGCAGCTCCACCGGCCGGGCACCGATCACCGAAGGTGATCCGCTGTTCTGTGATGGTTTTGAGAGTGGAGACCTGAGCAATTGGATAGTTGAGGAGAGCGGGCGGGGTCCTGCGGTGTGTCTGGCTACTGCGGAGACAGGGCCGGTGTACAGCTCGGAGGGAGTGTTGCATTCGCTTCTTAAGACGGCTGTACTGGCGTCCGGGCACGTTCTCTACTTTGACGGTCGACCCGTGGCAATTCTGGAGCCAAATACTGTGCTGCCGCAGCTAGCGTACCTGTCCGTGGACCATCTCGGAACCCCGCTCTTGGCAAGCGATGTCGTGGCAGCGAATCTCTGGGAGGGGGGACTCGGACCCTTTGGAGAAGATCATAACGGGGCACAGTCAGCAGGTATATTTTTGCGTTTTCTGGGTCAATGGGAAGATGCAACGTGGAAGGATTCCAGCTCAGGATCCAAACTGCATTATAATCTGCACCGCTCCTATAGCTCTCGGCAAGGTCGATATACAAAAGCTGATCCTATTGGCTTGAGAACTAGCTTTAATCTGTATACATATACAAGCTCTAATCCTATTCTGTTTGTCGACCCAGACGGCTTGCGAACGATCGCTTTTACTGGTTGCGATGTTTGGTTTCTTGATGATGATTTGAGAGTTGTCAAGCGGTGCCGGGCTGGGTCAGGGCGGAAAGGCACTCAGTTTACTGACCAAGAGGCACCCTTTAGAGGACCCATACCACAGGGAGAGTATTTTATTAACCCGAGAGAATTCACAGGAGGTTTCCTGCGTGATCTAGTCAGGGGACCGGGGTGGGGTCGGTGGCGAGCGCCAATTCACCCCAAGGCAAGCACAAACACTCGTGGCAGATCTGGATTCTTCCTGCATGGCGATGATCGCCTCGATTTTCAAACCGCTGGCTGTATTGATATAGGTGATTGTGACACGTGGGCTCGAGACTGGGCGATGGAAGAGGCCGACAGGCGAATCGATGTTGTTGTCAACTACGAAACAGGCACGCTATGCAACTAGCTAGCTCTTCAGCAGGTCTACAGGTCCTCTACCTTCTTCCTGTCGCAGAAGTATTGGACAAAGAGCCCACGGTGACAGCTTTATGGATTGTTGCATTGCTTATGGGGGTTATTGGGTATTTTATTGTTCGGTGGCGGCGCGGTTTACTGTTTCTTATTCTGGCATTGGAAGCTTTCTTAATTACTGCTCATTTGTCCGAGCTTCATGACCCCTGGGTTGGCTCTGCGATTCAGCTCGAGGCTGGCGAGGCGTATTTTGCGCATAGTTATGCGGCAGCGTTGGTCGCGCTACTACTTCCGATTGCTGGCTGGGCAGTTTCTCGGCGCCTACACAAGCAACGGGAGTAATGGAATGAGCCATTTAGCAATCCTGTCACTGCTTCTTATTGCTTTTCTGTTGCTCTATGATTGGGTAATCAAGAAGCGTCGAATCGCCGTGCGTGACGGGATATCCGACAACGAATTCCTGGAGAGCTACCGTGGCAAAGGGCCAACCGAGGGCGACGCACGTATTCTTGAGATTCGACAAAGAGTCGCACGGGAGCTAAGCCTTCCTGCATCTAAGATCTCTCCAGAGGACAGGCTTATCGAGCTTCGTGACCGCTATTGCCTGGTTGTAAGTGGACACCTGGCGCTAGGAGACCTTTACGATGACCTGCAACTTGAAGCACTCAAGCCAGACAACTGTCAAGCGCTTTCCCCTGAGACGGTTGGTGAGTACATCACTGCCGCTTGTGCCCTTGAGAGCTTGACAATTGAATAGAAAAGAACTCGTATTGAGAAAAGAACTAGCCAAAG
>JAAESQ010001583.1 GCA_024229275.1 bacterium | reverse complement strand
GCTGGCGGCGATCTGTCGTCATCAAACTGTCGGTGCGGTCATAGATGAGTGCAGCCTGTCGGACCTCATGGTCTGTCGAAACCTATTGATGCTGCTGAACGAAAAGATCATCGAGGTCGCTTCGGAAGAAGAAAACTAGGCTGAGCATTGCAATAGATCCCCTGCAACCTCTCCGGGTGGCCTGAGACTTGATGTTTTCTTTGGCGTAGGTGAAGCGTAGGTTGAGTCTTCCTTTTGTGCGGCCCCTGAATCCCTTTTCGATGGGCATGATGTGGACCACCTTGGCTAGCGCCATTGGGCCTCGGGTTGGTGAACGCCGAACTGCAGTATGTTCATGTCAACCAGCAGCTGGCCGAGTTCATTGGCATGCCGCCCAATGAAATTGTCGGCCGCACACCCCGAGAGGTCATCCCAGAGATCGGACCGGAAGGTCCCGCCTTCGATGAGTGTGTCGAGGTCCCGGTTGGTAGCCGCGACAACTCTGGTATCCACGGTCCTCGTGGTCGAAGACCCGAGCCGCTCGTACTCGTGATCCTGGAGAACGCGGAGTAGCTTGGCCTGGAGTTCGAGGGGCAGATCGCCGACCTCATCGAGGAAGATCGTGCCGCCGTCCGCCAGCTCGAAGCGGCCAATTTTGCGGTCCACCGCACCGGTGAAAGCACCCTTTTCGTGTCCAAAGAGCTCGCTCTCGATGAGCTCGGCGGGAAGGGCTGCACAGTTCACGGTGACCATCGGGCGGTCCCTGCGCCCGCCGCGCTGAGGGATCCTACGGGCGATCAGGCCCTTGCCGGTTCCGGTCTCGCCCAGTAGGAGCACGGTCGAGTCCGTGCGTGCCACCTGCTCCACCTGATGGAGAATGGTCCGAAAGCCGTGGCTCTTGCCGATGAGCTCTGAGTCTTCGGTGGAGGACTTGATCTCTTCGCGCAACGTGACGTTCTCGGCCTCCAGTTGATCCTTAAACTGCTCGATTTCGCCGTATGCCTTCTTCAGATCGAGATCCGCACGCCGTCTCTCGATGGCGCCGGCGAATATGTTTCCCAATAGGCTGAGCCGCCACGCCGCACTGTTCTTCGGCTACCGGCACCTCGACTACGACTACGACTACGACTACGACTACGAAAACGACAGTGACCGCTTCGCCTATGATGTCTCCCAGACGGGTCCGGTGGTGGCTTTAAGGTTATTCTGGTAGTAAGAGAAACTCCCCACAGGAGAGACCAGGAGGAACGATCATGATTTGGAAAGCACTGAGAGTCGGCATGGCACCCCTCTTCGTCTTCGCGACGGCAGGGTGTGAGCAGGCGCGGGAGACAGCCCCGAACACACAACCACCAGCCAAAAGGCCCAACGTCCTGCTGATCGTCGCCGACGACCTGGGCTACTCCGACATCGGCTCATTCGGCGCCCAGATCGCGACCCCAACCCTGGACTCCCTCGCCACCGAGGGGCTGCGGCTGAGCAACTTCCATGTGCTGCCCACCTGCTCTCCGTCACGATCGGTGCTCCTCTCCGGGATGGACAACCACCGGGCGGGACTCGGCACCATGGGCGAGCTCCGGACCCCGGAGATGGAGGGCTATCCCGGCTACGCGGGCCACCTCAACTTCGAGGTGGCGGCGCTGCCCGAGGTGCTCCAGGCCGGCGGCTACCGCACCTACATGTCGGGCAAGTGGCACCTCGGCTCCGAGGAGGAGACCGTCCCCCATGCTCGGGGATTCGAGGAGACCTTCGCCCTCGTTCCCGGAGGCGGCAGCCACTGGGCCGACCGCAGGCCGCTGTCGCCGCCGCAGACCATGATCTACCGGCGAAACGGCAAAGTGGTTGAATCGCTGCCCGAGGACTTCTACTCCACGAAGTACTACACCGACGTCCTGCTCGAGTGGATCGGCCGGGACCACAGCGACGGCAATCCCTTCTTCGCCTTCCTCTCGTACACCGCACCCCACGACCCGTTGCACGCCCCCAAGGAGTACATCGACAAGTACAGGGGCGCCTTCGACGAGGGCTGGGATGTCTTGCGCGAGCGGCGGCTGCAGGGTCTCAAGGATCTCGGCATCGTACCCGCCGACGCGAAGGCCTTCCCGCGGTTGGCAAACGTTCCGGCCTGGGATGAGATGTCTTCCGAGCAGAGACAGCACGCGGCCCGCGACATGGAGGTCTACGCGGCCATGATCGACTACATGGACGAGCAGATCAAGCGCGTCTTCGACGAGTTGAAGAGGATCGGCGAGTACGACAACACCATGATCATCTTTCTCTCGGACAACGGCGCCAACGGCGCCATGCCGACGGCGTACCCCGGGCAGGCCGAGGAGTTTCTGAGCACTTTCGACAACAGGTTGGAGAACCGGGGCCTGGCGAACTCCTACATTGAGATGGGCCCGGGATGGGCGCAGGCCAGCATGTCCCCGAGCCGTATGTTCAAGGCGTTCACCTCCGAGGGCGGCATCAGGGCCCCCCTACTGGTCAAGGTACCGGGAGCAGTGGCGAACGCCGGCGGGATCAATCACTCCTTCGTCCACGTACGCGACATCATGCCGACAATTCTGGAACTGGCTGGTATCGAGCACAGCCAGGATTTCCAGGGCCGCCAGGTTCAGCCGCTCCAGGGCAGGTCGGTGCTCGAGCTCTTCTCTGGCCAGGCCGAGTCACCCTACGCGGGAGCCGATCAGGTTGGATATGAGCTCTTCGGCCTCAAGGCGTATATCGACGGCGAGTGGAAGATCCTCTGGATGCCGCCGCCCTTCGGAAAGGGCGAATGGGAGCTTTTCAACCTGCAGCAGGATCCTGCGGAGATGATCGATCTCAGCTCCGAGCATCCGGACAGGGTCGAGGCCATGGTCGCACTGTGGGAACAGTACAAGGTGGACAACACTGTACTCGACATCTCTCTCAACCTGGCCGACACGATGAAGTAGGCGGGCAAGTCATGGAGACTGAGGCAGCCGACAACAACGTCTCTGTTGTTGCTGCCTGAATGATCGCTAGGAGGAATGAGCCTGGACTCAAGAATGGCAACGTTGTGGTTGGGCGTGATGCTGGTGTTGGCGTCATCGCCGTCGATCGCGGATGACGTGATCGGATCGACCGAGATGCTGTGCACCGTCGCCCAGGCAACGCGGTGCTATGACGACGGAGACTGCGCTGCCGGACCACCCTGGAGGTGGAATATCCCTCACTTCATCGTCATCGATTTCGAGCAGGGTCAGCTACGCACAACCAAGGTAAGCGGGGAGAGAGGATGCCGATGAACATGATCCAAACATTGCAGGCCGTCGGTTCGATATTGGGCAACGCTTTGAAGACCGGGCAGCTCTTTCGTCCTCAATGCCAGCTCACCGAACCGGATCCTGACGTCTTGTGCGAATACGACTATGAGTCGTCGTTATGACGATGTGGGACTGTCGAATCTGAATGGAAGAATCCATGGCCACCTCAACGAGCGTGTACGAATCCAGCCGTCAGTCGGCATTGGCCTGCGCTTCATGCTCTCCGAGAAAAACCGACTCAACCTGTCGGTGGACTACGCAGTCGGTCGGGACTCAGATGCGCTGTACTTCTACGTCGGCTAGGCGTTTTGGATGCGTCTGCTTGTCACTCCGCGAGAAGATTCTTCAACCCGAGTTGGGCTTCGCGCTGGCCGTCATCTGACACGAGGGTGAGGGTGAAGGTCGTTCCTGGAGGCTCGAGCCGAAAACTCTCGCGCAGGGCCGGTAGGGTCAGCTTGTTTGACTCGGTACCATTGACGGCGATGACAAGATCGCCGACGTGAACGCCGGCTGCGTCGGCGGCACCGCCAGCAGTGACGTCGAAGACCTTGAAGACATCATCCTGGGCATTGAGCCACATGCCCGACCGGTCGTAGGGCTCTGGATTGTCGAATTGTGAGTTCGGTTCGAGGATCATGACCTTGTTGCCGTAGTCGAAGGTCACCGTGAAACGTTTGAGCACTCCTCCGCCGATGTTGCCGGCCAAGTACGTATCCGCGAAGGCACCCTCTTGCTGCTGGCTGAAGGCCGTGACAACGTCCGGTATTTCGACCTCACCGAGGCGCAGAGTGGCGCCAGCGGCGAGCTTGGAGCGGACCCCGCCGCCTACTCCCCAACCGCTGAGAGCCTCGAACCGCGGTCTGAGGGTCTTCTCGAGATCATGGGTAGCGACGAATTGAGGAAAGAGGTCGAGGGTGGAGCGGCTGCCGGTGTCGATCGAAAAAGTTGCCGGCACGGAGGCGACAGTGCCCTCGACGATCGGGGTGCGATTGTCAAACTTGAACGGGATCGATACGCCCTTGCCGGAGTATTCGAAAGCCTCCGGGCGTGTCAGTGTGAGTTGTCCGCTGACATAGTCAATCTCGACGATGAATCGCTTGAAGACTTCGAAACCGATGAGGCCGTCGAAAGCTACGCCTTCCGCGGCTTGTACCTCTGCCAGCGGGATGACGAAGAAGGTCTGATCGGAGAGCGTGATCCCGCCAAATGTGAAGGACTCGATCTGTGCGACGGAGACGTCGACGGTTTCCTCGCCGACGCCGCGGCCCTGAATTGCACCCTGGGACTCGATGCCGAACGTAGTGGCGGCGCTTGCGGTCAGCAGGTTGACGCCACCGGTGTCGACCAGGAAGCGACCGTGCTTGCCATCGTTGACCATGGCCTCGACGTAGATGTGGTTGTTGAGAAGCTCGAAGGGAAGCGTGATGGAGGTGGCGCCATCGGCGATCACGAAGTCGTCGATCTCGACCTTCGGGATGTTGAAGAAGGCTTCGGGGAGTTGCGGATTGACTTCAACGGAGGTCACTTCAACCAGCGTGTCGTACTGAGTATCCCCATTGCT
>JAAESQ010001582.1 GCA_024229275.1 bacterium | reverse complement strand
GTTTTGATCAGCGCAGTGTTGACATCTCCCAGTACGTAGCGCTCGAGGCGGCGGGGGTCTTCGGGCTCGAGTTGCTCTTTCTGCCAGTCCTGCAGTCCATGCGAGGGTGAGCTCATGGAGACCAAGTAGTCGAAACGATCGCCACGATTAACGTTCATGCATTGAGACACAGGTCCCAACCCATGGGTTGTGTAGAGATTGCCGTCTCGCGTTGATGCGTGAGCCCGGCGCCAGGAACCCTCGCCCTCTTCGTCGAACTTGACCTCACGAAGATCGTGGAGGTAGCCGCCCTCACAGTGCAGCACCTCGCCAAGCAACCCTTTACGTACCATATTGAGGCACATCATCTCAGCACGGTCGTAGCAACAGTTCTCCATCATCACGCAATGCAACTTCGTCCGTTCGGCTGTCTCTACGAGCTCCCAACATTCGTCCATGGTGAGGGCTGCGGGAACCTCTGTGGCCGCGTGTTTTCCGTTGGTCATGGCGGCCACACACACCGGCACATGCCAGCGCCAGGGGGTAGCAGTGTAGACCAGATCGAGGTCTTCCTCGGCGCAGAGCCGCTCAAAATCTCGATCGCCACGGGTGTAAAGCGCCGGTGGTGCCTGCCCGGCCTCCTCGACGATCTTCTGCGCTCGTTCGGCGCGTTCCGGTCTAATGTCGCAAACGGCGCGAATCTCGACACCTTCGAGTTGAACGAGCGTCCGCACGTGGTGTGTTCCCATGCCGCCGACGCCGACAAAACCGATGCGCACTGGATCGATCGGAGCAACGCGGAACAGATCGGAGGGAGCAGATAGCAGTGGTGCGGCTCCAATCAACTTCGGCCCGAAAGCAGCGCCGAGGCCAGTCAGCGCGCCGAGTCTGAGAAATTCCCGTCGATCGTGTCCTTGAATCGTAGGTATTTTGACCATGGAGTACATCCTTTCGCAAAATCATCGCGAGTTCACGACATGATAGTGGCGAATGAGCTCTCTTCATAGATTTTTCAAACACCAAATCCTCATCATGTGCGGGTCGTAGCCTGAGTCGGCTAGTGCTCGCGGCCCGAAACGAATCGCCGGTGCAAGGAAGCTGCCTATCGGCTCACAAGGGAAGAAGGTGGAAATACCCAAGCTGCGCTGCGAATAGGATCGAACACAGCGCAACAACGACGAGAACCAGCCGATCCGTGACAGTGCCACCTCGCAGCTTCCAACTCAGCACAGTGAGCACCAACAATGCGGAACTCCCGACCGCAATCGGCCAAGGGAGCCATAGGAGTCGTTCGAGCTTCTCCGGGAGTCCGTAGGCCAACTGTTCGGGCGACCTGATCGCGATCGCATTGAAGCGCGCCAAGAAACCCAGCCCAAACGCCAGAATGAACCCGGTAACAACTGGCGCCAACAGCAGTCCGATGATGGTAGCTGG
>JAAESQ010001581.1 GCA_024229275.1 bacterium | reverse complement strand
GTGGCCTGCTTGACTGGAACCGGGACTCGGACTACCTCTGCGTATCGCCGCATGAATGTGTTCAGGTTCGCAGCCCGGTCGATAGCGACCTGAAGTGCGGTGTTCAGCTCGTCACTCGACTCGGTGTTGAGTTCGGTCCCAAAAATCTTGGCGGACTCCAGGATCGAACTCGTCGCCCCCAGCGTATTGTTGACCTCGTGAGATAGAGTTCGAAGAACTCGGTCGTAGGATGCTTTCTCGATTTCCCAGAGGTCCTGAGTCAGATCTTCAACCTGGAAGAAACTGCGCGGAAATCCACGATCATAGAACCGAGAGTGGGATCCCCTCACTCGACGTTGACTGCCGATCCTTAACAACCGTGTTTCTCCCAAGGGAATCGCCCCCAGGTCACGCACGAATGGCTTCATTGCGCCGCTGAGACTCGACCCTAGCAGCTCGTCTTCTCCAACCTCGAGCAGCGTCATTGCGGCAGGATTCATGGACCTCACACGTCCATCATGATCTGTGGTGATCACTCCGAAAGGCGAAGCTTCCAGCACTTTCTGAAGGAACTGCTCCTTCTCCTCGTTGCGCAGCCGCTCCTCGCGTAACTTGCTCACCATACCGTTGTAGACCTCGATCAAACGTCGAACGTCAGCTGTACCTTCCGCTTTGAGGGCATGCGAGAAGTCACGTTCCCGCATCCACTCACTGGCGATAGAGGCCAATCGATCAGGAAGGCTCTGCGACCGCACCAGATAGATCCCGACCCAGGCCGACACCATCAAGGTCAACTCCAAAACAAGAATCCAGCGCCGCGATTCGGGCCACAGCACAACACCACCAAGGACGGCGATCAACAGGTGCAAGACGATCAGATAGACAACAAGGGCGCGCCGTAGCGTCACGGACGAATCCTATGTTTGTCCAGACGGCGGTAGAAAGCGCCCCGACTCAACCCGAGAGACTGTGCGGCCTTGGTGAGGTTGCCTCCGCACTGCTCGATGGCACGCAAGATCATCGTGCGTTCCATCTCGTCGAGAGTCAGGCCCGAAGCAAGCTGTTCACCAGCCTCTTCACTCATCCCTGATGCTTCAGAAGCGGCAACGAAGTGCTCGACCTTCAACACGTCGTCCGAGCTCAGCAAAACCGTTCGTTCAATCACATGTTTGAGTTCCCGGACATTTCCCGGCCAAGCGTGGTTCGCCAGCCATTCGACCGCACTAGCATTGAGCCTGAGTTCCGGGCGCCGATACACAACTG
>JAAESQ010001580.1 GCA_024229275.1 bacterium | reverse complement strand
CGAGTGCAACGGGATCCAAGCATTGGAGCGTTTGGCGATGCCGATTGTGGACAACGAGGGCACGCGCTTGGAGTCGGAGTACAAGCGCCGGGGAACGCGTGACTTCATCGCCATCCTCGAGGTCGCCACCGGTCAGATGTTCGGACACGTGCGCCCCAACCATCTCAAGGAGACCATCACCGAAGTCTTCTCCGAGCATGTCGCCCGGCAGCCTGCCGACGCCGTCTTGCACTACATCTGCGACAACCTGGCGGCTCACTCGACCGAGGTCTTCTGCCGCGCGCTGGCCGAACACTCAGGCGTGAGCTATCCAGACTTGAACACCGCCAAGCTGAGGAGGACATGGCTACAGTCCGATGAGAAACGGATCATCATTCACTTCACCCCCTACCACGGTTCGTGGCTGAATCTGATCGAGATCTGGTTCGCCATCCTCCACAACAAGTGCCTCAAGGGCAGGAGCTTTGACTCGGTGGACGAACTCAGCGAGGTGATACTCACCTTCCTGGAGACCTGGAACGAACACTTCGCTCACCCCTTCAAATGGGCCTACACGGGAGAAGGCTTGGCCAAGAAGGTCGTGCGCCGATTCTGCCAATGGCTGACGCTCGAGTCCGACGCCTTGAAGCAGAAGTTCCTCCACAAGCAGGTCCGCCTCTT
>JAAESQ010001579.1 GCA_024229275.1 bacterium | reverse complement strand
TCGTCAACTTCGCTTCGATCCTTCCAAGAGGGCGACATCATCGTCACAGAAGGTGAAGAGGGATCGAGTTTGTTCCTCATCGTTACCGGTGAAGTCAAGGTGTTCACAAAAGGGGAACGAGGAGAACACCTACCTCTGGCAGAGCTTGGACCCGGCGATTTCTTCGGCGAAGTCTCACTGCTCACCGGAAAACCTCGGACCGCTACCATTACCGCAAAGACCCAGGTCACTACTATCGAGCTTCACAAACACTCCATAGATGAGATAGCCGGGGAACACCCCGAAGTCAGAGACGTTCTCGAGGATTTCTATGAGCGGCGTGCTCAGGATACGGTAGAGGCAGTCATTCGCCGCCTTCGTGGCGAGTCTTGATAGTGGCTTCACGCATTCCACACGGCTGTTCAACCTGGAGCTAGAGATGCCGGCGCGAGAGATTCTCCTGTACGGCGATCCACGTCTCGAGCA
Organism: bacterium; assembly: GCA_024229275.1. GTDB lineage: Bacteria > Acidobacteriota > Thermoanaerobaculia > Thermoanaerobaculales > Sulfomarinibacteraceae > JAAESQ01. The sequence goes on along the minus strand of JAAESQ010001579.1, from coordinate 25,299 downwards.
ACCGTGCGAACCAGTCGAGGAATTCGATTCCGATCTTTCGACGTTGGTCGACGACCTGTTTGCTACCTCCTGGAAGATTCCCGGACTCGGTGTGGCGGCACCGCAGATCGGCATAGGCCAGAGGCTGGCCGTTGTGGATATCTCCGTTGGCGAAGACCCATCAGCACAGCTCGTTTTTGCGAATCCCGAGATCGTTGAAAGCACCGGACGCATCACACTTGAGGAAGGATGCCTCTCATTTCCAGGCCTGTTCACGAAAATAGAGAGGCCTCGAGGTGTCACTGTTGCCGCGCAGGATCTCACGGGCAAGCGTTTCGAAATTGAGGCAGAAGGCCTCCTCGCACAGGCGCTGTGCCACGAACTCGATCATCTTGACGGCGTGCTCTTGGTCCACCACCTCCGAGGTTTGAAGCGACGCATGTTCTTGCGTCGGGTCGACAAGATGAGACGCCTTGGCGCATGGCCTGGCACTCTGAGTTAGCCTCGATAAAGCTACGGCCTATAACTCCCGGGGAAGGTCTTTTCTGGGATCACTCCGATACAAATCAGCAACCTGCTTTGCCAGATCTTGACCGGCAGGCGAAACGACCTTGGGGACGACGATGTCTACGGTGTAGAGATGATCTCCATATGCCCGAGTCTTGGTGCTGCGCACACCCTTTCCTCGGAGGCGAAATGTACGTCCTGAATCAGTGCCGGCGGGCACCTTTGCCCGCACGGGACCGTGAATGGTCCCGACCTCAATTTCACCACCACGGTAGGCTTCCGAAAAGGTAATCGGTATGTTCGATCGAATGTCGTTGCCATCGCGCTGAAAGAATGGGTGCGACCGGACCCGGACGCGGAGAAGAAGGTCACCAGAGGCGCCGCCGCGAGCGCTCTCCATACCTTTGCCGCTCACACGCACCTTGTTTCCGTCCGCGATACCCTCAGGGATTTTGACGCGCAACCGTTCGGTTGCAACAACGACTCCGGATCCTCGACACGCCGAACACCTACTTGGACCCTCTGCTCCGGAACCTCCGCACGTCGAACATCGAACCTGGCGCTGAACCGGCAGTGCGAGCGAGGTGCCGTGAACACTTTCTATGAATTCAATATCTACACCCACTTCATGGTCTTTGCCCTGTTGTGGTTGTGGCTGTCGCGTTGGCCTTGCTCCACCGAAAAATTGCCCAAAGAGGTCCCCCAAATCGGGATGGCTCGACCCCCCAATGTCAAACTGAAAGCCACCGGCATCCTGCCACTGTCCCGGCGCTCCAGCTCTACGGAAGGGTTCTGAGCCAAAACCTTCCTCCCCGTCAACGCGTCCAAACATGTCGTACTGCTTGCGCCGTTTCGGGTCGGACAGAACAGCATAGGCCTCCTGAATCTCCTTGAATTTCGCCTCAGCGTCAGGATTTCCCGGATTCACATCGGGGTGAAATCTCCGAGCTAAACGCCGGTAAGCCTTTTTGACCTCTGCGGCTGTCGCGTCTCGTTTCACACCTAGATTTTCGTAATAGTCACCCGCCACCCGGGCCTCCTCGTCAGTCCCGTCAGCTTTTAGCGGGCTGACAGCACCTCAAATATGAGCGAACCCTTGTAAAATATCAACTTTGCAGGGTTGAGAGGTAAAGTGCAACAGTCCTAGCCAGATCCGTCGTACAATTCCGTGTGACGCTTTCGCACAAACTGCGATGGCTCTCAGCGAATCTATACTATGCATTCCTCCCGACGTTGGATCGCGCCGTTTGTTCTCGGCATTGCAACGGTTTTTACCGTCAACGCCCCTCGTGCGATTGAGGAGCTCCTCGGCTTCAACCTGGAATCATGGCCGTGGGTGCACAAACTCGCGCATCCCAGTGTTTCCCTGGTGGGATCGAGTATTGCGGTCGTCTTCCTCTTGTGGGGTGTTATTCGCCTGTTTGGGCAGTCGAGCCCTCCTCTTCGCATTGCACGAACCCTCCAGCGTCGTGGCGACCTCCAAGGTGCTGCTGAGATGTTCCTCAAAGCGGGTCGAGAACGCCGTGCTTTGGATCTCTTCCGCAAGGCTCGCGCCTGGCCTGAGGCTGCGCGGGTCGCACGGAAACTCGGTGACGATGTCGGTGCCGCAAACGACCTTCGTCGCGCCGGGGACCGCAACATGGCTGAAGCCGCTGCTCTATTCAGGAGATCCGGCGACAAGCTTTCCGCACGCAAGTGTGAGCATGAATTCGCAGCCTGGCTGATGCAAAGCGGCAGGTTCGACGAGTCGATCGAGGCTTGGATGCGAGCAGGGGAGGTCACCAGAGCCGCGCGCACGGCTCTCGTCGCAGTCAATGAAGGACGTCTCCAGCCCACGGTTCCAGCCTTTGCTGCGGCTCATAGAGCCGCCGAGCAGACTTCGCACCATACCCTGACAGCAAGGCTGTTCGAATTGGAGTCGGGCTGGTCTCGTGCCGCACACGCATGGAGATCGGCTGGAAACCATCCTAAAGCTGCCGAGAACTTCCGGCGCGCGGGAGATTTCGCCGCTGCGGCTCAGTCCGAGGCCGATTCGGGTCGGCCACGAGAATCTGTTCAGCTGCGGGTTCAGCGAGTTCGATCGCTGAGAAAAAAACTCGGGACAAATGACTCGTTGCCCGGAGTGAGCAAAGAGGAACTCGAGCGCATTAGTGTTGAACTCACTCAAGAGACTAAAGATCTGCTTCCGAAGCTCCGCGAACTAGGGATGAGCAGCGAAATCGTCGAGATCCTCGAGCACTCCGGACGAATCGAAGAAGCAGTCGACGAACTCATTTCGCAGGGTTACACGACAGCAGCTGCTGATCTTGCGCACAACCATCGTCGTTGGGATCTTGCGGCTGGCCTGCTAGAGACTCTCAATCGCTGGGCTGAAGCGAGCGACGTATACGAACTGGCCGATGACCTCGAAGCGGCCGCCCGATGCGCGGAAAAGGCCGGAGAGGATTCTCGCGCACTCGAACTCTATCGCAGGTCAGGTAGCGCTCGTAGCGCGGCACACTGCCTAGCTCGACTCGGACGTCTGCAGGATTCACTCGTCGAACTCCACGCAATCGGCGACCTCAGGGAAGCCTGTTCGGTGCTTCGAAATTTCCCTGGACCAGTCCCCGACATCGCTGAAGTCATCCTTGATCTTGCCAACTGGGCCAAGTCCGAAGCGAGCACAGCCGAGGCCATCGCTTGCCTGCAGCGTGCGGTTCTCGGTGTCGCACTACAACCCAGCCGGTTGGCTCCCGCAGTCGAGCTGGCACGCTTCCTAAATGAGGTTGGTGACGAGGAAGCTGCTTTGGCTCAACTTGAACGAATCCTCGATTTTGACTACGCCCACGAGCCAGCCAGAGAGCTCAAACGCAAGATCAAGCGTCATCAACAGCTTCAGGGCCTGGTCAGCACGCGTGCCATATCCGATGAGGTCGAGGGCAGCGTTGTTTCGACATCCCGAGTCGAAGATCGGTACGAAATCTTGGACGAGCTTGGGCGCGGTGGGATGGGAGTTGTATACCGAGCCCGCGACAGTCGACTTGAACGTGATGTCGCCATCAAAGTGCTCAGAACCACCTCGCGCAAAGAGGCCGCGCGGTTGGAGCGCGAAGCAAAGGCCGTAGCGACGCTCAATCATCCGGGAATTGTCACTGTATTCGACTTCGAGACTGGTTTCGGCGGTCATTTCATTGCGATGGAATACGTCCCCGGTGAACCACTCGATCGCGTGCTACGAAGAGATCCCGGGAGGATATCCAGCGAACTCCGCGGACTACTCCTTCGTCTCGCCGAAGCGGTCGCCTACGCTCACGACCACCACGTGATTCACAGAGATCTCAAACCTGGAAACGTCTTGCTCACTCAAGGAGGCGAAGTCAAGATTCTGGACTTCGGCATCGCCGCTCGTTTGGATACTGACTCGGGTTCCTCGGCAGCTGTGTGTGGCACTCCGTTCTACATGGCTCCGGAGCAGATTCGCGGCGAAGTGCCGACTCCTGCAACCGACATCTATGCGTTCGGCGCCACTGCTTTTCATCTCGCGACCGGTCGCCCTCCTTTCTCTCGCGGTAACGTGATCGAAGCACATCTCAAGATGCAACCTCCTCGGCCGGATGAGCTGGTTCCCTCGTTGGATCCAGAACTGACTGAGATCATTCTCCGCTGCCTTGAGAAGGAACCAGGCTCACGATTCACTCATGGTGGGGAGTTGAGAGACTCTCTGATGCTTCGACAGGAATAGGGCTGGGCCTGGTCCGAGCCATCACAGATGATCCACATCGGAGACGCCAGGAATGTTGCTCAAAGTTCGAGATCTTTGGAAAAGGCCAGATACGAGGTTCCTGATTCTGTTCCTGTCGATCCTCGGGGTAAGTTTCTTTATCGTGGCCCTCAACTGGGTGAATGATGCCTTCGTCGTACCCTACACAGGGTTTGTGGCAAAGATGTCAGGTGTCGCGCTTACGATTCTTGGCGAGGACACCACTGTCAACGGCGTTGTTGTTTCCTCCCCTCGTTTCGCAGTCACCATCTACAACGGCTGCAACGGATTGGTCACCAGTTTGATCTTCATTTCCGGCGTTCTGGCGTTTCCCTCATCAATTCGGTCTAAGGCAATTGGCGTTCTTGGGGGCCTGGTTTCAATCCAGATCATCAATCTAGTTCGCATAGTTTCTCTCTTCTTCATCGGCATCTACCTTCCTCAGTATTTCAGTCAGTCCCACGTCTTCATCTGGCAGTCGATCGTGATCGTTGCTGGAGTCGCGCTGTGGGTTCTCTGGGCACATAACTATGGGATCTCGAGCATCAAACGCAACTGACCCGATGCGGACGTTCCTTCGTCGTCTGCCGCTGACGCTGGTCGCAGCGATGCTGATTTGGATGGTGTTGCGTCCCGCTCTCGATTGGGGAGTATCGTCCTTGGGCTCCCTGCTGGTGCGATCCTTCGAGTACCCACGTGTCACCCGAGTGGTGGTAGTAGATGATCATCGCGCTCAAGTTCGCCGCGCGGATTTTCGTGCTGACTCGAAGATTCCGACTCTCTCTCTGACCGAGATTCACTTCAACACGATCGTCCTGCTGGCACTCTATCTGGCCCTTCCTCGGCCCTTCTCACGCGTGCAGCTCGAACGGCTGTTCATGGGCTGGTGCATTCTCTTCCTGACTCAAACCTTCAACCTGATTTTCCATGTGAAGTTTATTTACGCATTCTCTCTGGGCGAATGGAGCACTACCTACTTCTCGTCGGTAGCACGCAATATCTATGGTTTTTTGCGTTACTTCACCGATCTTCCGGGTCGATTCGGATTCCCGTTCGTTGTGTGGCTGGGTTTTAACTGGGTTCTATTGACGGCAAACCTCGGACTCCAGAGTGCGATCCCCGAAGTCGAGAAGAAGAAACATGAGAAGAGAAAGGGCTAACGCCCACAGAACGCAGCCACCTAATACCAGGTCGGTGCTTCTACAAACTGCAGAAGAATGACTCTGAAGCGGATCGTGGTCAAATCCCTATTGCGCACCACGGATCATGCGGGAGTCTATCTCCGACTCCGACGTAAGTATCTATAGTCAGGAATCTTGTACTCCTTCATCTTCGCGATCAGTGCACCACGAGAAAGGTTGAGACGGCGGGCTGCCTTACTCTGATTCCCAAGCGTTTGCTGAAGAACGCGCTCAATCACCAATCGCTCTACAGCAGGAATCACGATCTTCATGTCATCCTGAGCCAACAGCCCTGCCACGTCTGGAGCAGCTGAAGAATGGCCCAACCCGTCACTCGACATCTGGCCTACCGGCACCAAGCCACGAACCATTTCTCGGTCTGGCGTAGCGGATACCAGCCGCCTCAGCTCGGCGAGCAACTCGACCATTTCGCCAGGAAATGGATGTCTCAGTAGCGAATTCAGGGTTTCAAGTTCGATCCCTCGAATCTCTTTCCCTTGCTCAGCGCCAACACGTTCCAAGAGTCGAACAATCAAGAGAGGAAGATCCTCGCGCCTGTTTTCGAGCGATGGAATGTGGATGGTATGACGCTGGAAAAGGTGGAACAGCGTCGCATCCAGGTCACCATCATTGAGGAGTCCAAGACAGTCCTGCGTCGTTGTTGCCAACCATCGAATCGCCGGGCCATAGCCAGCTTCGAGATCGTGACGAATTGTCGCCGCTAACTCTCGCTGAACGGTTTCTGACAGCTTGTGAACACCACGGATGACGACAACCTGTCCACGTGCACGTTCTACGAGCCGGGAACTTGCATCGGCGCCGGATCCTCCGAAAAGCTCGATCCGCATCCTCTCGTCAGCATCTTCAGCGCACTGCACCATGTTTACGGTGAGTTCCCCAGTGGGATGAAGTCCAGAGATGAGTTTTGCCATCCACATTCGGCCGGAACCTTCTCGTCCACAGATCAATGCCGGAAATGCGCTACGTGAGGTCTCCAGCACGCTATCTCGGAGCACCTGAACCGCTTGGGATGTACCAGGAAGACACTCGGCAATCTGTTTTCTTGCTGCAGTTTCCCACGGGCCGTAGAGTGAACTCGAGCTTTCAACCCTTTCCCAATGAACCGCCAACATACGCGCCAATTCTGCAAGCAGGACTTCATCATCGTCGCGCTCTTCAACGGTAGTCTCGACCAAAATGAACGCTGGACGGTGAAGTCCGCCATACTCTACCGGGTAGATCAGGATCTCTCGCCCGGCAAGCCTGAGGACCGCATACCTTCCAATGCTCCCAAGTTCCTCATAGGTCCGAGGAGGGAGACGCGGCAGTTCACCCGTCCACTGTGAAGCAATCGGTTCGAACCGACCGTCGTCGCTCAAACCCGCCAGCAGTGCCTGCCGGTCACTGAAAAACTCGTCAAAGAACGTACGCAGAGGTGGCACCAAATCGGAAGGAATGCCGGCACGGAAGATCTCGACCATCTTCTGACGTGCCTCGGCAAGTCGACTTGGTTCGCAATAGAGCAAAATCTCAGCCTTGGACCGAGTTTTCCCAGGCTGAGGTTGTGAGCTCGCGGCAGCAGGGACAACCTCACCCGCTGAGGTCGACCCAGAAGACTCCGCCGATGGCTCAACCACAACTTCGCTCTCACCAACTCCCTTGAACACGATTGCAGCCGAACCGATCCGGATCCTATCTCCAACCTTCAATACGCCACGCGATCTGCGCTCACCATTGAGAACCACGACTTGGCGCTGGGCGACAATAAAGGTAAAGACCTTTCCATTGTCCTGGATTGTCAGATGCTGAGGAGCGACGCCAGGAGACCGAATCACCACATCGTTCTGGCTTGAAGCTCCGATCGAAACCGAACTCTTTGAGAGCTCATAAGTCAGCTCGGAGCCGCCGTTACCTTCAATCGCCAGTGTCAACGCCATGTGCAATCACCTGTCCAAACTTCCAGAATCCGTGCACAATTGCTTCGGCGCACAACGTTCATCTGGATTGTTATTACTCCTGGTCCATTTGTCTGTCGATCAGACACTCTTTATTGCCAACCGTTCCGCGAAGCCACGTTTCAAGACGACTTGACTTGAGGTAGCTCAAAACAAGAATATACGTTGGTCGACACCGTGTCAAAGCTCAAGACAATCGACTCCCATGATAGGTGCCGGGTGGTCCAGAAAATAGGCAAACTCCTAGTTATCTAGAACTGCTCCTCCCAACCGACGAGAAAGAAGCACAAGTTCGGATACGTCAGTCAGGGAATCTCCAGCGTTATCTCCGATAAGGACTGCGGCGACCTGCGCCCCTGCGACAAGCGGTATCACGGCCGAGGCCCGAGGCAAGCACTCGACTCCTAGTAGTCTCGCAAGTCTGACAGTACCGGCTGCATCTGGATCCATCTCGAGGACAGGTTCGTGGGAGCGTACGACACGCTCTAGTAATCCGACTCCTCGGGGGAGTGCGCGGGTTCCTGCCTCGAGAGGGTAACCGAAACCGGCACGACATCGAATTGCGGTGTCTTCTACAGTCAACAATGCGCCATTCTCGAAATACCGAGCCGCAACGAGAAGCAGAGATGAAATCACCTGTCCTGGATCCGCTTCACGCAGCAGAGCCTCGATGAGTTCACCGACCCCCTCAGACTGATTCGAACCGGCAATGAGCTGCCGATACCCAAGCTGCGAATCCACAACCGTCGTCAGATCTTCCACGAACCTGTTGAGAGTCTCCCCCGTATCGCCCTGCGGAGCTGGCATCAGGAATGAACAGCCCGCATCGAGCAACTCGTGGACCCATCGGCCATCACCAAGTCGTCCGACCCAAATCACTGGAACAGGCGGGTTCTGACGACGAGCAGCGCGAATCAGAGTCAACCAGTCGTCTTCATGACCCACGCGCGTAATGGAAAGCTGGTGATGAATCAACAGGCAATCAAGTTCCTCCACCTCGGCAACCGTTGGGCCGGAGAAGACTTGCAGTTGCCATCCACGTCGTCGCCATTCCTGCTCTAGCCGCCCACGCCACATTCGCGGATCCGCGACAACTGCCCCGAGCTGAGAAAGAAGGAGCTCATTCGGTGCTGTTTCCTCCAAATCGCTCAGCAGGTCACCCAGCGGATTCTCCAGTGGAGCGGATGGGAGGACGTGGATGTTTGTGGTTTGTGGAGTCGCAGACTCGATCGTCGTCAGATCCAGTAATAGATCGATGTCCAGATCAGAAGAGGGTGCGGAATCGGTCCTCGTGCGAGCGGTGCACGCCGCTTCGATGAATGCCAGAAGAGCTACCGAGTCTCCTTCATGGAAATCGCCCGAGGAAGGTTCAAACCGGAATCGACCTCTCTCGGCACCCAGCACCTGACCAGCCTGCTTCAGTTCTTCCACCGGCATCACGGGAACTTCTCCGTCGACGATGTCAAGGCGAAGTTCACCCTCCGGGGTCCATAGGGTTAGTGATCCTGTGGGTGAGGTAGCCCCGATCAACCGCAGAAGGGTTACTGGGGGCAGATTATCCAGGCTTCCGGAAAGTGGCCGCTTCACGAATCGACCTCCGTCATTTGCTCTTTCACGACTACAGCCAAGGAATGTGTTTCACCACGATTTATCCTCAGTCGATGTCGCTCCAAGACTTGCCCGTCACGCTCCACTTCAAGTCTCCAGCTACCGGGCAGCAGTTTGGTGAAACGATAGACAGGATTGAGTTCGCCGCTCAGTACCTCTCCTGTAGGTCCACTGAGGCGAGCCATGATCTTGCCCTCACGTCCGTCAGTTTCGACCAGTCGGCACACGAGTTCACTCCCGAGGTTGGGTCGGGACAGAATTCCATCTTCGCGCGGCAGTCCACTTAACGATACCTCGCTAGGTTTAATCTCACGAATCTGGGGTAATTGGGAAACCGCGCTGTCGAACGCGAGGTGTCGAGGCGTTAAGACCCAGAGGCCAAGCGTCGGATCGCTCGGTACCCAGCCCGCACCAGGTAGATTGCACTCGATCCACCTGTGCGCAATCGGCCCGTCTTCTGTCATCAGCAAGCCGCTCACCGTTCTCGCCTCAAAGCCCGCCGCCATTAACAACGCTGCCGCGGCATTGGCGATACCCGAGCATCTGCCTCGTCCACGCTGCAGCACGGATCCTGCATCCTGGGGCAGCATGTCGTCCTCGTCATGACTGATCTTGGTAGCGGCCCAGCGCAGGGCGGCTGTTGCGGCGCTCCATGCTGATTGAGGATCGCGCAACTCCAACCCAAGGCCTTCCGGTATCTCGAACCCCACCGGAGCGAGTGATGACGTGTTGTCTACCCCGTCATACCTCCCAACGACACCGACCGCGCCATACGACACAGAGACACGGACCTTCACCCAGTCCCCTGCCTGGGGTGCAACTGCCTGGACATAACCATTTGAGTTCTTCAGGACCGGGAGTTGTTGCCCAGCCATAAGATAGGTCGCTTCCTGCCCCGTCACAAAGGGAGCGATCAATAGACTCATAGATATCAGGCAGGCAAACCTCATACAGCTTCGGATCTCCGTTTCACAAACCCATCTAGGACACCGTTGACGAAACGGGCGGATTCCTCGGCCCCAAATCGCTTCGCGATCTCAATAGCTTCGTCGATGACTACCGCGTGAGGTGTATCACTCTGAAATAGCAACTCGTACAGAGCAAGTCGGAGAATGTTGCGATCGACCGCAGCTAGACGATCGATTCGCCAGTGGGATGTCTGACGCTCGAGTTCGGAATCGACTTCTTCGAGATTCTCCAACACACCGCTGACCAGTCCCTCGGCAAACTCACGAGCCGCTGGCGGCGCACTTTGCCATTCTTCGAAATCGCGCTGCATATCCTCGAGCTGGGCACCTGTCAGCTCAAATTGATAGAGCAGCTGCAGTGCCAGCTCACGGGCGCGGCGACGTGTTCCCATCTACTACTCTCCTGCCAGGGTCCCGTACAGACGCGCCATTTCGATGGCAGCCAGAGCTGCCTCCCATCCTTTGTTCCCCATCTTGGTACCGGCACGTTCAACCGCCTGTTCCAGACTGTCGGCAGTAATGACGCCAAAGGTGACTGGTCGCCCCGTAGTAATGGCAGCCTGGGCAATACCCTTGGACACTTCTGCTGCAATGAGATCAAAATGTGGCGTTCCACCTCGCACAATAACGCCGAGACAAACGATGGCATCATAGTCATCCTGGGATGCGAGTTTGGATGCGACAAGCGGAAGCTCCCAGGCGCCCGGAACCCTCACGATCGTGATCTGATCATCGTCAGCGCCGTGCCGAGTCAGACAATCGACCGCACCTGACTCGATCCGAGATGTGAGTGCTTCGTTGAAGCGACTCACGACAAGTGCGAAACGTAGGCCCGTAGCGTCCAGTTTTGCTTCTATTGTATGCACGGTCCTTTCCTCCAGAAAACCCATTGTAGCTCCAATCCTGCCAAGGTAACAGACGCCTCGAGTTTCACCTTTTGTTCACCGCATCGGCTGCGATACCATCAATCCAATCATGGCTCGATTTCTGTTTTTCTCCACAGCCGGTTCGCGGCTCGAGCATCTCGGAGGCGCCACACGCCTCGCGGGACAAGTTGTGGCTCGGATCGTGACGCCTCCTCTTGAGATGCGAGAAACCCTGCGTCAACTCGACCGCATCGGCGTCGGCTCGGTAAACCTCACCAATATCACCGCTCTTTTCACCGGACTTGTACTCGCATTGCAAACTGCATACACCTTGGCCGCCTTCGGTGCTCGCCTTTACATCGGAGAGGTGGTTACTCTGTCGCTAGTCAGAGAATTAGGGCCTGTTCTTACCGCTCTCATGGTTGGAGGGCGAGTGGGCGCAGGAATCACCGCCGAGTTGGGATCAATGACCGTAACAGAACAAGTCGACGCTCTGCGATCGATGGCCTCTGACCCAATCCGCAAACTTGTAGTTCCGCGCGTTCTCGCTTGCTTGGTGGCGCTGCCGATTCTCACGATTCTCGCAGATGCGATGGGCATATTTGGTGGCATGCTGATCGCCGTCTTCGAAGAGGGATCGACAGCCACTTTCTACTTCCAGCACGCCTTCCGGCTGCTCGATTTCAATGACATCGCCTCAGGACTTGGGAAGAGTGTGTTCTTCGCCTTCCTCATCGCCGTCATCGGCTGCTACAACGGATTGACTGCTCGCGGCGGGGCAGATGGGGTCGGACGGGCCACCACCAACACAGTCTACGCTTCAGCTATCGGAGTGCTGGTTGCGGACTTCTTTCTCACCAAGCTCTTCTTGGGCATGTAGTCATGACTCAGCCAGCGATCATCCTCGATGCCGTATCAAAGACCTTTGGAGCAAACCCGGTGCTGCGAGACGCCTCTCTTCGGGTTGACCCTGGCGAGACTATCGCTATTCTCGGTGCCTCTGGATCCGGAAAATCTGTCACCTTGAAGGCAATCAACGGACTGATTCATCCTGACGGAGGAACTATCGAAGTTCTCGGCCAGGAGGTCTCCAACCTCACCGAGGCAGAACTTGTACCTCTTCGCCGACGCGTGAGCTATTTGTTCCAGGGCGGCGCCTTATTCGACTCAATGAACGTCTTCGACAACATTGCGTTTCCTCTTCGAGAACACCGTGATCTGCAGAATGACGAACTCGCCACGAGAGTAGGCGAGTTGCTTTCTCTGATTCACCTTGAGGGAGTTGATACGCTCATGCCTTCTGAGCTCTCAGGTGGCATGAAGAAGCGAGTAGCCCTAGCTCGCGCGCTAGCCCTCGAGCCCGAGATCATCCTCTACGACGAGCCGACTACCGGTCTCGACCCCGTGACCGGTCGGGCTATTGCCGCTCTCATCATGGATCTCCACAAGCGCCTTGGAGTCACATCTGTCGTAGTAACCCACGACATCCCGTTGGTTGTCGAGGTCGCCCAACGAATTGTGTTTCTCGAAAATGGCCAGTTCATCTTTTCCGGCACAATTTCCGAGGCTCGACGAGTGGCCCCGGAACAGGTACGGCAGTTTTTCAGTCCTGGAGGCAGCGATGCGTGAACGTACTCAAGAGAATCTCCGCGTCGGACTTCTGGCCGCAGCTGCCCTGGTTGTCCTTGGAATCGCAATTTTAACTATTGGAAGCAAACAGCAACTGTTCCACCGTCACACACGATATAGCACCGCATTCCGCGATGTAACGGGCCTCCAAGTCGGCGCACCGGTGACCCTGAACGGGGTCACAGTCGGCTTCGTAGAAAACATCGAACTCCCAGTAGAAGCCCAGCAGGAGCGAATCTCGGTCCGATTCACGCTCGATGTGCGCTACACAGAGAGGTTACGAATCGACAGCCAGGTTTCCATTCGGACTATCGGATTGCTCGGCGACAAGTACCTCGCCATCAAGGGCGGTTCTCCGTACTCGGACCGAATTCTTGAAGGCGGCAAGATTCGAGGTGTGGACCCGGCTGAAGTTTCGCGGTTTGTAGCCAGTGGCGAGGATCTCATGGAGAACCTGCTCGCGATTTCGTCAAGTCTCAAGGTTATTCTGAGGAGGGTCGAAGCTGGTGAGGGTTTGCTCGGCGAACTTACGACGCCATCCGACACTGGAGAGCGCCTCTACAACGTGATTCATGCAACTCTCTCCGAGCTGCGGTCGATTCTGGACCGGGTCGATTCCGGCGAAGGTTTACTCGGCAGATTAATCTCTGACCGACAACTTCCGGATGATGTTTCAACCGCTGCGCAATCGTTACGCGGCATCACAGCTACGATTGAAGCTGATCTGAATCGCGACGCGAGTGCCTACACAGCATTACTGAGGGACCCAGAGGGAGCACGGCTGGTAAGTGAAACACTGATAGCGGTCCACGATGCCAGTGAAGCACTTGGTGCTGTAGCCGAAGAGCTTGCCTCCGGTTCTGGAACACTTCCCAGATTGATGGCGGATGAAGAGTATGCCGACGAGTTCCTCGACGACCTCCAGCAGCTCATCCAGCACCTTCGATCGGCAAGCAGCAAGCTCGACCAGGGTGACGGAACGGCAGGCGCGTTCATCAACGACCCCCAGCTCTATCAGGACCTGGAGAACGTCGTCCGAGGTGTCAACGATTCGAAAGTCGTCTCATGGTTCATTCGCAACAGACGAGAGAAGGGGGAGGAGATCAGCGAACGTGAGGAGGCTGAAGCCGCAATCCCGCCGGACTTGCGGTAGCCTCCTCAACGAGCTTCTCGGGTGATGCGTACTCAAGGCTTGCGTTGGCGAGCGCCCTTCCAGAGTCGGTAAGCCGAAGCAGTCCGGCATCCTCGTTCACCAAATCTCGGCTGGATGCAAAACGTATCACCTGACGAATGAAGCTAGGATTCCAGAGCAGGTGTCGATGCAGCCGATCTGCTCGGCATTCTTCCGCTGCTTCCGGGGTATCTTCGTGATGCACCAGATGCACGGTCATCATGCGAACAGCAAGGTTAAGTCTTTGCGAAGCTCGTCGACGGAGCTGCGAAATCAAACCCCTGTGCGGGGCAAAGAAAAACGCAGCAGCAAGCACGATACCGCAAGCCACCGCCATTGATCCCGCAATCGATGCATCGACAGCATAGGCCATCGCCCACCCGCCGACTGCTGCGACTACTGCAAAGACCGACGCCAGGCCGAGCATGCTCCCGAGTCGATCGTTGACGAGATAGGCAGCGGCCGCCGGAGCGATCATCAGTGCAACCACTAGGATCGACCCAACTGCATTGAAGGCCCCGACTGCAGTGATGGACACCAGAGTCATGAGACCGTAGTGCAAAAACGCCGGAGAGTATCCGAGGAGGGCTGCAAGCCCCGGATCAACAGTCGCAAGCTTGAGTTCCTTGAAGGCGACACAGATGACCACGAGGTTGAGCACGAGGATGGCGCTCATACTCCAAAACGCAGACGGACCGAGATCGTGTCCTGCCACGATCCAACGCGCAAACGGTGCAAACTCGAGCTTGCCAAGCAGTACGGCGTCGGTGTCAAGATGAGCGCCCGAAGCATACCGTGAGATGAGGATTACGCCGAGACTGAAGAGCGCAGGAAAGACCAATCCAATCGCTGCATCTTCTGCGACGAGTCCTGACTTCCGCACAAGTTCTATGACAGCAACCGTAAAGACTCCAGAGGCAGCGGCTGCGAGCAACAAAAGCGGAGAACTGAGATCGTGAACCACAAAGAAAGCGACGACGATTCCCGGAAGTATCGAATGCGATATCGCATCGCTGACCATGGCCATTCTGCGCAAAACCAGGAAAGTCCCCGGCAGTGCAGCCGCGACCGCAGTCACGATCGCGATGAGCAGAATCTGAAGATCCAAGCTCATTCGACGCCCTCGGATTCCCGATCGAAGAGGCGCTGCGCCTCACGTCGACCAAGCGAAGTGGGTGCCCAAAGACCACCGCCAACTTCACACGCAAGGCTCCGCGCCTCAAGCGACTGCAATACCGCCGCAACATCCAGATTTTTCTCGTTCATTGTTCTCAATACGGCAACGCTGTGACCGTGTTCGGGATCGTCCAAATGGTGTTGTGCGAGCGCATACAATTGCATCAGAACTGGATCCAACGGAGGCGACGTCCGCCTTCGACCGGTCGCGATCCACCGCCACACCATTCCGCGCGCTGGTGCGAACAGTAGGGAGACGATCACAGCGCCACTAAGGATGAGAACAATTGTCGGCCCTGTTGGCATGCGAGGCATGATGCTGCTGAGGATCGCTCCGGCAACACCCGAGACCGCACCGATCAATGACGCGATGACAACCATGCGGGAAAGCCGGTTCGTCCATTGCCTTGCTGCGGCGCCGGGCGCGACCAGCATGGCGCTCATCAATACGACTCCCACTGTCTGCAAGCCAATAACCACTGCGACAACGAGCAGCGCGGTCAACAAGCCGTCAATGCGGCGCGTCGGCAGTCCCAGAGCCCGTGCAAAGTCGGGGTCGAAACTCAGCACCTTAAAGTGCTTCCACAACACCGCTGTTACACCGAGCGCGACTGACCCCAGGATCGTCATGATGATGACGTCATGGCGCAGCAACGCGGCTGCTTGCCCGAATAGGAACGACTCCAGCCCGGCCTGGGCAGCGTGGGGTTGTTTCTGGAGCTGGGTCAGAAGGATCATGCCGAAGCCAAAGAACACGGCGAGCACCACTCCGAGCGCACTGTCGTAGGGGATTCGGCTTCGAGTTACAAGTGCTCGAATTGCCAACGTCCCCACCCATCCCGCTATCGCTGCCCCGGCCATCATGATGAGCGGCGCCTTGCTCGAGGTCAGCACGAAGGCCAACACAATACCGGGAAGGGCTGCATGGCTGAGGGCGTCGCCGAGAAGACTCTGACGCCGTAGCACCGCGAAACTACCAAGCACACCACTAGTCGCACCGAGCACACCGGATCCCATGGCGACAACGCGGAGAGTGTAGTCGGAGAACAGGTCCATCTCAGGTCTCCAGTGAATCCGCCTGCGACAGCACTCCGACACGCCCACCGAACGTCAACCGTAGGTTCTCCTCTGAGAAGGCGTCTGCAACTGGGCCGTACTCGATGGCTCGAACGTTTAGCAGCAGAACCCAGTCAAAGTACTCCGGGATGGTCTGTAGATCATGGTGTACGACGACAACGGTTTTACCGGCCTCTGCCAAGCTGTCTAGAACCTCTACGATCGCGCGCTCAGTCGGAGCATCGACGCCCTGAAATGGTTCATCGAGCATGAAGACTTCAGCGTCCTGGACCAGCGCCCGAGCAAGCAACACTCGCTGTTGTTGGCCGCCGGAGAGTTGCGCAATTGGACGGCGGTGATATCCCTCCATGCCAACCTGGGTAAGCGCGGCGATCGCCCTGTCTCTTTGTTCGACTCCTGGGCGGCGAAACCACCCCAGCTGACCATATGTGCCCATCGTCACAACATCGAGGACATCAGTGGGAAAGTCCCAGTCGAGAGTCGCACGCTGGGGGACATAGGCAATATGTCCTCTCTTCTGCAACGGCTGACCGAAGAGACGCACTTCTCCGGCTACAGATGGTACGAGACCCAGAATCGCCTTGATGAGGGTGCTCTTACCCGCACCGTTGGGGCCAACAATCGCCATCTTCACACCTGCCGGAACCTTCACATCGACGTCCCAGAGAACCGGCTGCTCACCATAGGCTACTGTCAGATCCTCGACCTCGATTGCCCATTCATTTTCGCGAGTTGCCACGGTAGACCTCTCACAACCCAGAGAGCGCGCCGACGATGGTCTCGACGTTCGCCTGCACGGTTCCGATGTAACTCTCGGCCGGTGAGCCGACGTCACCCAGCGCATCGGAATACAGGCTTCCGCCGATCTTGACGTCAATGCTCCGAGCCGCTACCGCCTCGCGCAGTGCCTCCACGTAGCGTGGCGAAACAGAGGACTCGATGAAGATTGCAGGCACCTTTCGTTCCACAATGAAATCGGCGAGCTGTTGCACATCGGCAGTTCCCGCCTCCGATGCCGTGCTCACCCCGAGAAGGCCACGCACCTCAAAACCATAGGCCCGTCCGAAGTAGGCAAATGCATCGTGAGCTGTGATCAGGATTCGGTCCGCCGGGTCGAGGTCGGAGACCATCTCGCGGACTCTCTCATCAAGTGCCTCCAACTCCGCAACATAGGCATCAGCTCGAAGACTGTACTCTGCGGAGTGTTCTCCATCTCTTTCGATCAGAGAACGTTGTACGCAGCGAGCGGCCTCCTGCCACAGGTGCACGTCAAACCAAACATGAGGATCTACAATCCCCTGCGATTCCTCTGTCTGCAGGAGCGCACCTGAGTCAACGCACTCTGCGACCGCAACCGTTGCTACCGACTGCCGGTTCATTTCAGTCAGAACCTCTGCCATCTTGCCTTCGAGGTGGAGGCCATTGAAAAAGATCATCTCTGCCTCAGCCATGCGTCGGACATCACCGGCACTCGGCGTGTAGAGATGTGGGTCGATTCCAGGGCCCATGAGCGCTTTCACCTCAACCAGGTCACCACCTACATTTCGGACAAGATCTGCAACGATTGATGTTGTCGCGACGACCTTGAGGCCATTCTCAGGTGGTTTCGACTTGCTACCGGAGTTTGGAGTGCAGGCGATCAACCCGACGAGCAGCAGCATCGCTATATGTTTTTTCAACATGGCCTATGTTCTCCTTGCGCGATTGTACTCGCCCAGCAATGGGCCGACACTCATGAGCTATGAATGTTGAACGCATAGAGTTGGACAACTATTCGATCTACTGCGGACTGACGCGGAATTCGTAGGCAATAAACCTATTCAGTTGTGAGCTAGAATCGAGCCGAGGCAACAATGTGCGGAATCTGCGGAATTCACAATTTTAAGAGCGGCGCACTCGTTCACCCAGAAGAGATTGAGGCAATGAAGGCGGCGTTGGTCCATCGCGGCCCTGATGGACATGGCAGTCATCTTGACGGCATGGTTGGATTGGGTCACCGGCGTTTGAGCGTCATAGACCTTTCAGATGCAGGCAGGCAGCCGATGTCCAATGAAGACGGCTCGGTATGGATCTCCTGCAACGGAGAAATCTATAACTTTCAAGAGCTGAGAGCACGGCTTATTGGTGATGGCCACGTTTTTCGTTCCGCATGCGACGCCGAGGTCGTGATCCATCTGTATGAAGAAATCGGAACAGACTGCCTGGATTTCCTCGAGGGTATGTTCGCGATTGCGATCTGGGACGCTCGCAGAAGACGCCTCGTGTTGGCGCGGGATCGGATAGGCATCAAGCCTCTCTACTACACGATAGACTCCGACGGTATTGCTTTCGGATCCGAGATCAAGGCATTGCTGGCTCGCTCAAAGGGCCAACACCAGCTCGATGGAGCCGCCGCCTTTCTTTACGCATTACACATGCAGATTCCCTCTCCAAGAACGGCCTTCGCTAATATCAAGAAGCTTCCACCAGGCTGGTTACTGATCGCGGAGAAAGACGACTATGCACTTCGGCAGTATTGGAAACTGCCTGAATACCATCAGAACAATTCCTACGACAACCGTAGCGAAGCTGCCGTTGCCGAGCAGCTTGAAGACGAGCTGAAGCGCGTCTGTCGATCTCATCTCGTCTCTGACGTTCCAATCGGAGCTTTTCTGAGTGGTGGTCTTGACTCGAGCGCTGTTGTGGCACTTGCTGCTCAGCAAACCAACACGCCGCTTCGCACCTTTTGTGTCTCGTTCAAGGAATTTCCGAATGAAGACGAAAGCGATGCGGCACAGCTAGTTGCGAACGCATACCAAACGATTCATAAAGCTGAAGATATGACCTGGGATTTCATCGGCGACCTTAGCAGGATAGTCACGCTATGCGACGAACCGTTCGCGATCTCGTCAGCGTTCGCACTCTTCGGTCTAGCTGGAGTGGCCTCTCAGGAGGTTAAGGTAGCGTTGAGCGGAGATGGAGCGGATGAGTTGTTTGCCGGATATCCACGGCACTATTCTGCAAAGCGATCCCCTCACGGCCTAGCTCTGGGTGGTTTGCTACCGCGACTCGCCACGGCAGCCTCACGGGCTTTGACAGGTGCTGGAGCATTTGGTCGGCACATCAATCCAACAACAATGAAGCTCTTTCGTCGCTGCTATGTTTCGTGTCTCGATGAAGATCGTTACTACTACTACCGGCTTTGCATGAATGATTTGCTGCTCGCTCGGCAACTGTTCTTGCCTGACTTCTATCGCGACCAGATCGCTCCACATGAGGAAGAACTCGTCGATGGCTTTCTTACAGAATTGAATAGCGGTTCAAACAATGACACTGTGAACCGGCGACTGAGAAGCGAGATTCATACGACCTTGGTCGATGAAATGCTGATGAAAGTAGATCGGATGAGCATGGGCTGGGGCCTTGAGGTTCGAGTGCCCTTCCTAGACCATCGCCTGGTAGAGTTTGCCATGTCGATACCCGGACGGATGAAGCACAGCTCAGGTAGCGGTAAGAAGATTCTCAAGCGCGCAATTGGACACCATCTTCCGGCCACGATCACGCGGCGCGAGAAACACGGATTCAACGTGCCGTTGGCGGCCTGGTTTCGTGGCAGACTCTCAGGCTTCCTCGACGAGACCTTATCGAGTCGCAAACTCGGAGAGAGCGAAATCTTCAATCCCAAAGTCGTTCGTGAGGCATTGAGGCTTCACTGCGATGGCACCCACGATTATTCACTGCTGCTATTCACGGTACTTGTTTGGGTGCTCTGGCGAGACCAGGTTGAAGCGACTTGTAAGGGCTCGATTGTTGGTTGGCATCGTGGTTGAAGGAACTCAGCCACGGATTCTGGTTATCGGTGACTATGACAGCTGCCTTACACGCGAGCGTGCGAGAGTTGCCGTCGAGGCTGGCTACGAGGGTCATTGGTACGCACCCGCCCAAGCGAACTACTGGAAGCTGAGTCCTGAGTTCGAGATAGATGGGTTCGTGTGCCATCATTTTGAGAAACGATGGATTCCAAAGGTATCGGCTTTCTTGGAGGCTATTGCTGTTGACCGACTGGTCTCGAGAATTCGACCAGATATCGTTCACGTCTTCATGGCGCACCCACGAATCTACAACTTTGCACTCGCGAGAATGAAACCCCTGGTAGTGACTGTGATGGGCGCTGACATCCTGCCGGAACAAGGATTTCGTACTTGGCGCCGGAAGATGCTGACCCGAGTTCTATTACGCAATGCGACCTGCATCACCTCCAAGTCAGCGTTCCTCGATCGAGCGATCAACAATTGTGCTCACATCGACGGCACCATTCGACGGGTGACTTGGGGCATCGACCCACTGCAGTTTCGTCCCAGGTTGGATGTGGAGTCATTGCGGACGGAACTCAAGCTTCCAGCAAACGGACTGGTGTACTTCAGCCTGAGAACCTGCGACCCGTTTTACCGGCAGGAGCACATTCTGCGAGCATACGCAGAATACGCACGCTCAGCCGATCGGCCGTCGAGCTTGATCTTTTGCGGTTCGCCGGAGGATTCTGACTACGTAGCCTACCTTCGCGCAACCGCTGAGGAACTCCAGATCACAGAACAGGTTCGTTTCGTTGGCTTCATCACAGCAGAGGACATGCCCCTCTACTTAAACCTCGCGACATGCGCTATTGCTGTCCCCCCCTCAGATGGCATGCCACAGTCTCTGTACGAGTGCCTGGCGTGCGAGTGCTATCCCATTTTGGGTGACTTGCCCCAATACTATGAACTGGTTACGCAACACCAGGAGGGGCATCTCGTGCCCTTGGATTCTCACGAAGGTCTGGTCGCCGCGATGCGCTGGGTCGCGGAGAATCCTCAGAGGGTACGTGAAGCCGGAAAGATCGGGCGCAAACGCATCCTCAAGGTCGCAGACAAAGGCATTCAGTCAGAGCTTATGAGCGATATTTACTCCGAGCTCATTGAGAAAGAAACAAAATAGCCATCCATCCAAGGGAGAGTTCAGCAAGATGGATCGTAGGTCATGCCTTGGCAGGACCAGAGAGTACTCGAGCCGGAAGGAAAAGGATGGCTTTCAGAAGCTTGAACACTCCTTCGACACAGATTCCAACGAGGCGAAATGGAAGCAACAGAATCCACACGATCGGGTAGAGCACAAGCGCCAACAGAGCCAAAGGCCAACAGAGTAGTAACAGGATGAGCCAAACGATGAAGGTCCACATTTTCCGTCTCCTGTCATATATTACGCATGCGCTACCGGTTCGGTTCCGAGGTGAGTTTTCAAGGTCAGCTCCTGGGAGAAGTCCAAGCACTCGCTGAGGAGCCCGCACAGCTCGTGCTAGTCTGAGGCGAACCTTCTGAAGGAGGACGAGATGTGTGACAACGAGCTGGTCATGAGCGGCTGCGTCGCGATTCCGGAAGGCACTCAGCCACTCGACGACCATGCGGTGGGCCACCTCATGAACCACATCGACGGATGGGACAGAACTGATTGTCAGATATCGAAGACGTTCCAATTCGAGGACCATTTCAAGACCATCGCATTCGTCAATGCTCTGGCCTGGATATCACATCGAGAGGATCATCATCCAGAGCTTGTCGTCGGTTACAACACCTGCGGGGTGACCTACAGCACCCACACGGTTGGCGGGCTTTCACGGAACGATTTTGTGTGTGCCGCCAAGGTCGATGCGCTTGTTGAGGCGTGAGCATTGGACCCGCTAGCATTCATTCGCCGACACCGTGGTTACTCCACAACAACGATACTCGTGTGCCTAGCTGGAGTGGTTGTTGGAGCGACGTTCATTGCCTGTTCAGCAGAGAGGAATTTTCAGGATACGCAGGATGGATCGCCGTCCCAGGCTGGGCATAGTGTCTACGTCGAGCTGAAGTGCGGGCGGTGCCACGGTGAGGTTCTCGAAGGGACCCGCGCCGCGCCGCCGCTTTCGAAGCTTGCTTCTCATTGGGATCAGGTGAGTTTGACCGATTACATTCTCGATCCCGATAAGGTTAGGGCAAAGAGCCAGAGACTCGTACTGCTATCGGAGCCGTACGCAGTCGGCATGGCGGCGATTAGAACTCTCGAAGACCAGGAACTCGACAGTCTCGTCGGTTTCCTTCTGACTCCGAACGAAGTCGACTAGCTACTCGAAACGGCGACCGCACTAGGAAGACTCAAGGGCCTCAACGAATCCCTGCGGGTCGTCCATAGTCGCCTTAGTAAGAGCCTCTTGGAGTCGCCCGTCGAGTCGCACCACCACGAGTTCATCATCCTCAAGAGCGATGACGAGCAGGCCTCTTAGGTCACCGTTGTCGTCCGGCTTACCGTAGATCCAAACGTGGCCTTGGTGTTCCGTCGTACGAACGATATTGTGCCAGCCGTTCTTAACGAACCTATTTCCAAAAGCCGCCAAACGAGGTCTCGCGTCCACTGGGAGGTCGTCGATGACCCGATAAACGCCGACTTCAGCGCGCCGAAGTCCACGAAGGATCTCCATTTCTTGCTCGTCAACCACATCACCCGAGATCTTGATCGCGGTTCGGACGATTGCCAATGACATTCGTCCAAGGGTGAGGCTGAACTCTCTTTCGAGGCGGAGTTCGGGGATTTCATTTTCGAGTTCGGCGGTGACACGATTTGCCGTTCTCGCGGTCATGCAGCCCGAAGTCATTACAACAATGATAAAAGATGAGATGACCGCAGCTACCGTTCGGAAGCGCTCGCAGGAGCAAAAGCGAAGACTTTTCATAGCTGGCCTCCGACTACCTGTCGACTTCGAACTCATCGAGATCCGGGAGCCCACCAAAAGTACTCCCGAGTCTTCCGATCATCGCAGGATCCATTCTGCCGACAATGTTGATCATCGCCACATCTTCTGCGCCATCAACGTACAGAACGGTCATACCATCAATGACCCCATCTGTTTCGCGCACCATAAAGCGCACCAACTCCTCATCGTCACGCACCTTGAGGATGACGCTCCAACCACTCGAGGCTAGCCGTTGCCCGGCTTTGTCAAGCTGAGACATGATTTGTGAAAGATCATCGCTAGTCGTTTCGCCGACGATTACGCGAATCCGTTTGAGTTCCGAGAGCATGTTCGACAGTTCCGGATCTTCGTTCTTCGTTGCAGCGACTACAAGCCGAATCATCGCGCCCGAGAGATTGACATCTACTTTAACGTCAGCCGGAGCGAGGAGATCGAGTTCCTCGAGCGGAAAGTAGCCTGGATGCGATTCCAGGTCATCCTGCTGGACTCCTAGAGATGTCGCCGCTGTCAACACCATCACGCATAGCGCGCAAAATGCGAATTTCTTCATCGTTCAACTCCTCGTTTCCGGTGTTCGAACCGGCTCAATATCACTGCTCGGCACCATAGGCACGGCGTACTCAAAAGAATGTGACAGACTTCGCAGAGTTGGAGCGACGACCCTGTCACGGAACAGCTCATTGCGAAGGTCATTTGCAGCGTGTTGACTCGCTTTCCCAACATAGGCCAGTGCAAGTCGGACTTCGGACGTTGCTTGTTCGACCGCGGGATCGATCGGTGGGGTCACAAACTGCTGTCGCCAGAGGCCTGCACTGACCGCAATGAGGATCACAGCCATCGCTGCAGCGACACCCAAAGCAGGCCGGCGGTTGGCCAAAAAGAGTGGTCCAAAAAATACATGGAACCAGCTTCTTCGACGATGCTGCCTTACATTCTCAATAATCGAAGCGGGAGCTCGCAGGTCTGGGAGAGTGTGGAGGCCGCTGACTATTTTTTTGGCAAACTCGAGTTCCTGCCGGCACGCGTTGCACTGAGAGAGGTGGTTTGCCATCGCCGCGGCTTGTTCACATTCGAGATCCTCATCTATAAAGGCCTCGATGTGTTCCAGGGTCTCCACACACGATAGGTTCTCAGGCAGCCGAGACATTGTCGTGTACCTCCCGCAAACTCTCACGAAGGCGCCGCCTTGCGCGATGAAGAGCGACCCTCACAGTTGTGATCGGTAATCCTAAAACCTCACAGATCTCTTGATATGAGAGGCCTTGAATCTCCCGAAGGATGACGATGCTCCTCTGCGGTTCGTTGAGCGCGCTGACAGCCTTGCCCAACCAACGCTTGAGTTCCGACGCGCGGGTCAGCTCTTCAGGCCCAGCCTGAGCAGATGCTGCAAGATCGAAGACGGCCTCATCGGCATCCTTGGAGAATACGCGAGCGGCTGATTGTCGTCTCCTCAACCTGTCATAACATGCGTTCCGGGTGACCTTCAGCAACCACCCTCCAAGGCGTTCCGATCGAATCATGGCCCGTTTCCTCCACAGCTTAATGAGCACCTCCTGGGTGACGTCCTCTGCTTCACTGCGATCCGCCAGGAAGTAGCTCGCAAAGGTGAACACCCGATGTTGATGCCGCTCAACGGCCGACTCGAAAGCGTCCTTCGTCATCCGTTATGCAAAACGTAGCTCGTCCGACAAAGGTTACACAGGCCGAGACAGAAGACTTCTACTACATATCTTCGGTCTCGCTGTCGGGAACACCAGAACATCACGCGACTGGGGCCCTCACACCGACTATTCCGCCTCTTCCGCCACGTCGCCCCATACCCTTGCCATCGCCTCAAGGGCGGCCATGCGGTTCGCTCCAATTGTCACGGCAACCTTTGCAAACTCCCGGGCCGCTGAGTCGAGCAGCTCCTCTCGGTCCGCTTCGACCTCTGCTCTTGGCCTATCAGCGACGTAAGTTCCTTCCCCTCGCCGCACGGTCAAGACACCATCCTCACACAATCTTTGGTAAGCCTTAGCCACTGTGGCTGGATTCACACTGAGCTCAAAGGCAAGCTCTCGCACCGATAGCATTGGGGTACCCGGGCCAATGCTCTGCGATGCAATCAGTCGACGAACTCCATCCTCGATCTGCCGCCACAGCGGAACGGGCGTACGTGCGTCTATCCTGAGCGTGCCAAGCATTGATCCTCCCTCAGCTCGTGTCTAATTTGCGTATCACTGTTGTAGTACTCTATGGCTCTGATACATCGATGTCAATCTCTGACTAAGCACATCAACCGACGACTGTGCCGGTCTTCACCCTTGCAGAATGTGTGACCGTCCATTCCCGGTCCATCCAGTTCAATTTTCGCTGTGAATGACTATGTGTCATACTGTAACGCTACACCACTACACGGTACAGGAGCGATACCTAATTATTCAAAATAAACGATAAACAGAAACTCTTTCCAAAAGGCGAGAGGGGAAATTCACAGATTCACTACTGAGGCCTTTTATGAAACACAGAGCTGTATTATTGGCACGGTGTTCTGCTACAGTGCTACACTAAAATCTCACGACCGTAGGCTTTATCTTCCTACAGTCCAACTCAGCACAGGCCGTTGCTTCATCGGATTCTCCAATCAAGACTGACTCTCGTCCGCCAAAATATCGGCCGCGACTGAATAGTCTAAACCCTTTACTCGCAGAGAATTGCATGA
>JAAESQ010001578.1 GCA_024229275.1 bacterium | reverse complement strand
GCCGAAATCGGATCCGTAGCCCGCGCCAGTCGAAAGGCTTCGGCCATATCCTCTGACACCGCCACACCGCAGGGGTTACCGTGCTTGATGACCGCAACTCCCGCCTCTGGCAGATCCCACACCAGTCGCCAGGCTCCGGTTGTGTCACCAAGGTTGTTGTATGACAGTTCTTTGCCCTGAAGCTGTTCCCCGCCGGCGAGCCCACGGCGCGGCTCGGCGCGCGCCAACTGGCCCCACTGATGCGGATTCTCTCCATATCTCAGAGCAACTGACTGTGACTCCAGCAGCGAATTCGCCGCCGCCGCCGCGCCCTCGCGCGATCCGTTCCCGATGAAACGAGGCAGCTCAGCTGCAATCGCCGCATCGTAGGCCGCGGTGTGACGAAAAGCTTTCTGCGCAAGCTCTCTGCGGGTCTCGATTGATACTTCACCCGCTTCGAGCTGGCCAAGGATGGCATCGTAGTCGTCTGGATCCACGATGATGCTCACACGTTCATGGTTCTTCGCCGCCGCACGAATCAGACTCGGCCCGCCGATGTCAATCTGCTCAATTGCGTCAGACATCGGCACGTCATCCTGAGCCACAGTCTGTTTGAACGGGTAGAGATTGACGACAACAAGATCGATCTCAGGAATCTCGTGATCGGCAAGCTGTCTCCGATGCTCGTTTGTCGGCGCAGCAAGAATTCCAGCAAAGATCCGCGGATGAAGTGTCTTGACCCGCCCACCAAGAATCTCGGGGAATCCAGTATGCGAACCGACGTCAACGACACTGCAACCTGCGTCACGGAGAGCCGCAGCGGTTCCCCCGGTCGACAGTATCTGCCAGCCCAACGTGTTGAGACGCGACCCCAGTTCTTCCAGGCCAGTCTTGTCCGAAACTGATACGAGAGCGAAACGTGACATTGAATCCTCCAACCACAAATCGGGGCGCTTGTTCGGTGCTGATTTCCATCTCCACCGCTGCGGTGAAGACAATCGAGCACCAATCCCGTCTTCCCGGCGGATTCTACGCTGCATCCCTTGGCTGCGCTAGGATAGGCCTGGAGATCACATGAGAAAAACCCTAATTCTGACTGTCGTCATCGGTTTTTTTGCACTCCAGATGGGATGTCAACCGGCCTCAACACCACCAGCCGAGAGTACGCCAACACCAAGACAGGGCGGAACAGTGGTCATTGGTGTAGCGTCCGATGTGCAGAACTGGAATCCCTACCTCAACGACACTCAGTTTGGCGACGACCTACTTCGTTTGATCTATCCATCACTCGCGCTCGACCAGGTGGACTACCGTGACCATCCTCCGACGTTCCTGCCGAATCTGGCCTCTTCCTGGGAGTGGTCTGAAGATCACTTAACACTCACCATCCATTTAGATGCATCCGCAGTCTGGAACGACGGCGTCCCGGTGACATCGGACGATGTGCTGTTTACCTGGCAGATTCAGATGAACGAAGAACTCGGCTGGACCGGTATTTACGTCAAGGATGCGATCGACAAGCTCGAGGCTATCGACCCGCACACTGTACGATTCACGTTCAACCGGCTCTATCCCTATCAGTTTATGGATGCCAACGAAGGGCTCATCCTACCGGCTCATGTCTGGCAGGAGATTCCAATCGAACTTTGGGAGGAGACCGATTGGGCAGCTCAAGCCCTGTCCGCCGGACCGTTCCAACTCGCCCGCCACACAAGTCAACAAGAAATCGTCCTGGAACGCAATCCAAACTATTGGAAGGATGGACTTCCCTATCTGGACAATGTTGTCTGGAGGATTGTGCCTGACCAGAGCGGCTTGGTGACCCAGCTGCTGGCCGGCGACCTTGATTTTGTAAAAACCGTCCCCGCCCGAGACACGGCCAGGATCGAAGCAACACCCACACTACGCTTGATCAAGAATCCCGACCGCGGGTATGGGTATATCGGCTGGAACAATCGACACCCGTTCTTTTCCGATCCAGCCATTCGGCGAGCGTTGACTCATGCCATAGACCGAGAAGCAATTCTCGACAGCATCTGGCGTGGTTATTCTGGGCTGTCGACCGGCCCAGTCCTCTCCTACATGTGGGCCTACAATCAAGATATCGAGACTCCAGCATTCGATCTTGACCGTGCGCGCGCAATTCTGGCCGAGGCTGGCTGGTCAGACAGCAACGACGACGGTGTTCTCGATCGAGAAGGAACGAGCTTCACATTCGAGCTCATGACCAACAATGAGAGTCAGACCCGGCGCGATGTCGCGATGATTGTGAAGGACCAACTCAAACTCATCGGTGTTGATGTTCGGCTACATTTCATTGATTTTGGGTCGCTGTCCGCTCGCCAGAGCACTGGACAGTTCGATGCTTACGTCGGCGCATGGATCGAAGGCACCTTCATCGATCTGCAGGACGCTTGGCTGAGCGCCGCTGAAGGCGAACCTACCTACAACTATGTCCGCTATTCAAATGCGAAAGTGGATGAACTCATTTTAGAAATGAACGAACTCCCAAATTTCGCATCTCAGAAGCCGCTCGTCGACGAAATTCAGCGCCTTATCGTGGCCGATCAGCCATACACCTTCCTGTACGAGAGAACTCAGATATCCGGCCTCAACACCCGCGTGCACGGAGCCGACATCAACGAACTCTCCCCTTATTACAACATCGAACACTGGTTCGTGGTTGACACCCCGTAGCACCTCAGCAACAAAGGGATCGCGTATTGAGCCAAGTTGCCCGACGCCTGTCCGTTTCAATCCTGTTGCTCTGGCTCGTGGCCACAGCCACGTTCTTCGTCGTTCAGGCTGCGCCTGGAAGCTATGTCGACACAATCGACGCTTCACGCCTACCACCAGAGGCCAGGGAACAGATTAGACACCGTTACGGCCTCGACCGGCCAATCCACGAGCAGTACCTCAGCTGGCTGCGATCGCTTGCCGCCGGCGACTTGGGAGTGTCGTTTCACTACCGAATGCCCGTCACTCGAGTTCTCGCTACCGCCCTGCCACCCACACTGCTGTTGGCGGGCACGGCCCTTGTGTTGGACCTTACGCTCGGCCTCGCACTTGCCCTAGCAGCAGTGCGTCGACCCTTTGGATGGTTCGATCGTTTCTCCTCGGTGTTTGGCCTCGTTCTCTATGGTCTTCCATCGTTTTGGATCGCGGGCTTGGCGATTCTGATCTTTGCACTCATGCTCGGTTGGTTTCCAGCCTCCCATATGCATTCGGTCCACACGAACACCAACTCCAGTCTCGCCTCACTCCTCGACGTGTTGCATCACCTCGTACTCCCCGCCTGCTGCCTCGGGATAGTTGGTGCGGCAGCAACCGCCCGCTATCTCAGAGCAAGCTTGCTCGAACTCCGGGGTTCAACTTTTCTCCTTGCCTGTCGCGCTCGCGGCCTGCCGAGATGGCGCATTTTGTGGCTGCACGCTCTTCGACCTGCCCTCCTCCCGGTTGTCACAATGATCGGGTTATCGATTCCAGTACTGTTTTCCGGATCGGTTGTCATCGAGGTTGTTTTCTCGTGGCCGGGCATGGGTCGTGTTCTTTGGGAAGCTGCGGTGGCCCGCGATGTTCCAGTAATCATGGGGGCTACGGTCGTCGGTGCTTGCGGAGTCATCTTGGGTAACCTGTTCTCAGACATCCTCTACACAGTGGTCGATCCCCGCACCCGGGAAAGCCGATGACCAGAGTTCGCATTCGCCGTCTCCCGATGCGCTTGATTGTCGGCCTTTCCATTCTGTGCACGACGATTCTCAGCTGCCTTCTTGGCCCTTCGTTCCTGAGCGCCAGTGAAGCGTCAGATCCGGTTCATGCCGCTCTTCTGGCCCCGTGCACCCAAGTCACAGTCATCGAACGCAGCAACGGATCTTCTATCGTCAGCCCCTCACCACAGTTCAAATCCGATCGCATCCTCATAAAAGGACCGCGACGGACGATGGAAGTGTCGCTCAGCAGCGTCGTTTCCACTCACACACACCGCGTATGGTTAGGCACGGATCGCTTCGGCAGAGACGTCCTCAGTCAACTCTTGACGGGCGGAAGGGTCTCTCTGTTGATCGCCGGTCTGGCTCTGGTTATCGCCGTGATCATCGGTGGCCTGATAGGCATGGTATCGGCCACCGCCGGGGGGTGGGTCGACGCAACACTCATGCGACTCGTCGATGCCCTCATCGCCTTCCCGGTACTGTTTCTCATGATCCTAGCGGTGAGCGTCCTGCGGCCTAGTGCCCTGGTGCTCATTCTGCTTCTCGGACTGACCTCTTGGATGAACTTCTCCCGTCTCGTTCGTGGCCAAGTGCTCTCCCTTCGTTCGCGGCAGTTCGTCCTCGCCGCACGATCCTCCGGAACACCTTGGTTTGTCATTTGGATACGCCACCTCGCACCCAACGCCGCTGGGCCTCTTGCGCAGGATTTGGCTCTGCGAATCGGCGCTTTGATCCTTGCCGAAGCAACCCTTTCCTATCTCGGTCTCGGAGTCCCTCCGTCAACACCGACTTGGGGCTCACTCATTCACCAAGGCCATCAGGTACTCCCCAGTGGCTGGTGGCTGGCAACGTTTCCTGGTCTGGCCATTGCCGCGACCATTGTTTCGCTCGCTCTTGTAGGAGATGGAATCCAACAGCTCGCGACTGACGTTGTTCCTGCCACCGAGCCCTGGTGATACTCTTCAGGTTCGGAGACCGCTGTTTCGGACTTCGTGCTCAACGCAGATAAAGATGGAGAATGAGGATGTCTGGCAAGTCATCGATGGATGTACGGGTCGCAATCGTCGGGGGCGGTATCACCGGCCTTGCAGCAGCCTGGTGGCTCGAACATGATCGCGAAATTTCCGACAGCGTGGTTCTTGAAGCTGACACACGCGTGGGTGGCAAGATCCAGACGAAGAATATCGACGGGCACATTCTTGAGTGGGGTCCACAGGGATTTCTCGACAACGCGCCCGACACACTTGCGTTAGCTGCTTCCGTTGGTCTGACAGACGACCTCGTGCGAGCCAATGAAGAAGCCGCTGACCGCTACATAGTTCGTGATGGACGGCTCCACTCGGTTCCACTCACTCCCCCAGCGTTCTTCAGATCTCCGTTACTGTCTCTTCGTGGTCGCCTGCGAGTCGCATTGGAACCATTTGCCCGCAAGCGACGAACCTATGACGAGTCGATACATTCGTTCGCTCAGCGTCGTATCGGCAAAGAGGCCGCCGATGTGCTTGTCGACGCGATGGCGACCGGCGTATTTGCCGGCGATTCTCGCCGCCTTTCCCTCAGTGCGACCTTCCCTCGCATGGAAGCTATGGAAAGCCAATACGGATCGCTCACCCGTGCACTGCTGGCTCGCAAACGCGAACAACGAGGCCAGGGTCAAAAAGGAGGAGGACCCGCCGGCCCGGGCGGAACGCTGACGACATTCCGCCAAGGTATGGAGCAGATGCCTCATGCGCTGGTAGCCCGACTCGGCGATCGCATCAAACTCGGCTCTTCGGTACTGTCGATCGAGCCCGTAGAGGGCGGACTGCTGCTTCGAGGCAGCGATTTCGAGATTCACGCGAAGAGAGTCCTTCTGACCCTTCCCGCAGCAGCTGCAGCTCGTCTGCTCGGCCCCGTGGCACCCGCAGCTGTGGATTCGCTGAGCCAGGTTGAGACCGTACCCATCTCAATCGTCAACTCATCGTACGCGACACGAGACGCATTCTCTCACCCGGTCTCAGGCTTTGGTTTTCTCATACCTGGCCAGGAACCATTCGGCATCCTTGGAACTCTGTTTTGCCATGACATCTTTCCCGGGCAGGTCCCCGACGGCAGACTCCTGCTTCGCACAATGATCGGTGGGGCACGCGAACCTGCCGCAGCAGCAGAAAGTGACGAAAGCCTCGTTTCGCGATCGCGCACTGCACACGAGAAACTCTTCGGCTCGAATCCCGAGCCGGACCGGACCTGGATCATTCGCCACAAGTACGGAATCGCCCAGTACGGCATCGGACACCTGCGGCGGGTTGAGGTGGCTGAGCAAGCCACCGCAGAAATCGGCATCCAGCTTGCGGGTTCGCCTTACCGGGGAGTATCAGTCAACGACTGCATCCGCCAGGCAAGGGAAGCGGCAAAGAGGCTGGCGGCCGGCTAGCTACATCCTTCACTTGGCTCAAGCGTGCGCGTGATCGTAGTCGTGTTTGTGATCGACATTCGGTTGCCAGAGCAGAAGCTCTGGCACGGACTATCGAGATCAAAGGATACCTAAAAACCGAAAGAACTAGGACTCTCGAAATCCAGAGCCAGGCACGTGCCGCCGGTCGGTAGATTCTCCACCGGGCACTACCTTCTACCCCCCCCCCAGCCACAGCCTCCATGGCTAGGTGGGCTCCAATCTCATCTCTCATCATTCATTTTTCATCATTCGGCGAGCCCCTACCCGAGCTGAATCACCAATCCCGCAACTGCCGCCCACACTACGACGCATACGAGCAACGGCCAGTCTGTCAGAAGCGCCCGCGTTGGGCTTCCGCCCATCTCGTGCCGGTGCAACAGGTAGAGGTAGCGAAATAGCCCGTACAGCACAATCGGGACCGTCGCCATCAGACCCTCAGACCCAACCTTGGCGACTGTTCCGGGGGCGACCGTGTACAACGCATAGGCGAGTACGGTTGCGCCCAAAACGACACTGATTGCCTGATCGACCAATGGCAAAGAGTAGTGACTCAGCACCGTTCGATGCGACCCGCCGCCCTCGCCAAGGAGGACCATCTCCGCCCGCCTCTTGCCGAGGGCCAAGTAGAGAGCAAGTAAATAGGCACAGAGCAGAAGCCAGCTTGACGCTGGCACTGAGATCGCCGCAGCTCCCCCCAGCACTCTGATGACAAAGCCGGCCGCGACTACGAGCACATCGACGAAAACTAGTCTCTTTAGCAGCAAGGAGTACAACAACGTGAGCACAAGATACGTGACCAGCACGAAAGCGAACGCGGGGCCGAGTTCAATCCCTGCCAATGCGGCCCCGCCGACCAGTACAAGCGCGCACGACAACGCAGTGGTGGCCGAGAGCTCACCGGCCGCGATTGGCCTCGATTTCTTGATCGGGTGCATCCGATCCTTCGTGCGATCACGAACATCATTGATGAGATAGGTCGCAGACGCTGCAAGGCTGAATGCCACCGCGGCGAGGAGACCCTTTGCGAGTGCAGACGAGTCAAGCAGTAGCCCGCTGAAAACAAGAGGCGCAAGTACGAATCCATTCTTGAGCCACTGTTCCGGCCGCATGCTTCGGAGGATTGCCCATGCTGTCATCATCTGCCTATTCTATCCTCTCGGCTCTGAGATAAACGCGAGTACAATTCTCTCCATGTGGAAGCACGTCGTTGTTGGTGCACTCGCCGGGAATCTGTGCAGAGTCTGGAGACACACACTGCGGTGCACCCTAGTTGGAGCCGAGAACCTCGAGAATGCACCTCGCGGTATCTATGCGCTGTATCACGGCCGCGGCCTTGGGCTGATCCTCTTTTTTGCACGCCGAGGAGTCATATCGATGGCATCCCGTTCGGCCGACGGAGAGCTTGCCGCCCGTATGATCGGTGCATTGGGAGTCAAAGCAGTGAGAGGATCAACCGGCAAAGGCGGCCGCCTTGCGCTCGACCAACTCGAAGAGGAGATGGCAGACGAACGCAACCAATTTGCCGCTCTCACAGTCGACGGACCGAGAGGGCCGCGTGCGAGACCCAAGCCCGGAGCAGCCGAGCTCGCTCGGCGCCTCGCTCTGCCAATAGTCCCGTTGAGCTTCTCCGCGCGCCCCTGCTTGCGACTCAAGTCCTGGGACCGGATGATCGTGCCAGCGCCGTTCGGCCGGTGTCGAGTCACTATCGGCGAACTCATCGATGTGTCGAAGTGGCCCACCAACAAAGAAGCTTGCGACGAGATCAAGCGGGTCCTTGACCGAGCGGCGCTCGAAGACGACATCGCACTCCACGGACAGCCCCTATGGCCCGAGGAGTAGCCACCCCATCAGTACTACGGGAGTGCATGCTGGACATCGGTCATGAGACTCCAATAGGCTGGGCTATCCTATTCGGAATGTTGTTGGCGTTGTGCTCTGCGTGCGTCGTGAATGCACCTCAGGAGCACCTCCCCTCCCAGTCAAACCCACCCGATCGCATCATCTCGATGGCTCCGAGCTTGACCGAGATCGCATTTGCTCTTGGACTCGACGATCAGGTCGTCGCCGTGACTCGCTATTGCGATTTTCCGCCTCAAGCTCTCGACAAGCCCAACATCGGGGGATTCCTCGATCCCAACCTGGAATCGATCGTGGCACTCGAACCCAACCTCGTCCTACTGATCCAAGACCACGATACGGTCCGCACTCAACTTGAGGGCCTCGGTATCACCACGTTGCAGGTGGACCATAGCTCGGTCGACGGCATTCTTTCTTCGATTCGCGAAATCGGTTCGGCCTGCGGCGTTGAAGAGGCCGGCAGAGCTCTTGCAGCTTCCTGTGAGAGTCAGCTGGCAGCGGTTGAGAACCTCATCGGCGAGCAATCTCCTCCCAGCGTTCTGCTCGTCGTCGACCGCAGGGTGGGCAGCGGCACGGTGAGTCGGGTCTGGGCAGCCGGACCGAACACCTATCTCGACGATGTGCTTGAAGCCGCAGGCGGAATAAACGTCCTCCAGACATCCATAGCCGCATACCCTGAACTCTCCCGTGAGGGCCTTATATCGCTCAATCCAGACATCATTGTAGACGTCGTCACCTCGATCGAGCGCGGCGAAACTGACCTTGAGACAGCACGTGCCGATTGGCGCGACCTCGCAGAGTTGCGTGCGGTTCGTTCGGATTCCGTGTTCATCATCGCAAGCGGCATCATGGAGGTTCCAGGACCTCGGACAGTCGAAGCTGTACAACTCATCGCCAAGATGCTTCACCCCGAATTGTTGAAGGACGCTCGATGAAAGCCAGCATTCTCGAAGTCCGCGACATCTCATTTTCGATTGCGGGAAAACTGGTTCTTGACGGAGTGTCATTCGCTGCCAAAGAGGGTGAACTGATCTCAATCATCGGGCCCAACGGCGCCGGCAAGTCCACCCTCATGCGGATAATCGATGGCTTGTTGCAGCCGACAACAGGCGATGTTCTCGTGAGTGATCACTCGGTTCGTTCGCTTTCACGCCGCGCATTGGCTCGACGTGTTAGTTACGTCCCGCAGCTCCAATCCCTCGAGCACGACTACACCGTCAGAGAGTTCGTCCAGATGGGCCGCTATGCCCACCTTGATCGCTGGGGAACATCGCGTGAGGCTGACCATGAGGCAGTGCGAGAGTCACTCGAATTGACTGATGCTACCCAGTACTCAGATCGACTTCTCTCAACACTCTCCGGGGGAGAACGCCAGCGCGCGCTGATTGCTGCCGCTCTCGCGCAGGGAGGCGAAATTCTACTCCTCGACGAACCGACGACCTTTCTCGACTATCGCCACCAAGTTCAGATCATCGACCTGCTACGCCATCTTCACAAAGCCACTGGACTCACGATTCTGACCGTCACCCACAATCTCAACCTCACTCTTGCCGCAGCAGACTCAATTCTCGCCCTCCGTGAAGGCAAAGTTGTCGTACAGGGTCCACCATCTCAGATTCTCGACCAAGAGGTTCTGAAATCGATCTACGACACGCGTTTCGAGCTGATTCAAAGACCAGACTCTGATCTT
>JAAESQ010001577.1 GCA_024229275.1 bacterium | reverse complement strand
TGTAGACCATATGCCGAGCATTGACTACTTCTATCTAGCAGACGCGAACGACCCTGTGGATCCCAATAAATTTCCTGCCAACGTTGGATACATTCTTCCGCAAGCGGGAGCGGGAAAGGTCCGGCTTGAATGGGTGTCCGATGATGGGCAGCAAACAGAGCCCATTTGGATAGGAAATCAGGTCGATGTAACCGGATTTACTGGTCAAAGAGCAATCACCGTTGTAGGTCCGTCGCCCCCAGGTAAGCCGAACGTCAGGCTAACGCTGTTTGTTTGCTCAGGCGACGATCCCGGATTTGCAAAAGCCGTCGAAGAAGCGCGCTTCCCCGGTGATAGCACCCCTCCACCACGGGATGAGAAGAATAAGGCAGACGACCCCGTACCGAGTGGCAAGGGTATGTGCCCAATACCTGAGGAAGGCGCCCCCGTCCGCCTCACCAACGGCAATATGCGCTACACCGATCACGATCCTCTACCTTCACCCCTACCGGGCATTGCAGCCCGCACCTACGACAGCATCAACACTGATGTCGGCGCCTTCGGCCGCGGCTGGTGGTCGCTCTTCGACGCCAAAGTCGTCGATCATGGCGACGATCTCTACGAGGTCATCACCGAGACCAATTTTTCGACCTTCTTTTCGCGTCCTTTCGCTCTGTCCCGTCAGGAATGGCCGCTTGGTGGCCACGCCGGGCGGTTGAGCAGAGTAGATATGAATGATCCGTACTCACCGTATGTCTACACCGAGCCCGATGGTGATCTGGTGCGCACGTTCCAGGTCGTCGATGGCACTTCAGAGGCCAAACTCATATCGATCGAATCGCACAGCACTGGTGAAGGTGTCTTCATCGCCTACGATGCTCAGAATCGTCCCGACACGGTCTCAGATGCCCACAGCAATGTACTGTGGACAGTTACGGCTGACGCCACCGGCAGGGTCACTTTCATCAACGCAGCGGACACGGCCACGGATTGGGAATTCACCTATATCGGCGATTTTCTCGATGAAGTGTTGGTCGACAACGCTCTGTGGCGGTCCTACACCTACACCAACGACCTGCTCAGTAAAGTTGAGGACAGCAGGCGCATCATCGAGGAACATATTTACTATGATCCGGGACACCCTTACGAGGGCTGGGCGATGACTTCACGGGTCGCCGACGAGAATGTAACCCTGATCCAGTACGACGTCGTGCCGACCGATCCGCTGCGACCCATCAATACCGATGCCGGAGAATATGTCGCCCGTGTCACCTGGGCGTCCGGGTTGCAGAGCGAATACTACATCCGGCCGTTTGAAGATCGTCCCCATCAGGTGGTGGAGATCCGCGGCATGTGCCCCTGCAATGGAGACGGTGAATTCACTGTGCTCGGCTACGACCGATACGGGCACCGTGTTCGCAAGCAGGATTCCAGTGGCTACATCACCACCTGGACTTACGACTTGTTGAACCGGGTGAGGTCGGAAAGTCGGGGCATCGCTCCGCCAGGATGCGACCCGGCGAACGATCCCGAAGGAAACCATTGTCGAGTCGAAAGCACCGATGATCTGATGTCACTCGATCTTGCAAGCGCGGTCCCAGAATCTTGGGCCAGCTATAGATACGATGACCTCAAATGGCTCTACAGGCGCACTCAAATCTGCCGTGAAAGCGTGTTCGAGTCTGCAGCCGCCACCTGCCAGAACTTCGAATACGATGTCGCCACCGGTACCCTGCTCAAATCGGAAACGACGGGTTCGACATGGGATCACGAAAGCACACCACCCGGGCCGAAGAGCCCCGAAACCCTCACCACTGTAAGTGACCTCTACAACGGATTGGAGACAGCCGCGGTGCACGGCTTCGATCCCAACGTTTTCCACACCGGTGGAAACCTCAGTTTCACGCCTGCGATGGCGGCCGGCCCGCAGCCCCAGGGCAAACTCAAATCGGTCGACGGGCCGCTCACTGGAAGCTCCGACCGAGCCGACTATGTCTACTATCCGACAGACTTTTCGGTGCAGGTTGATGCTCGCCTCCGAGGTCGCCTTGCCGCACGCAAGGATCCGGGTGACCTGGTCACCGTATACAACGACTACGATCTATCCGGCAACGTGACAAGCATCATCGACCCGCGCGGCGTCGTGACCACCTTCAGCTACAACACGAAAGGGCAACTCGAGACCTCCACAATCAAAGAGAATTGCGGCGAATATCCCTGTAACCAGGATCTGATCACCAGCTACGCCTACTACCCCAACGGACAGCTCGAAAGCATGATCTCGCCCGAAGGGGGGACGACAATCTACACCTACGATCCCACCTGGGGGCGTCGTGAAGCCGTGTCGCGCAGAGGCTCGGATGGTACGGATCCACTCGAAAAGATCGCTTACGCCTACAACCCGGATTACATGGATCCAGCAGACTATGCAGGTCCGGCAACTTCAGAAACCACCTGGATCGGCGACGGCATCGAGCAGACCCGTCAGGTCGACTACGAGTACAACGCCAACGGTCGCCTGTGGCGATTGATGCGACCGGCTGCCGATGGCGATCTGGATCCCTCTGTCGAAGAGTATGAGTACGACGCTGCCGGCAACCTCGAGTTCTACGAGGATCCACTGCACTACAGCGATATTGACAGTACGCCCAACGTCAAATACACCTACGATGCCCTCGGCCGCCTGACTGAGGTTCAGCAGCTGGCCGATCCCGGAGAATGGGCGGTCACCAGCTACGAATACGATGCCCATGGCAACCTGACCAAGGTCACCGATGCCAACGGCAACGAGACCACCTACGGCATCGACGACTTCGGTCAGACCTACCTGATCGACTCTCCGGTCACCGGTATGACCGAACTCCGCTACGACATTGCCGGACGCCTGACGCAGAAGACCGACGCCCGGGGCGTCATCGAGGAGCGTGAATACGATACTGTCAACGGTCGCCTCAACACTGTCACTTATAGCGACGGACCCAATGCCGTCGAAGTCGACTATAGCTACAACACTGTCGGACAACGCGCCCAGGCCGACGTTGTAGACAATGGCACGACCGTATCAACCCAGAAATGGACCGCTTTCGGCCGACGTGGCGCGGTGCTCACCGCAGAGCAAGAGATCGCCGGTGGAGACCCTGTCGTCACCTCTTATGAGTACAACCTCGACGGCAACCTCGTCAAACAGACCCGCGGCTGCGAGGAGATCTCCTACGAACTCGACTATGCCGGTCGCCCGATTCGAGTCAGCGGCACGCCGAGCGATTGCTCCGGCAGGAAACTCGTCTTCGCCGACGACATTCAATACCTACCCTTCGGCCCGATGAACTCGCTCGTTCACGGTGGGGTCGAAGAAGCATTCACCTTCGACTGGCAGTATCGCCTCAAGACCCAGAGCGCCGATCTCAAGATGCCGACCCTACCGGGACCCATTGGCATCACCGTGCAGACCACCCAGAACTTTAACTTCAGCGCTCAGAATGCCCGTGTCTCTGCCTTCGCCGATCGCGTTTACGATTATGACAAGTCGGGTAACCTCGAAGCCGTGCTCGACATGGCTCAACCGCAGCGCACCAGAACCTACACCTACGACGACCTCGGTCGACTCGAAACCACCCTCGCCCCGAACTCCTTCGGCGAACTCCAGTTCGCCTATGACCTCATCGGCAACCGCACCCAAAAGGTCTTTGGTGAAGTGGGAAATCAGGTGGCTACGGAATACGACTACAAGACTGATCCGACAACCTCCACTCTGACTCCTCTCATGGATACCATCGAGGTGACGCCTCCCGGAGGAACGATCAATCTTGGTCACGACGACGTTGGCAATCTACTCACCGACGAGAATTCGACTTACACCTACACACCAAGGAACGACCTCGCGACCCAATCGACTGGCGGAACCCAGCGCTTCAACTTCCTCTACAACGCCAACGGCATCAGAGTCCGAACTATTGGGTCAGATCCCGCAGGAAGCAAGGTCGACCACTACCTCGACCTCGGTGGACGACCTGCCTACGAAGTCGTGGACAACGGAACCACAACCACTGAGCGCAGCTTCGTCTACCTCGGTGGTCGCCTCCTTGCTCGCTTCGACGAACAAGGAAACATCGAGAACCTGATCTCAGACCACATCGGCTATCCCCTTGCCACCTTCGCCAACGACGGCGAACTCCTCTGGGAAGCCGAAGCCCTCCCGTTCGGTGAAGTCCACGATGTCCTGCACGGGGATGAGACAACTGATCCATTGCTGCGCTATCCCGGTCAGTTTGCTTTGGATGCTTTTGGTGGGACTGGCAATACCGAACTCTTCTACAACCAGCATCGGTGGTATCGGCCCAGCTGGGGGCGGTATACGCAGAGTGATCCGGTTCGGGATGTGCTCTTGAGTATGGCTGCTAGCGAGCCAATCTCTCGTTTCTTCTCAGTCGGTGAGTTGAGCCTCAGCACTTATGACTATGGCGAAGGCAATCCCGAGCTATACTCCGACGCATCCGGGTTGCAGGCTATTGACTTCGGCCAGAGTTTCGGGTGCGACAGAATACCGCCCTGCCTTGAGAATGATGCCAGAATTCAATGTTGTCATTGTCATGATGGGTGCTACTTTATGTTCGGCTGTACGGCTGATAGCTGGCGACATACGATGATTCTGTTGAGTGGATTTGGCTCAATGAATGATTGTGATGGGTGCAACCTCTGGGTGGTCAAGTGCTTCGCGGACAGCCTTCGCGGTATTGTTCATCATACTTGTCCATTGGCTCCAGTGTCTGATCGGATGTTTCGTTGGTAAGGGGCAAACCCTCCCGATCCACAGGGTCTTTCTCGTCTCCACGTTGGTTGGTGGCCGCTGTATTTAGCTGTGTTTCGGTGCTGGGCTTTCTAGCGATAGAACTCCCGTGGCGCATCGCCAACGTACGAACATGGACGGCTGCGACAAATTCGATTGACGGACTCCAGGGTATTTCCCTCCTGTTGCTCGTATGTGTTGGTGGAGTTGCGGGATACCTGATTCCACGATTCTGGTGGCTTTGGGGTCTCGCATCAATGTTCTGGTTTCCAATAACTGCAAGCATCGATCTCTTCAGAGGCGTGGGAGGACACAGCCTCTTTCCTCTCGAGATCATTGGCTATGGCCTTCTGATAACGCCAGGAACGCTAGGAGCGCTGCTAGGGAGATGGTTGCATCGGTGCCAGGTTCCAAGATCCTAAGAAGTGATGAGGAGTAGATGAGAAGGTCGAGTCACCACGAAACGCGGATGAATGCAACTCGAAGCAATTCGCCTTGCGAATTGCAGTGGAGGAACACATTCCGGAACACTCAGCTCGATCTCCGCTCTTATAGCGATTCGCAAGGCGAATCGCATGGATCACGGAAGGTCGTACCCCGTAGACCCAACGTTTCCCTGGCAAATCACACCACACTCCCTCAGAACCAAGCCACCGTCACCCAAACCTCGCCCGAAGACCTGATGATGCAGGAAATCATTGACTCCGCAGCCCCCCAACTCGCGAAACAAAGAAAAACGCAGAGACGCAGAGACGCGGAGACGGAACAAGAACCCGCTCTGCTCCCGGTCATTGGTGAGTGCGCAGCGAATGTCACCTTTGGTGCTCACGGGAGGAAATCTCTTGTGCCGCGCGCCGAAGCCTCTCAAAATCCAAAAGGAACTACCCGCGTTTCATCATTCGAGGCCAATCCAACGCGGATCGAACCGTTCGCAGTAGGTAATCCCTCA
Source organism: bacterium (assembly GCA_024229275.1). Classification (GTDB taxonomy): domain Bacteria; phylum Acidobacteriota; class Thermoanaerobaculia; order Thermoanaerobaculales; family Sulfomarinibacteraceae; genus JAAESQ01. Next base: position 4,636 of record JAAESQ010001577.1, on the reverse strand, counting down.
CCGCGCGACCCAAAAGATCTCTCTTCTCGTGCGTTTCATCAAGAGATGATCGACGAGTCCCTGCCACTCACCCACACAAGCGAAGACCACCTCTGCGCCTCTGCGTCTTTGCGTTTTATAACTCACGAACCTTTCAACAAAGAAGCGCGTCTAGACCCGAGCCAGCGCCCTTCCTCTTCGTGGTTCAAAAACTCACGCGCCTTCGACAAAGAAGTTGTCGTTTGATGAATTTGTCGCGTACTAACCAAGGAGAAGGAGAGGCTCTGAGACCTGTGAAATCTGAAATTGAGAGAATAGAACGGAGATACCGATTCATCCTAGCTGGAATATTCGTCATTTTCATCTGTGGAGTTTCCGCAAAGGCTTTGATGTTGAAGGTGGGCGTTCTTCCGCTCGATGGGGGGGCAATGGGATCTCTCGGCGGCACGTTCTTTGCGGCCGTAGTACGCGAAGCCATCGCACCGCTTCTGGTTCTGATCTTGGGATGGATCGGTGCATATTGCCTCAGGCGGAGGTGGATGGCTTCGACAAAGACTAGCACCACCATGGCCGACGATTTTTGCGATCTTTAGAAACGAGAGATGACATGAGCGAGAGGACGCGACAACAGATGTCAGCACGTAACCCGGAGCTGTGGGCCGGGTGATGCGGAGGTTGAGATGCCACGACGGCCACGCAGATTTGTTAGCAATTCGCCTTGCGAATTGCTGTGGAAGAAAAGTGTCAGAATGAAATCACGCACCCTCTTCCATCATTGCGATTCGCAGGGCGAATCGCATGCCCTGAAAGACGCGCCTACGAGATGGTCCTCGCATCTCGAATTTGGATCACCCAATGTAGGCGGGTGCTTCAGCGCCCGCCCCCACGGACCAATGGCTGCCCTTTGCGCACCTTCCTGCCACGACACATCCGGAAGGTCTCGGAACCTCATACCCAGCAAACCCAACAAATCCCTGGCAAATCAGGCTGCAAATCCTCAGGACCAAGCCACCGCCTTGTCCAGCTCATTTGAAGACCTGATGATGCAGGAGTTCATTGACTCCCCAGCCCCCCAACTCGCGAAAACACAAAAAACGCAGAGACGCAGAGACGCAGAGACGCAACAAGGATTCACTCTGCCCTCGACTATTTGTGAGTGCGCGGCGAGTGTCGCCGTTGGTGCTCCCGAGAGAAAATCTCTTGTATCGCACGCCGAATACTCCCTTACGCCCAAAGAACCTACCCGCGTTTCACTATTCGAAGCCAATCAAACGCGGGTAGCGCCTTCCACACTAGATAGCCCCACATCGCGCGACACTAAGGATTCCTCTTCTCGTGCATCTCACCAGAAGCAAATCGACGAGTCCCAGCCACAGACCCACACAAGCGCGGACCCACTCTGCGCCCCTGCGCCTCTGCGTTTAAAAACTCACGCGCCTGCCGGTTCTGACGCGCCATACAGCAGCACAAGAAGGCAGTTTGAACCACAAAGAGCACGAAGATCGCTAAGACAGCACGAAGATAGAATAGGCGGTTCTTCGAACCGCGGGACAGCAGGGAGGAATTACCGGTCACTGAGTAGTAGCCGTACTTCCTCAGCGGCACGAAAGAGCCGCCATCTATTTCTTCTTCTTTGCGTTTCCCTTTGTGCTCTTAGTGATCTTCGTGGTTCAAAAATTCACGCGCCTTCGACATCAGAAGCGCGCCACCCAGAAGCCCTGTCCACCTCAACCGAGAAAAATCCATTAATTCATAGCAATTCGCAAGGCGAATTGCTCGGGAGGAAACCATGAACCCCAATCCCACCGCCCGCCTTCGATCAACCATCGTCACCTTCGCCTGCCTGCTCACAGCCGTGATGCTGATCCCACCTGTTCTCGCTGAGGACGCTTGCGAGGTCCCAGGAGACTTGTCTATTACCGAGGGTGGGAAGTTCGGCATCGGCACGCTGTTGCCTTTGGCTCCGCTGCATATCTTTGTCGATGAAACAGGTGTGCTTGATCCCAACAACACACTCCTGCTCCTGGAACGCAAGGGCGCGTTGGGCCTTCAGCTGAAAGACAGCCTGATCAACAACGAGTTCTGGCAGATCAGCAACACCGAAGACAACGGCAAGCTCAGCTTTTGGCGTTCAAATTCAAGCGTCGTGCAGATGACGATTACTTCGGCTGGAAATGTTGGGATTGGGACGGCGTCACCCGCTGGAGCCTTAGAAATCGAGACTACAGGTGCGCACGCGGATATCTACTTCGATGTTACCGACAGAACCAGGTGGAAATTTCGCAACAACCAATCCAATGGTCAGTTCAATTTCGTCAACGACACTTACAGTCGGACGCCATTTCGGGTCGGTGAAGAGGCCGTCAATAACCTTCTCCAGCTTGGTGCAAACGTGGGCGATCTGGTCGAGATGAATGGCGATCTGTTCGTCACAGGTGACGTCGGTATCGGCACCACCACGCCAACAGCCCCACTACACGTTGAAAACGACGGTGACGTTCAGTTCGTGTTAAAGAACACCAGCGGCAACAAATGGGCAATCAACAATGCGACCAGCCTGAATTTCGCGGCAAATGACTCAGCGACACTGATGTCGTTGAATACAGCTGGCGATCTCGGATTGACAGGAGGGCTTAGCACCCTCGGTAACGTCGGAATCGGAACTCCGGCTTCCAGCTACCCGCTGGACGTGGTCGGTACTGCCCAAATTCGCAGCAATCTCCTTGTCGGAAAAGGAGTAGCTTCCGGTGCCGCCACAATCGACGTTGGAAGTGGAAGATCCGCGAACGGTTACGCCTACATCGACCTGATCGGTGACATGACATACACAAGCTATGGATTGAGGTTGATTCGAGGCGCAACGGGGGAGAATACCTACTCGAAACTTGCGCATCGAGGGACGGGGTCGCTTCAGATCGAAACAGACGAGGCAGCGCCGATTTGGTTCACGACGGACTCTGCAGTGCGTATGACAGTCTCCAAGAGCGGTGATGTCGGAATCGGGACACAAAGTCCGAAGGCAAAACTCCATGTGATGGGTGATTTTTCGATAAAGAGATCCGGCAGCCCGGCTTTTCCGAACCGTCTCCAAACGGACTTGCAAGCGTTTTATTCTTATGTTGACGACAAACGCGTGTGGTTCTTTTCCGAGCAGGATGAGACTGTCGGCGACTACGGAGGCTTCCGGTTTGTCCTCGATGATGATGCTAGCGTTACGGGAGGGTTCGAGATCGTTGCAAAGAGCGCTGAAACTACGCCTGTACTTTCGATGAAGGCTACTGGTGATCTCACCATTACCGGCTCCATTTTCACTGGCGGTGTTCCTTGTGGTGATGGTTGCGATGCGGTGTTCCAGCCGGATTATGAACTCGAGTCTATCGAGGAGCATGCCGCCCGAATGTGGGAAAATGGCCACCTGCCAGAGGTGGGACCAACTCCCGAGAATGCGCCCATCAATCTTTCCGACAAGACAGGACGCATGCTCAACGAACTCGAGAAAGCTCACATCTATATCGATCAGCTCAATCAAGTAGTGAAGAGGCTCGAAGCCGAGATCAATGAACTGAAGAAGAAGTAAGTCCAACAGATTAATAGGGCGAACTTGATTAACCCTGCGGATTGGAAGTGAGGCTTTCAGTCTGCAGGGTTTCGTTTTTCTCTGCCCAGCGGACCGCAAGGCGGATGGATTGCTGAGGAACAGAGGCGGATGGCAGGGGCAGGGATATTTAAGTAAAAAGTGAATAGTGAGTAGTGAAGGAACAGAGGCAGAAGTCAGAGACAGAGTGCAGCGGCAGATTCAGGCGGCAGGGTCAGCGGCGGTGGCGAGCAATTCCAGAACTGTCATCTCGAGCTTGTCGAGAGATCTCCCGTAACAAATGGCAGTATCTTCCGGAGAATCTGATACATACTGCTGACTGAAACGGGAGATCCTTCGGCTCACTTCGTTCGCTCAGGATGACAAGGTGGGGGGGGCGCTCAGGATGACATGGGGGGAGAGCATTCGTGATGACAGGGTAAGAACGCTCGTCCTCAAAGGTGGAACTCCTCAAGATTGTCATCCCGACCGAGCCATCGGCGAGTGGAGGGATCTCCCGACGAGCTCAGCAAGCTGCTTGAACCTAGCGAGGTTCAGTTCTTCGCTTCGAGAATTCTTATGACATCCGTTGACGCGAGACGGCGAGGTTCGGTGAACTCATAGCCGATCAGGACCGCGCAGCGATCACTTCCAACTGGGAACCGAAATCGAATTCGCCAGGTCGCCGAACCGCCGCGAAGGAGATCCTTCGAAACTTCAAATCGGCCACCTTCAAGGATTTCAGCAGCATTGCTTGTGGCAGTGAAGAGAAGATCGTCGTGAGTTGTTTTGAAGATCACATACTCGAGAACGTACTCCTGATTCTCCACTCCGTTGAGGAACTCCCAGCTGGTGTTGAAGGTGTCCAATCGGGTGCCCAGGGCGTCGCCGAGATGAGACGACAATCCCCGCTTGACACCGTCTTTTTCCACATCCTGATAGCTTCGATCTAGCTTTCCTAACACTAGGGGCATTGTCTCGACGCTTAGATCGACTCTTGGGTAAAGCACTTTGATGTCTGGTTGCCTCAGAAAGCCCGTGCTTCGGGCGTTACGAATTGCCTCCACTGTGTAGATCTTCTTC
>JAAESQ010001576.1 GCA_024229275.1 bacterium | reverse complement strand
CTGTACACGATGGCAGATGCATGCAAACGGTCAGGTGTGAGCAGAAAGACTGGGTACAAGATCTGGCACAGGTGGTTGAACCATGGCGTCGATGGATTGCTCGACCAAAGCCGCCGACCCCATGCCAGCCCTACGCGGACACCCCGCGAAACAGAACGACTAATAGTCGAACTCCGAACCAAGCATCCAAGATGGGGCTCGAAGAAGATCCACAGCGTGTTACTCAAGCGCTTTCCCGATCTCGAGCTGCCTGCTCGAAGTACCGTCTCCGCGATCCTCAAACGAGAGGGGCTCATCACACCGCGGAGACAGAATCGGAAACACACTCATCCGGGGCGTCCGCATTTCGTCGTTACGGCGCCCAATGATCTCTGGACTGGCGATTTCAAGGGACAGTTCAGAACCCGCAACGGTATCTACTGCTACCCACTCACGGTTGCCGATCAGCATTCGCGATTCCTTCTAGCTTGCGAAGGGCTGCCTTCGACATGTGGTGCTGGAGTCCGACCTGTCTTCGAGGAGCTCTTCCATGAGCATGGTTTACCTCTCGGGATACTCACGGACAACGGCGTTCCATTTGCTACTCGAGGCATCCATGGTCTTTCGGTTCTGAACGTGTGGTGGATGCAGCTGGGCATCCGCCACCTGCGAATCGAACCGGGCAAACCGCAGCAAAACGGCCGCCACGAACGCATGCACCGAACTCTAAAGGCAGAAACCACTCGCCCACCCGCTCTCAACCTCCAGCGCCAACAGAATCAGTTCGATGAGTTCCGCGAAGAGTTCAACGAAATCCGTCCTCACGAGGCGCTTGATCAGGAGACACCAGCATCAGTCTGGAAGCCATCAAAACGCCAGATGCCTGAGAAGATCAAACCACCGGAGTATCCAGGGCACTTCTTTCCGAGGCTCGTCTGCAACGCCGGCACCTTCCGATTCAAATGCAATCAGATCTTCCTGAGCCACACGCTTCAGCAGCAGTACATCGCTCTTGAAGAG
>JAAESQ010001575.1 GCA_024229275.1 bacterium | reverse complement strand
TGCCCGCTTGGGAAATGACCGCGAGCGTGCAGCTCGCGGCGTGCACATCGAGTCCGATATATCGTTCCATGGGTGGTGTCTCCTCTCGTTGGGGATTGTTGATTCGCCAACTCGAGGATCCCCGAGGGGCTCGGGAGGCACCACCCCCCGCGTCCCACCACGCTCACGGCTTCGATCGCAGACGCCACCCCCATATGATGCTTAGGCGCCTGCGGAAATGTCTCTTGAATCAACAGCCCAAGTGGTCCGAATCGCTCTGATGGATCACACTGTGTCTCGCCGACGAAAGTCGGGCATTTGGATGGCGTAGTCGAAGAGACGCGCCACAGGTTTCCGGTTTCGTCGCACCTGCCAGGAGGATTACCATGGACCACATCGATTACGATATCGACCTCACATCAGAAGAGCTGGATCTCAAGGCCGCCGCTCACAAATTTGCCAAGGAGGTGATGCGCCCGGCTGGCATCGAGATCGACCGAATGACTCCTGAAGAAGCGACTGCTCCTGACTCCCTCCTCTTCGAAGTGCTACGTCAAGCCTCCGAGCTCGGATTCAACCGCATGGGTGCACCGGAAGAAATGGGAGGCGTTCAAGTGCCTACTCCACGAGCTGCTGTCCTGATCAACGAAGAGCTGGCATGGGGCAGCACGGGTCTTGCCGGAGCCATCGCACTATCTTCCACACACGCCACCATCGCACTGGCATTGGGAAGTAGCGAAATCGTCGATGAATTCGTACGACCCTTCTTCTCCTGCACCGACGGCTCCATCATCGGTTGCTGGGCAGTAACCGAGCCAGATCATGGCTCGGATACGCTGGGCGTCATGCAAGCTGATATGGCCGTCAAGGCCAGAGGCCAACTGATCGCCAGGCTCGATGGAGATGACTATCTCCTGAACGGGCAAAAGTCCGCCTGGATCTCCAACGGACCCATTGCAACTCACGCCTTGCTGAACGTGAAACTGGATCCCGACGGCAAGCTGGATCAGGGTGGCATTTGCGTCCTGCCCCTGGACCTTCCGGGAGTGAGTCGAGGGAAGCCACTCAGCAAGCATGGCGTGCGTGCCATGACCCAGGGTGAAATATTCTTCGAAGACGTGCGCATTCCGAAGCGTTTCATGTTGGTGGATCAGAACGCATTCGCGCCATATATGGATATCCATCTTTCCCTGTTCAACGCGGGTGTTGGCGTCATCGCAACCGGGCTGGCTCGAGCCTCCTATGAAGCAGCGCTCGAATACGCAAAGCAACGCGTGCAGGGCGGAAAGCCGATCATCGAGCATCAATCCGTTCGTGCCCGTCTATTCAGGATGTTCACATTGCTGCAGACCTGTCGGACCCTGTCTCGCGGGGTCTTCATCTATAATGGAACAGCGATGAAGCGCGGCGTACCCGTGAAGCTCGAACACTCGATCGCATCCAAGATATATTGCACCAACTCGGCGCTGGAAATCGCCACGCTGGGTGTGCAAATCCATGGTGGTAATGGCCTATCAGAGGATTACGCCTGCGAGATGTTTCTGCGAGATGCCACATCCATGACGATTGCCGATGGTGAGAATGCCTATCTGACCCAACTGGGCGCTTCACGGCTCTAGTGGGCATATCCAATCGTCACCGCCACTGCTTTCGCTCCAATGCGGCGCCAGAGAAGACGACCTCTGCGCCCTGAACCTGAACTCTCGTGAAATATGCGAGCCAGGAGACGGTGCATGAATATCGAAGAACGTATTCGAATACTCGAAGATCGGGAGATGTTGAAGGAGCTGAGGGCAACCTATTGCTTTCTCGTCGACGACGAGAAGTTCACCGAGCTCGTGAACGACCATTTCACCAGGGATGCCCGATGTGATTTCCGCTTTCGTTCGGGGGGGCTGGATCCGTTCATCTCGAATGGACACGACGAAGTGCTCAACTTCTTCCAGAACTTCGTGGGAGTCATACTCAATGACATGAGCCACACCACACACAACCACCGCATCGTCGTCGATGGAGACCATGCGTCGGGCGACTGCTATTTCGAATTGACCGCCCGTGAAGGGAATTCACCTGCTCCGGTGGTTGGAGCAGGCCGTTACTTCGACAAGTTCGAGCGGGTGGATGGCGCATGGCGATTCAGCGAGCGCAAGGCTGACATTCTCTATATCGCGCCTTTGAGCCCGGGCTGGTAGGAAGAGAGTCGCCTCTACGCTACGGGGTATTTCGGATGGAAGTACGCGTCGTAGCGCATGGCCCGTGAAGTCGTGAAGCTATACTCGGACAAACAGCTGACGACGCACAAATGCGTGATGGATCATGGTTATCACAGCGGACCCAATCTGCTTGACCTTGAAGAAGTGGGCATCCGTTCGTATACTGCGGAGCCTGATTGTGGCCGGAGGAAGTGGAAGGCAAAAGGTGAAAAGGGGATGATAAAGCCAAAGAACAGAATGTCGTTTACAGCCGGATATTCGAGCCATCGCTGTTACTGGATCAGGAAGAGAAGCTGTGGCGACATTGTTGCGTGCTGTTGTTCCTG
>JAAESQ010001574.1 GCA_024229275.1 bacterium | reverse complement strand
TCCGAACACGTTCGTTGTTTGGGTGGGGTCAGGGTTGGTGTGGGGCGATTAGCGTAGCGCTCCCAATGAGTTGGTCATGCAAAACTGCCTTTTCCGAAAACCCACACAGCGATACACCCAAAAAGGCAGTTTGCTCGTTTTTTGGCAGGCCATTTGGCCATTTTTGGCGCCCTTGTGCCCTCGACGAAGAGCACGCGACGGGCCTTGCCGGGCACGACACGCTGTGACCGGCCGCCGACCTTGACCCTGCCGCAAGGCATGACCTATGTTTTGGCATATGCCACGGAGATGTCATGCCCATCGAACGCCATGTTCGCCTGTTCAAGAACGGCCGCAACCAAGCCGTGCGCATCCCACGTGAGTTCGAGCTGCCGGGTAAGGACGCGATCATGCGCAAGGAGGGTGACCGGCTGGTGATCGAGCCCGCGCCGCCGCGCTCGCTGCTCGCGGTTCTGGCGACGCTCGAACCGATCGAGGAGACCTTGCCACCGATCGAAGAGCTGCCGCTCGAGCCGGTCGAGCTGTGACCCGGCGTTATCTGCTCGACACCAACATCCTCTCGGATCTGGTGCGCGACCCCCAAGGGCCCATCGCCGAACGGATCGAAACCGTCGGCGAGAAGCAGGTCTGCACCAGCATCATCGTGGCAGCGGAATTACGCTACGGCGATGCCAAACGCGGCTCCGACCGTTTGACCGCCCAGTTCGATGCGATCCTCAACGCGCTCGACGTGCTGTCCCTCGAGCCGCCTGTGGACGAGGTCTATGCCGATCTCCGCGCCGAGCTCGAGCGGACCGGCCGTTTGATCGGCGCCAACGATCTTCTGATCGCCGCCCAAGCGTTATCCCTGGACTGCATCCTGGTGACCGACAATCGGGAGTTCGCTCGCGTCGAAGGTCTGGCCCTCGAAAACTGGCGTCGCGAGAGCGACCGCTATGAGACCTGATCCCTTTGGCCTGGAGTGAGCACGTTGATAGGCTCCTGGCATCGGCGAGAGGGACCTACCGACGCCCCACCCCTCGACAGACTTGTCACCTCACTCCGATCGCACCGTCTATCGCACGCAACCCACCAAACGACCTGTCCCAAAATTCTCGTCCACGACACCAACTGCCACCAACCTCGCCGACCACACTGACCCCCCATCACCTCATCCCCATGCCTCCCACAGCCTTACGACACCAACCACACCACACCCCTCACCCCCACCTCACCACCGACACCCACAGCCCCTTTTTTTGTTCCCTTTCTTCCTTCCCTTTCTGTCTTTTTTCCTCCCTCTCTCCCTTTCTTTTTTTGACCCATCCCCTTTTCCACTGACTTAGCCACCCACCTCTCCCTGACCTCACTCGAACACGTACGTTGTTTGGGTGAG
>JAAESQ010001573.1 GCA_024229275.1 bacterium | reverse complement strand
GTGCTGGTTTTGGTGATGCCTCGCGCGCCGTGGATATCGTCGTTGGTGACGATGAGTACGCCACGACCTTTGGCTTGAGGGTCCGCCGCCACTGCGACTGCGTTGAAGATGTTGAGTGGACCGTCAGCCGATAGCGCGGTCGAGGGGCGCATCGCCGCAGTCATCACTACCGGCTTGTCGGTCTTAACGGTCAGATTGAGAAAGTAGCCGGTCTCTTCGATGGTGTCGGTGCCGTGAGTAATGACTAAACCGTCGACGTCATCTTTCTTCGCTATTTCGTTGATTCTCTCGGTGAGTGTAAGCCAGATGGCATCGCTCATGTCCTGACTGCCGACATTGGCGACCTGCTCGCCGGAAACCTCGGCGACATCTTTGAGCTGTGGCACGGCGCCGATCAGGACGTCGACCCCGACCTGGCCGGATGTGTAGCCGGCCTGGATCTGCGTCTCAGCCGAACCGGCAATCGTGCCACCGGTTGCAAGGATCACGATGTTTGGTTTTGCCTCATCAGCAGAGGCAATGCCCGCTAAGAGGATGAACAGAGCAACGATACCGATCAAGTCTCTTTTCATACTGTATTCCCTCCGCCGGTCTGGTGATCAGAACGAACTCCATCGTTGCGATGGATCGATACTGCGTTCCCAGGCTCAGGAGGCAGAATAGCAAGGACTGGCTGTCCTACGGACGGATGATCAATCCGATAAAAATCTCGCCCCTGCCAGAGGGCGTTGCCGCTGAAAGCGAACTGGCAGCCGATTGGGCCGCAGAAGACGGCCGGGTGCGAGCCCAGAAAGCAGGTGTCGACGCTCTCTTCGCCATGAAGGCAGAACTCTCTCGCACGGAGTGGGACGCGTTGTTCAACGAGGGGTCCTGACAGACCAGTTCCACGCCCGAACTAGTCACCTATGCAGGCGAGCACGTGTCTTGTCTGTGCGTTGCGTGATGCGCAATACGCTACAATCGTATTTTGATCAAGGCATTCCGGCACAAGGGGCTGCAGAGACTCTTCGAAACAGGCAGCAAAGCCGGAATCTAACCCGGTCATGAGAAGAGATTCAGAATGCGCCTAGCCGCTCTGGACACCGCGACCTGCATTGAAGACATGGATCTACCGGGGTTTCGTCTTCATCGGCTGAAGGGCAATCGAAAGGGACTCTGGGCGATCGACGTGAGCAGGAATTGGCGAGTCGTCTTCTCCTTTGATGGAGGAAACGTATTCGTTGTTGACTATGAGGATTACCACTGATGACCATGCACAATCCACCCCATCCTGGTGAGTTCATCCAGAAGGTCTTTCTGGCGCATCTGGACATGAGCCGCCGAAGTGTGGCGCTCAAGCTCGGGGTCTCGCCGTCGACCTTTCTACGGCTGGTGAAGGGACAGAGCGGAATCAGCCCCGAGATGGCCCTTCGTCTCTCGAAAGGACTCGGACGGTCGCCGGAGAGTTGGCTTGCGATGCAAGACAACTTCGATCTCTGGCACGCACGGCAGAATGTCGACGTCGACGACATCGAGACGATTCCGATCTCTGGATAGCCTGCCTCTCTCATCGGGATTCCTGGCGGGGGCGGAGAGATGTTCTCTCCAGCCGTAGCTTCCTTGATTATTGAGCGATCTCCGCTCGTTTTTCAGTGTTCAATCGAGTCTGCTCCTTCCGGCTCAACTTCGAGATCACCGCCTTCGTCTCCGATGAGAAGTTCGCCGCCGAGGTCGAGCAGATGTTCCTGAACGACTTTGCCGCCTCACGAGAGATGCAGCCTGACGACTATGCCAACAAATCCTACTGGTTCAAGCTCGGTGTGCAATTGGCGCGCCTCTCCTCGCCGATTCTTTAGCCCGCCCTGAGAAGACTGTCTCGAGATCCTATTGTGGTGTGTCTGGGCGGGCCTCGAAACGGGCCCTGAAGGACCCGACTACACTCTGGCGTGTTTGTAGGCGCATGCTTCAGTTTCGCGCAGCGAATTGCCCATTGGTCTACCTTGTTGGCTGCTGATACTGCCGGCCGCGGGCATTGCTCCTACACTCCAAGCGGGACTTCTTCTCGTGTTCTCTTCGCGATCGTTGCGTACTTGGCGGTTCCAAATAGCGTGCACTTCGGCCAGTGTTCGCGCTGAACCGAATGGATGAGGGATAGGGATAGCGAGGAATCCGGGCTAGAAACTCCACCCGAGCGAGGTCCGGATGCGCGTGTCACTGGACTCCGCACCCTGCGGTGGTTGGGAGTCGTAGCTCTCTTCCAGGGTCAGGGAAATCGTAAAGTCGCGCACCAGTTTGCGGCGGAATGAAGACGAGAATTCGACACGGTAACGGTCGCGTACGGTCAGGCTCGGCATGAATGACAGACTGGCGGTGAGAGAGGTTTCGCGCCCAGTGAAGATGAAGAGGTTGTAGTCAGCGCTGAACACAGCCTCACTGGACCACTCACTCAACTCCTTCTCGCTGGGCGTTTCGCTGAGAGGCTCGATGGGCAGGTCATAGTACGATTCGCGAAGGGCTGAGATTCCGGCCGATACCGAAAACTGTGAGCGCGGCGTTTGCAGCACGTATCGTCCCAGACCACCGCTGACGGTAGCTCGCAAATCGAGGTTGAGTTCCTGGTTGCGGGTGAACGCAAGCTCTGAGTACCAGAATCTATTTCTGCGGATTGAGCGACGGTAGGTTGAGGCGAGAGTGCCTCGCGACGTCTTTTCTGTATCGTCGCGGTCGTTGATCGAACCGGAAAGCGTGTTCTTCAGTGAGAACTTTTCACTTCTATATGAGGCCTCCATTGAGAGGCTGACGTCGTTCTGGGTGTTGGCTGAAGCAAAATAGGCGCCGAAATCGACGAAGCCATTCCAGCGATCCGTCCAACCCTCCTCGATCTGTGCGACACGGACGATCTCGTCGTGAGTGAGAACAAAGACATCGTCGGGGCTTTCGATCTGGAAATCACGGCCGTCAGCAGCCGGTCCGATGGCGCCGAAGTAGCGTTCGCCATCGATCTCTGTGACTTCAAAGAGCTGCTCTGTTTCGACCATCTTCACTGCAACCCATTCGATGGCCACTGTACCCATGTGGTCGGTTTTGACGGACAAAACACCGAGGTCGAGGTCTTTGATTTCGCCTGTCAATCTGTCGCCGCTGTGCAGGGTGATGACGTCAATTTTCTCGCGTGCCATCGCAGTACTTGGTAGCAGGAGAAAGACAGTGCACGCGCACATGGCGAACAGGAGGCGCATGAAGTCCCTTTTTGGGAAACCTGATATCGAGCGTGGGGGCACCATCTTCATCTGAACTCGGGCTCATCCTAGCGGGGGGTGTGGTGTATCGCAAGGTGTCTTGAGAGCTGAGATACCGGTCGGCATTTCACACACTATTCGAGTTCTCTCGGATTCACCTCGCCCCGGAGTTCTCTTTGGTGACGACTTGAGCTTCTTCCCAACATTGGTTGGTAGCAAGATTGTTGGATCGCGAACTGACGTTGTTCTCGCATGAAACCTGCGCCCAGCCTCCTCGAACTTTGGTGCCACCACAGTATGCTTTGCCAACGCTCATCTGGTTGTTGAGGTAGCCAAGGATCGACGAGCAGGTTTCGTCGCCCAGGGGCGAGACTTGGCACACACCTGAATACCTGGGGTTGGTATAGCAGCAAGAGTCAGTGGTTGACGCCGCATGAGGCTCGTTTGCCACAGCCACTCCACTTGCGAAATTAGCAATGATGAAAGCCAGGAACAGCGCTAGACGATGAGTTCGAAACATGGCGATCCTCCAAACAGACTGGGGCTTTGGTTCGTCATCAACAATAGCAGCGTTGACGGGGTTCGCCAGTGAGTTCCCTTTACGACGCCTGTGGTGAGACGCTGGGTCCATCATGGTTTGGTGTTGTCTTCGGCTCGAGGGAGAAGTAGAAAGTGGCACCCTGGCCGACCTCGCTCTGAGCCCACACTCGACCGCCGTGACGGTGAATGAGACGGTATACCGTGGCAAGTCCGATTCCAGAACCCTCAAACTCATCAGTGTCGTGAAGGCGCTGAAACGGCGCAAAGAGCTTGTCAGCATACCTGGGATCAAACCCGGAACCATTGTCGCGGATCCAGATCGCCGATGGCTCTGTGGCGTTTGAGTCGGTCTCTGCGCGGCCGACTTCAATCCGCGCCTCGGCTGTGTTACGGGTGAATTTCCACGCGTTTCCAAGCAGGTTTGTCAGGATCACACGTACCAGAGTTGGGTCACCGTTGGCCTGGATGTCGGACTCGATCGCGCAATCCACGAGCCGATCGGGATCGCTCTCCCGAAGTTCGTCCACGATCTCGTGCGCGAGTGATGAGATGTCGAGATCCTCCTTCACAATTTTGGAGCGTGAGAGTCGTGACAGAGTCAACAAAGCATCGACAAGTTCCGAGAGCTCCTCCGCATTGCCGACAATCCGGCCAAGAAGCCTCTGGCCCTCGGCATTGAGCTCGTCTTTGTGGCCGGTGAGGAGCATCTTACTGAAACCGCGAATACGCCGAAGGGGCGCCTGCAGATCGTGGGAAACAGAATAGGAAAACGCTTCCAGTTCGGCACGAGATTCCCTCAGGTCCTCCTGCGTTGTTTCCAGTTCTAGTGTGTAGTCGACCAGTTCTGAAGTGCGTTGCCGGACCATGCCTTCGAGTTCGGCTTTTTCCCGTATGTGCTTCGAGGATCTCTCCCTCTCCACGACGTACAGAAGGCCAAGAGCAAATGCGACGAACGCTCCGTAGGCCCAGAGTGTGCGGTACCACGGTGGAGAAATCCGGAATGCAAAGCTAGCGGCCGAACCCTCAAGTCCGTCCGGCGTCCGTGCTTTGACAGCGAACCGGTAGTGTCCTTCGCGGAGGTTGGTGTACTCCTTCGAGGTTGTTCTGCTCCACTCCGACCACTGTTCCTCGAAGCCCTCCAGTCGGTAGCTGAACGTGTTGCTGTGCTCGTCGATGAAGGATGTTGCCGAGTACTCGAATTGGATTGAGTTCTGGCGGTAGGTGAGAGGGGGCGTGTGGGTGATGGTTCCTTTGGCCTCGTTGTCCGCGCCACCGTAGAGGACCGCACCATCCGCCCCTTTGACCCTACGGATCAGAACCTGAACCTGATGATCGAACGACGAATCAATGCCCTCGTCATATCGAAAGAGGCCACTGACGCCGCCGATCCATGTGATTCCATCGTTCTCCGACAGCAGGGCGTATATGCCGGCGGAAGGAAGTCTCAAGAATGGCGCCTCCTCGAGCCTGTAGGTCCCACCTTCCTGGAGGTCTGCCATCGCGACGCGCATCGGTCCGCGCAGGCCCAGCCATACGTCGCCGTCGTTCTCGGGTACCACCCTCAGGTAGTCCAGGGGGCGGCCTTCGACTCCGGTCTCCAATCGATGGTCTGGAGTGAAGCGGTGTTGATCTGAGTCGAAGGCAAAGAGACCCTCAGGTGTGGCGAATAGAAGCTCGTCGCCAATCAGAACAACCCGAACGTTCGTCAGAGTTGGAAGGCCATCTTCGAGGCCGAACCGATCGACTTCGTCCAGCGTCTGTTCGTTCTCTGAAGTGGAGGAGAGTCGAATCACGCCATCCATCGCTGTGCCGAGCCAGAGCGCCCCGGTTGCATCCATGACCATGCTCTCGACCTCTTGCGTCACCGCTGCGAAGCGACCCTCGTTTCGCCACCGACCGTTTTCGAGCCGGAGAGCGAACACGCCATCGTGGTCCGCCACGAAAAAGCGGTTGGGATCAAGTCTCGACTGCAGGATCTGATAGGCGTTAAGGCATCGCGCAATCAGACGTCCTACACCCTCGTCTACCTCGTAGATTCCGTTGTTCGTGCCGACGAGCAGGTCATCATCCATCGGCGTGTCTGGATCCTCGAAGCTCAGAAGGTACCAGCACAGGTTGCCGACACCCTGGGTACGGTGGAATCTCCCATCGCGGAGGAAGAAGAGTCCGTCGCTTGTCCCAACGTAGAGCAGACCCTCATGACGCACGATCGTCTCCACAGTGCCCTCGAGGCCAGCCGCCTCATCGAATGCCGTAATCGGAGACAGAATATCGACGCGGCTGAGTCCGCGATTGAGTGCGAGCCAGAGGCTGCCTTCCTGGTCGATCATCGTGTGCCAGACCGAGTTGTCCGCCACGCCGGTCGATTTGTCGAGGCGGTGCACGAGGCGACCGGTGCGATCGACGACGAAGGCGCCACCGCTGTATGTGGCGAGAACGAAGTCGCCGTTGGGAAGGTCGATGCCGTGGTAGATCCTGAACTTTCTGAGTTCATCGTCAACTTCGGTTTGAAATTGCTCGAGATGTCCGTCACTGAGATGCATCAGGTAGAGGCCGTCTTCCTGCGTTCCGACCAGAAGGGTGTCCTTGGAGTAGGGGAGGATCGCGAAGGCGTTCTTGCCGGCGAGAACTTCTCCTCCGGGAACCGCCTGCAGCTCGTCACCATCCACTGCCATCAACCCGGTCTTGGGTTGGATCAGCAGAATCCGACTATTGACCAGATGGAGGAAAGGCCTTGATTCGAGGTCCCATACCGTGAATCGACCTCTCGCCCAACGCATGAGCTTACTCTGCTGGGTGACGAAGAACACGCCTTCTGACGTGGCGTGCGTCTGCCACACATCCGAGAACGAACGGTGCGCGGCCGGGAGCATTTCGACCAACGAGACAAACCCGAGTTCTCCTCGTTCATTTGGAGCCAGGTATCCCAGGTCGCCGACGCCGCCGACGAAGATTGTCCCATCTGGCGCTTTGGCGAGAGACCTCGCGAACGAGTCGTTGTTGAGGGGTATGATGCGCCAGCCACTGCCGTCGTATTCGAGCACGCCGTTGCTGTTGCCAAAGTACAGCACGCCCCGTTCGTCCTGGACGATGGCCCAATTCTGAGGGTGGGCGCCGTAGTTCTGAGGGCCGTATGATCGCATCAGCGGTCGGCCGAGTTCTTTTGTGGGCTCGGATGCGGCGAGCGGCCAGGGAGTGGTCGCGATCACAAGCGCGAGCAAGAGCTTCGAATTCATGTTTGGTTCCATTATGAACCATTAAGATCAAATCACCGCCGCGGCTCTCTGCTGGATGTCGGTCGTGGCTCGCAGCTGAGGATCGCGCGCCTCAGGAATTCCTCATTCTCAGACCTGGTCGATCTTCAAGTATCCGGTGATTCGTGGTGCAATCTCACCGGGCACGAGCACTGTGCATGCAGAGCCATCCTCGATGGCGTGGCGCGGCATGCTGTCAACCGCACAGGAACTTGGCTCCTGGGCGATGGTGAAGGCATCGGCATCGTGCAGCGTCTTGAGGCCGCTGCTGCCGTCGCGGCCCATTCCGGTGAGAAGAACTGCGACCGAATCACCACCGAACTGTTGCGCCGCGCTATCGAAGAGGAGATCTACAGAAGGTCGATGGTGAGTGTCGAGCTGCTCAGTCGAAGCGATGATGCGGGTTCGGGATGCAAGCCGAAGATGGCAATCTTCGCCGGGCAGATACACCGTCCCGGGAGTGAGCGACACGGCTTCCTCGACACATACGACAGGGAGAGTCGTCTCGTCGGCCAACCAATCGGCGAAGCCGCGTACGAAGCCCTCTGCCATGTGCTGTGCCACGGCGATGGGCAGTGGGAAGGGTCGAG
>JAAESQ010001572.1 GCA_024229275.1 bacterium | reverse complement strand
GCGCCCGCCAATGTTGAGAGCCTCACTGTGAACGTGTTGCCTGGGTCTCATCGTTTTCGCTGGACGGTCAACGCCCTGCCGTTGGTCGATGCGGCAGGTGGGCTGGAGATTTCAGAAACCGGACTGGCACAGTTGGTAGTTCCCTTCAGCGACGAGGACCTTGGGGACTCCCACAGCGCCACGATTGACTGGGGCGACGGTACGAGCACTGAGCCCGGGCAAGTTGACCAGGTGAGCAGAACGGTGAGCGGTGAGCATCTCTACACCGGCGAAGGACCTTACACAGTCGAGATCTGCGTCAGCGATGACGTTGGCGGCATGGGATGCGACACTGAGAGTGGTTCCCCAAGCCTGTTTGCCGACGGCTTCGAGTCCGGCGACACCTCGGCGTGGGACAGCGTTGGCGAAGGCGTCTGAACAAGAATGTACATTTCAACGGCCCAGAACCTATGTGGCTGCAGCGAACGCGAGTTCGACACGAAGGGCGGAGCATGAATCAGGGAGTGCGAAATGCTGAGTGAGGATCGACGCAAGGATGCCGACAGCGGCGAGGATCTGGAGGAGGCCCGGGTCGGGCAGGATAGACCATTGCCCGGTAGAAGGCCCTATACGCCTCCAGGCGTCAAGAGATTCTCCCTAGTTCAGGTGGTTGCTGGTGGGTCCATCGGGCCTGTCGACGGAGGCTTTTTTTCCGAGGAGCCCCCGCCTCCTCCGACTTGAGCCACTGGCTTACCATCTCTTTCGGTCGGGCTATTCCTGTTGGGAT
>JAAESQ010001571.1 GCA_024229275.1 bacterium | reverse complement strand
GGGCGACAAGCGGGCCGCAATGGGTCGGCCGTTCTCGCTGATCTTCCCGGGCCTGGACTGCGACGAGAGCCACCACATCAGCCGCCTCCTGACGGCCACCAACGCGGACGGTCTAGTGATCGACGCCTCACGGATCCGTGGCAGTCAGCACATAGCAGAGCTCTTGGAAAGCATCGACACAGTGGTATTTCCCACTCTGTGGTTTACGTTGCTGGTCTGCCAAGCGGCTGTCGGGAACGGTCGTCGGGTGATGCTCACCGGTCAGTTTGGTGATCACTGGTTCGACATGCGGGCGCCCCGAGGATGGCGGGCCAGGGGGGACCAGTTCCTGCGCGATGCTCTGCTGCTTGTGCCAGGCCCACGTCTGGGCAACCTGCTCTACCGTGGGTTGCGTCGGCTCGTTGCGTCTCTGTCGGCCAGCCAACAAGTGAGGCACCAGAGCATGCCACTGAACGGAGACCTTCTCAGTAAACCGAGGGCATCGGTGCACTCCGTCGACAGATCGATCGTCGAGCAGAAGGTGCGAGCGAGGTTGCGATTTTTCCAAACCAGCTGGGTGGGCCAGTCATGGGAGCAGGTCGCGGAGGCTCAACAGGTCGAGCTTCGCCATCCGCTGGCCGACCCGGACTTGATAGAGCTGGCCTGTGCCACCCCGTCGTCCTTGCTGGACTCGCCTCTGATCAAGCCTGGCCTTCGGCAGGCCCTGGTGGGGCTCCTGCCCGAGGAGATTCGGCTGAGGTCAGATAAGACGACTTTCGACAGTCTGGTTTTCGAGGACCGTGAGCTGATGGACCTGGCGCAGTCTCCTGATCAGTGGTCCCTTGTGAAGCAAGGGATCATCGACGGTCACAGGCTCGAAGCTTATTACCGACAATCACTCGAGGCCGGTGCAGCGGTCGCGCCGATGGCCTGGTTGTGCAGCGCCGAACTCTTCGTCCGACACTTGGTGACTGACACTCGAGGAAGTACATCACTGTAAAAAACGACGAGCAGGAGAAGATCGCGGGATTCTCCGGTCTCGCGAGTTGAGAGTTGTAGAGGAGTCCCAGAATCGAATCAGAATGCCTGGGACGTTCGGGAACCGAATCCTACATCCCAACAGGAATAGCCCGACCGAAAGAGATGGTAAGCCAGTGGCTCAAGTCGGAGGAGGCGGGGGCTCCTCGGAAAAAAAGCCACCATCGACTGGTCCGACGGATCCGCCGGCAACCACCTGAACCAGTGAGAAGCGCTTGACGCCTGGAGGCGTATAGGGCCTTTTCCCAGGCAAAGGTCTGTCCTGCCCGACCTGGACCTCCTCCTGACCCTCGCCGCCGTCGGCATCGGCATCATTACGTCGATCCTCACTCAACATTTCGCACTCCCTGATTCATGCTCCGCCTTTCGTGTCGAATTCGTGATTGCAGTAGTTGCATAAGGCCTCTGCCGTTGAAATGCACTCTCTTGCTCAGCTGCTTCCGACAACGCTGTCCCACGCCGAGGTGTCGCCGGATTCGAAGCCGTCGCTAAACAGGCTCGGGGAGCCGCTCTCGGTGTCGCATCCCGTGCCGCCGGCGTCGTCACTGACGCAGATCTCGACTACGTAGGGTCCTTCGCCGGTGTAGAGATGCTCACCACTCACCGTTCTGCTCACCTGGTCAACTTGTCCGGACTCAGGGCTCGTACCATCGCCCCAGTCAATCGTGGCGCTGTGGGTGTTTCCAAGGTCCTCGTCGCTGAAGGAAACTACCAACTGTGCCAGTCCGGTTTCTGAAATCTCCAGCCCACCTGCCGCATCGACCAACGGCAGGGCGTTGACCGTCCAGCGAAAACGATGAGACCCAGGCAACACGTTCACAGTGAGGCTCTCAACATTGGCGGGCGC
>JAAESQ010001570.1 GCA_024229275.1 bacterium | reverse complement strand
TCACCACGCGCGTCCTTCGTCCAGGGCTGTGCGCTTGGATGACTTCGTAGACCGCTTCCTTGTCGTATGCACTGTCCGCCGACGCCGACGCTAGAGGTGCTTGAATCTGTGTTAGCAAAGCGGGGACTCGCGTTGCGTCGCGAGATCGTGACGCCGTCAGTTCGGACGCGACAATGTTGCCGGTCTTGCGATCAACGGCGATGTGCAACTTGCGCCATGCGCGCTGCTTTGGCGGTTTGCGGGCGGTTCCAACATGAATCCTCAAGCCCGTGCTATCGATCATCAGGTGGATTGGTTGATTGCTTGCGGCTTTCGGAATCCGCAGCTTCTTGCGGAGCAGCCTCGACCGCCGACACAACGTCGAGTAGTCCGGGATCTCGATACACAGCCCGAGAAGCGAGGCGATCGAGTGCAAGAAGCCTTCTGTTTGGCGGTAGGCGAGCTTGTACACCATCCGGATAACCAAGCCCGTTTCAATCGCCATCTCTGAATAGACCCGTTGACCGCCAGG
>JAAESQ010001569.1 GCA_024229275.1 bacterium | reverse complement strand
TGGCCCCATCCCCGTTCTCGGACATCAGGACGCAGAGTTCTGGGAAGGGCAGCTATGCGAGCTCAGCGCCGCCGGTGCCCTCTCGCTGGGGGACGCCGGCGATGAGCGAATTCAGTGATGATCGCGGTCTACGAGATGGTCGAGGCCGGAGCGGAAAAGGTAAAGGCAAGCCGAGATGTGACGCCGACACAGGGAAGCAGTGGGTCGGTGATGGAGTTTACGATCGTAAAGGAAAAGGACGAGGTGAACAACAAGCTCCAGCAGGTCGATACAGGAACGAAGGTTTTCAGAGGTCCACAGTGGTGGTCCGGTCTTGGGACGATGGTCGTGATGGGAGTGTGACATCCAGCAGTGGCTGGCCTCGTGGTGGAACGGGTTCGGCGGCCGACCCGAACCACCGGGGTGCGGAGGCCGACCCCAGAGGAAAAGGCAGTTCGTGGAATCGTCGGTCTGGTCAGCAGGATCCCGCAGTGAGGGAGTGGAACGGAAGTTCGTACAAGGTTTGGTGCACGTACTGCAACCGCGTCAACCATACGTCCGCCGATTGTTGGACGAGGCAGTATCATGAGGATGGAGGACCAGATCCAAAGGTGAAGGCCAGAGAGCACTCGAAGAAGAGAGAAGCTGCAGAGGAGGAGCGCGCGGCG
>JAAESQ010001568.1 GCA_024229275.1 bacterium | reverse complement strand
GCCTGGGCGATCGGCGCACCAAGCGTTGAAGTCTTTTCGCGACCAGACGATGAACTGTCGGGCTAAGGGCGGCTGGGTGTTAGAGGTCGATATTCGCAAGTTCTTCGATAACTTGGATCACCGACACTTACGGCAGTTTCTTCAACTCAGGGTGCGTGACGGCGTGTTGTTACGCCTGATCGACAAGTGGCTCAAAGCAGGCGTCATGGAGGATGGGAACGTCAGTTATCCAGACTCCGGGACACCTCAGGGCGGTGTTGTTTCACCCCTGCTCTCGAACATTTTTCTGCACTACGTGCTGGACAGGTGGTTCGAACAGGACGTGAAGCCGCGGATGCGTCAGCCTGCCTTCCTCATCCGCTATGCGGATGACTTCGTGATTGGGTGCAGCGATCACCGCGATGCCCAACGTGTCATGGAGGTCATCCCGAAGCGATTTGGCAAGTACGGCCTGACCGTCCATCCTACCAAGACGAAGCTTGTGCGGTTCCTTCCTCCTTCCTCATCGAGGGACCGGAAGAAGCCACCAGATGATCGTCCTGGAACGTTTGACCTCCTGGGCTTCACCCATTATTGGGCACGTTCCCGGAATGGGTACTGGGTTGTCAAACTCAAGACCGCCACGGATCGCTTCAGTCGAGCGGTTCGGAGCATCGACCACTGGTGCCGGGACAACCGACACCTCCCGATCGCCGAACAGCACAAGAAGCTGAACGAGAAGTTGCGCGGACACTATGCGTACTACGGGGTAACGGGTAACTCAGGATCGCTGACACGGTTTCTCCATGAGGTCGGGCCACGTTGGCGACGGTGGCTTAATCGCCGCAATCGCATTCGCTCGCTGACCTGGGAGAAATTCCTTGGCATCCTCCGTCGTTACCCACTCGCTCCCGTTCGCACCGTCCGT
This sequence comes from bacterium, assembly GCA_024229275.1. GTDB lineage: Bacteria > Acidobacteriota > Thermoanaerobaculia > Thermoanaerobaculales > Sulfomarinibacteraceae > JAAESQ01. The sequence goes on along the minus strand of JAAESQ010001568.1, from coordinate 313 downwards.
TCGACTCTCAGGCACGCAGCGAATCCATGATGAGAGGAACCGTATGCGCTAATGTGCGCACGTACGGGTCTGTGGGAGCCCCGGGTCGGCAACGACCCGGGGCCACCCGGTCCGATCGCACCAAAACGGTAGTGACGAATGCCATCGCCGTCATCAAAATGACGGCGCGATATGGCCCGTCGGCGGTCGTGATTCTGATCCAGCGCAACTGCTCGAGGTGGTGCGCACCGAAGCGTCGAAGCTGGCCAAGCCAGAAAACGTTGGGATTTCAGGACGCGAGGAAGGCGCGAATTGAGCCCTTCGGAGCCTTCTC
>JAAESQ010001567.1 GCA_024229275.1 bacterium | reverse complement strand
GCAGAACCCAGAACGCAGAACCTCGAACCTGGAACCCTTATGTCATAGAAAGGAGAAAAACCATGAAAAGAAAAACCATAATAGCGGCCAGCAGCATTGCAGTATTTTTGCTGTGTTCAATTTTAGTTGTGTCCGGGGCTTGGGCCAATGACCCTGTGGGTGAGCCCGGACGCAGCTCCGGCAAGAAGAACCCGCTGAAGAACGTCTACTTCGGCGAGCAGCACCTGCACACGCGGAATTCGCCGGATGCGTTCGCGGCCGGCTCCCGTCAGACGTGGGACGAAGCCTTCCGCTACGGGCGGGGCGAAGAAGTCACGCTGCATACGATCGCAACGAAGAACAAGATCAAGCGCAGAACGCCTTATGACTTCATGGCCATCACCGACCATGCGGAGTACTTCTCTGTCATGCCGCGACTCATCGATCCGAAAGATCCGCTATCAAAGACGGATTTCGCCAAGAAGCTGCAGAAAAACGACCCGACCGCGGTCCAGACCATTTTACATTCGATTCTGACCAGCACCGCGATGGCCGAATATGTGACACCTAAGATGCTCAAGGATAACTGGCAGAACTATGTCAAGGTCGCCAACAAGTACAACGACCCGGGCAAGTTCACGACCTTGATCGCGTTCGAGTGGACCTCGATCCCCAACGGACGCAACATGCATCGCAATGTGTTTTTCCGCAATGACAGCGGTCCCAGGGCTCCATACTCTTCGTTCGATTCCATCTATCCGGAGGATCTGTGGACCTACCTGGAAGTGCAGCGCAACGCCGGGAACGAGTGCTTTGCCATTCCACACAACGGAAACGTCTCCGACGGCTGGATGTACGCACCGAACAAGTTCCTCGGCGGACCGATGGACGTGCGTTATGCGCGACGCCAGCAGGAAAATGAACCCCTCACCGAAATCTTTCAGACTAAAGGCAGCTCCGACACGCACCCGGCCATGTCGCCGAATGACGAGTTCGCTAACTTCGAGATGTTCCCGAATCTAATCAACGTCGGCCAGCCCAGCCAGATCAGATACGGGTACATCCGTCAGGGACTGGTCGAAGGGATGATCCTTGAGGGCACGTACGGCTATAACCCCTACAAGATGGGTATCGTCTCGGGCGCCGATAGCCACTCGGGCTATTCCAACAACGAGGAGTTCAACTTCCACGGTTCCCATGGCGCGTTGGAAGATACACCGAAGAAGCGTCT
>JAAESQ010001566.1 GCA_024229275.1 bacterium | reverse complement strand
CCGAGCCTGAGCCGCCGGTTCCAGATAGTCGATGAACCCGTTGAAGCCCTTGTTCATCTGCCGGTCGAGAATTGGCCCCAGAATGAAGGCGAGTGGCCCACCCTTGGGTTCGTAGTCGTAGCTCATCGTGAACAGCGTGGTTTCGCCGTCGCCGGAAAGGGTGAACGTCATCGTGGCCTGCTTGACAGGCATCTTCTCTATCTTGTCGATGGCAATCACCATCCTCTCTTCGGGCACCCACTCGGCGACGGTCTCTCTCATTGCTCCCGCCGGGACCAGTTCGGTCTGTCGCTGGGCTCCGACGCCCTCGGTCGCATCGCCGATGGCGTAGCTCTTCTTGAGGCCGTGGTTCCAGTCGGCGATGTTGGGGTAATCGGCCAACACGGCCCACACGCTGGACCGAGCTACAGCCAACGTCCGCTCAAGCTTGACGTTCCGCATCGGAACTTCCTCTCTATTGATCTGAACCAGAGCTTAAGCAGTGGCCAGTCAACCGTGGCCGAGAAGGGGGCGCCGAGTGATATGGGGGTAGGTTCCGCCAGGTACCTGGTCGGAGTCGATTCCGGCGTTTCCATTGGAGGCGTTTGAAACTGCCACTACGTCGGAGGCGCTCGCCAAGAATCCATCGACCCCTCAGAAGACGTCGACGGCAGCTACGACAGGAAGAGTTACGGTGGTCTCAGAGAGGTGGAAGGCGACTCACAAGAGCAAGAAACCCAGAAAACCGCCCACCCATAACCGGCTGGGAGGGAGGATGCGCTGCCGAT
>JAAESQ010001565.1 GCA_024229275.1 bacterium | reverse complement strand
TACGAAATGTCGCTGCCCTTCGGCCTCGACCTCAACAATCAGATCAACGTCGACAAGTCGGCGACCCGGATGGTTGTGACTCTGAGAGGCACGACCACAACCGAAATCAGTGAGACTGAAGAACGGGCACGCCTGTGGCTCCAAGAACACGGTCTCGAAGAGATGGCCACCTACGGCTCAGGCCTGTCGGTCATCTGGGCTCACCTTTCGGAACGCAACATCGACGCCATGCTCGGCGCCTCGCTATGGGCCTTGGTGCTGATTTCCGGCATCCTGATACTCGCCCTGCGGAGCTTCAAGATCGGATTGTTGAGCCTGATCCCCAACCTGGCGCCGGCCTTCATGGCCTTCGGCATCTGGGGATTGACCGTCGGCAAGGTGGGGCTGGGCCTGTCGGTCATTGTGTCGATGACCATCGGCATTGTTGTCGACGACACGGTGCACTTCCTGAGCAAGTATCTGAGGGCACGGCGAGAGCATCTACTCAGCCCGCCTGAAGCCGTTCGATACGCCTTCAGCACGGTGGGCATGGCCATGTGCGTGACCACGTTCGCCTTGGTTTCTGGCTGGCTCGTGGTGTCGTTCTCGCACTACGCGATGAACTCCGACATGGCGATCATGACCGCCATCACCATCACATTGGCGTTGGCCCTGGACTTCTTGCTCCTGCCCGCGCTGTTGATGAAAGTAGAGGAGAGAACCGATGAAATCACTGAGAGTGACCTTGAGCTTGAGTCTGGCCTTGTCCCTGTTCAGTTTAGTAGCCGCGGCCCTATCGCCTGAAGAAAAGGGCCTGTCAATCGCCAGCGAAGCCGATGGCCGCGACTCCGGCTTTGTCGATTCCACAGCCGACCTGCGGATGATCCTCCGCAACAAGAATGGTCAGGAGAGCGAGCGGTCGATTCGCGTCCGCGCCTTCGAAGTGGAGGGGGACGGCGATAAGAGCCTGATGATTTTCGACACTCCGAGCGATGTAAAGGGAACTGCCTCCCTCACGTTCACTCACAAGGTGGGCGATGATGATCAGTGGCTCTTTCTGCCGGCGCTGAAACGGGTGAAACGCATCAGCTCGCGCAACAAGTCGGGCTCGTTCATGGGCTCGGAGTTCGCCTACGAGGACATCGTCAGCCAGGAGGTGGAGAAGTACACCTACAAGTGGATTCGCGACGAGGTTCTTGAAGGCCGCCACTGCTTCGTGATCGAACGCTACCCGGTCGACGCGAAGAACTCCGGCTACACGCGCCAGGTCGTATGGATGGACAAGGACGAGTACCGGGAATGGAAGATCGAGTTTTTCGACCGCAAGAGATCGCTGCTGAAAACCCTCACCGTCAGCGACTATCAGCAGTACCTGGACACCTATTGGCGGCCCGACACCATGAGCATGGTCAACCACCAGACTGGCAAGAGCACCCAGTTGCTTCTGTCGGACTACCAGTTCCGGACAGGACTGAAGGACAGCGACTTCACCCAGAACAGCCTGAAGAGGGCACGGTGAAAGCACTTCTCTTAGCTATTTTGGCCCTCATGGCCTCGGCGTCTCCGTTGGCCGCCGGTGAGTTTTCCGGCTTCCTGGCGGCCGAGGGCTCATACTTCTTGTTCGAGCCCCTGTTCCCGGAGCAGGAGAAACACAGCGCATCGCTGGTTGTGGAACCCGAGTACTACCACGAGTGGGAGTCGGGCTCGAGCTTCACTTTCGTCCCCTTTGCCAGGATCGACAGCGCCGACAAGAGGCGCAGCCACTTCGACATTCGCGAGTTCAACTTCCTGTGGTTCGGCGACAGGTGGGAGTTACTCGCCGGTGTCGGGAAGGTCTTTTGGGGAACCACAGAGTTCGTACACCTTGTGGATATCATCAACCAGACCGACGCAATCGAGTCACTGGATGGCGAGGCCAAGCTTGGCCAACCAATGGCTCGGTTCTCTTTCCTCAACGATTGGGGTGTCGTAGATTTCTTCGTTCTGCCGTACTTTCGCGAACGCACCTTTGCTGGCGATACCGGGAGGCTGCGTCTCGCCCCGCCAGTGGACACCGAGAAACCCGGCTACGAAAGCGATGACAGGGCTCGGCACATCGACTTTGCCGTCCGCTACAGCCGCACACTCGGCACCTGGGATCTCGGCTGCTACTACTTCACCGGAACCGGACGCGAACCGACCCTTTTAACTGACTTCGACAACAGTGGCACACCGGTCTTGATCCCGTACTACGAACAAATCGACCAGATAGGTCTCGACCTTCAAGGAGTCGTCGGCGAGTGGCTGCTCAAACTGGAGGCCCTCCGGCGGACCGGGCAGGGAAACGACTTCCTTGCCGCAGTCGGTGGCCTCGAATACACCTTCGTGGGACTAGCAGGGAGCGGCCTCGATCTCGGTATTCTCGGTGAGTTCGCCTGGGACGAACGCGGCGACGAGGCCACGACACCGTACCAGAACGACCTCATGGCCGGGCTCCGCCTCGGCTTCAACGACGCGGCAGGCTCACAGCTCTTGGGCGGCGTGATCTACGACCTCGAAACCTCTGCCAGCATCGTCAGAGTCGAAGGGAGTCGGCGCCTTGGCTCGAGCTGGCGGATGTCTCTGGAAGCTTGGGCATTTGTCGACTTCCGGGCATCAGACCGTTTCTCCAGCTTTCGTGATGACGACTTCGTACGACTCGAGGCCACATACCACTTCTGAACTGCTTGAGTCATTCCATCTGGCGAACATCAGGCTGAGTCAGTGCGTGCTTCATCCTTCTCATCGTCTCACCGAGCACGATCATGTGGCCGTAACGGACGGGGATGAAGTACAACCTTCCCCAGGCGTTGTTGTACCGCGCCACCGTCGTCGCCGTGATGAATGAGTCTCCGTCGGTCTCCGTCACGAACAGGGACACTCGAAAGTCGATGAAGCTGCGCTCGAACCCCGTGATGATTTCATTGCGCGACCGATGGTAGATCGACCATGTTCCGACCACGTCCCCCTGGTTGAACTCAGCCTCGTAGACGAAAGCCGAGAACGATTGATCGATGTTTGAGGGCATCATCGCCGCCCTGAAAATCCTGCCGATCCGTCCCATGTCAACACTCTGCGTTCTCGGCACGCGGATCTCAAACGCATCCACGTAGTCAATCTCATCCAAGGCTTCCATAACAAACGATCCCTCAGGCACATCGACCATAACTACGTCCGTCCGGTTAGAAACAGAGAGCAGCAACGAGAAGACCAGGAGTGAACTCACCCCGCAGCTCGCGATACTGACGACGGCCTCATGAAGACGACACCGAGTACCCAAGACAGCAGCGGCTAAAAACGCCACAGTGGCCAGTAGGACCAGAAGTCCTATTGAGAGGATTGAAATGCACGCCGAAGCGAAGAGTACTCCGGCAACGGCCCAGGTCACCAGGTTTCATTTGGACGAGGGACGCCTCACAGACAGAACGACCGAACCGAGTCCCACGAACCCGAGGAAAATCACGACGATGAACACAAGAAATAGTGGACCATGGGCTAATCTCGTTGACCATGCGCCAACACTGCCAACGAGGCAGACACCCAGTCCCGTGGTGGCGATGATGAGTCTCACTGCCCTGTTTACGACTGAGAGAACCCCTCGCACGGTTCGCAGATCAGAGGATGGTGATTTCACTTAGCTTGACCTTGAATACACAGAGCATTGGCAGACGCATAGCAGCTAGGCTATCGGATTCCGAGACTGATGGAGTACTCAAGACAGCCAAAACCCAACTGGAAGCTGCTCGCCGTGAGGATCCTCTTTGTTCACACAGGACCGATCAGAATGACGATGTGGGGACCGACTTTCGCGACGTTTTGGATTTCAACCTGTTCGGAACTGAGGCGCAGCGCAATCTGCAACTCAGGCACTTCCCCCAACTCTACGCGAGACAGCTCGATAGCAACCAAATTTGGTTCGTCGACCGCAAGGCTAGGCGGTGCATCAGAGAGTTCGAGTGCTCCGAATAGAACAACGTACTGTGTGGGATCTTGAGGATTGCGTCCGTGGCGGATGGGCGTCTTGCCCAGATCACCGTTTGCGGTTATCCGGACCATTATTGCTCCATCCGGCCTCCGGGAGGTCACGATTTCAGCTATGCCAGAGACTTTGCCCGACGGAGCATTTTGAGTCGCTGAACGCGCGCTGTATCGAACTTCGGGTTTGGGAACAGTTGCTGCGGCTCCACTCAATACTGGGGGTCTAACGTTACGAACTCCAGGAGTCGGCGTTGGCACTTGAGGTGGCAGCGTCGGTCTCGGTGTGGGAGTTGGAATTCGAGTCGGCACTGACGTGGGCTCCGGCGGAGGCAGTGTCGGTTTCGGAGTTGGGGTCGCTACACGAGTCGGCAGCGGTGTTGGTCGAGGAGTTGCGGTTGGAATCGGTGGCGGCGACGCGGTAGGCACCGGTGTCGGAATCTCTATTTGGCGCTCCGGAGTAACCGTCGGTTTTGGGGTCGGAGGCGCCGAAGTCAGCGCAGGGCTACCTCCTGCTAAACGTACGAATAATGTAGCGTCATCATGGCTGACATCGACAATGCTCACCCTTCTGGAAGTCAGGTCAAAGACAAGATGAAGCTGTGGTGGATCGTGCTCGGAGTGGTGCCCCACCCTTATCCGAAGGACATTGTTGTCGTTGACCTGGATCTGGTTTCGCCCATACGGACTCTTGATCCCCTGCACACGGAGAACACCACGAGGTGAAGACTGGTAAATGTGAAAGCTGCTGTACTCACCGGATCGAAAGCGAGCATTGCCGACCACTCTCACCAAAGTAGACCCGTCATTTTCTTGGCTGACAGTAATGTCATAGATTTCGGTAGCGGTCTTGGCCTCCGCCGAGGCGCCACATAAGAGGAGACCTGCCCCCATGACAAGGACAAAGGCAAGTCCACATCTAGCAGTCGTCCAACTTGAACTCGCATGACGGAGCAGCGCGGCAATGGCTGAATGAAATGAGACCATCTTTGCGATCGAGTCTACATCAACATCCATGCTCTCGACAGCATCATTGACGCGCGGCATCGATTTGAGTGTCAGTTCGTCTGTCCTCGATTTCGGCGACTACTCCGGGATAAACCTATCCACGTTGTCAGCGGTAATCAGTTGAGTGAGGAAGTTGGTCAGCTTCTCATAGATTTGACCTCGGTGGATCTTCACAGCTGTTTCCAGGGCTCCCGCACCCATTCCCTTGGGGTCTTGCTTGACTGTCGCGACCATCCGTCCGCCGCGGATTGCGGCCACCGCTTCTGAAATTGCGTCAAACCCGAGAATCATCGGCCAAGGGTCAGGTTTGTTGCGCAGCAAGACATCGACCGCGCCAAGCGCCATCACGTCGTTCTCGGCAAATACTGCGTTGAATGGTTGATTCGTAGCCAAGAACTCTCTCATTTTCGATTGAGCGATACGCCGACTGCCTCCGGCCGGCAATGTTTCGACAGGTGAAACGCCTTTCTTCTGGAGAGCTCGAATGAAACTCTGCCGTCGCATCGCCGTGCAATCCATGTCGTCCTGAGCCTGCAGCACCACAACTCGGGCGGATGAGCCGAGTTTCTCGACAACGTAGCTTCCGAGCGCAACTCCTCCACCGAGATTTCCTGAAATCACATTGGCGGTCACGGCACCACCGAGATTTTGATCGATCGAAACAACCGGTGTACCACCGTCCTCGAGCGTCTTGATCACCGGCAACACTGAGGCCTTACCGCACGCCGAAACTGCAACTACGTCTGCGTCTGAACCCAGGCGTTCGAGGTCCTTCACCTGTCGTGCTTCGCTGTCGTCAGCGCTGTGGAGTCTGACCTCCACGTTATTCTCGGTCTTCGCCCGTTCCTCCAGGCCACTTACCACCTGCTGCCAGAATGGATTCTCGATCGTCGGGAAGAAGTATGCAAGCCTCATCAATAGACCCTCAGATGACTGTATCACGCGGTGCGATCACAGCCCCGCGCCCCAACATCATCTAAATGTCAATTTAGACTTTCTGGCGCCAATGAACCAACTCAGTTCGTAAAATTTTCTTACGGCGCTTTCTCAAGCCGACTGACTGAGAAAGACGGAGGACGGTCTTCAATCAATTTGCCCCAACTCCGATTGGGCTCTCCCGACAACTCGAAGTCCAGGACGACAGTTTGACGGACATGTGATTCGTCGATCCAAGATCTACTGGAGATTCTTCCATTCACTTTCAGAGACTGGATATGGTTGCTGTCCCCAGACAGCCCCTGAGTTCTGATAGTGATGTTGCCAATTTTCGCATCGGAGAAAGATGGACTGCTCAGAACGAGATCGCTGCGACCGGGATAGAGCGGATACAAACCTAGAGAGGAGAACACGTACCAGGATGACATCTGGCCAAGATCATCCTGGCCGGGAATGCCCGTTGTCCCTGCATGCCACAACTGTTTCAGTGTCTCGCTGACCGTCGCCTGGGTTTTATGCGCCTCACCTGTGAACAGATACATCCAGGGTGAATTGATGGACGGCTGATTCGACACGTCAGCGTACTCCGCGCTGTCTCTAAACAACACCCAGGACCCGTCTGGTTTGTGGAAGAAGCCATCCAGACGGGCACTCATGGCTTCGTCTCCGCCAAGCTTCTCGGCAAGTCCTAAACCGTCGAAGGGCACCATCCAGAGATACTGAGCCGGGCTCCCTTCGACGAAGAGGCCTCCGTTTGCGGAATCAAAGTCGCCCTTCCAGCTACCATCGCTATTCCTGCCCTGTATGTATCCTTTGTTCTCAGTCGCATTCGGGTTGAATAGGTTTTTCCAGAAGCCGGAACGCTCGAGAAACTGTCGATGGCTCGCTGTCTGCCCTAGCCTTTCAGCCAGTTGTGAGAGGGCGAAGTCCGCTGAAGACTGTTCAAGAGTTTCGGAAGCACCCTCCCAGGAGTTCGATTGATCTGAGATGTAGTTGAGTGACAGCCACTGATCCAATGACGGCCGCTGGCCGCGGCAGAACACCGGGCAACCTTCGTCACTCAGGTCATATGCCGTCGGAGTTGTTGCCGCTTTCTCGAGCGAGCGGTAAGCACCTTCCACGTCAAATCGATCCGCGCCGAAGGCCACGAAGTTGGCGATCGCGATCGTCGCGGGATCTCCGCTCATCACTCCGGTGGCGCCGGAATTGTGTGTCCACCGATCCCACACTCCGCCATACTGCGACGCCTGATTGAAAAGTGATTGAGCAATGTCGCTCGCTCGATCCTGGTCGAGCATCGTAATCAACTGAAGCTGCGAGCGGTAGACGTCCCAGCCCGAGAAGTTGGCGTACTGGGCACCCTGCCCCTCACCGGTCGCGTGAGTGTTCCCGTCAAATCCAGAGTACTCCCCGTTGACGTCGCTGAAGACGTTGGGATGAAACTGGGAATGGTAGAGCGCGGTGTAGAAGGTTGTGATCTGCTCGTGATTGTCGGCAACGATCCGGACGCCCTTGAGTGTATCGTTCCAAGCCTCATAGGCCTTGGCGCTGATGCTCTCCAAGCTCTCATCTGCTCCCTGTTCTTGGGCTAGGTTGAGTCTGGCATTTTCCAAACTGACATAGGAGATCCCGGCCCTTAACGTCACCGCCTGATTTTCAGATGTATCCAGATCAACCCAAACGCCGGATCCTCTGCCCAGTGGAGGAACTCCGGCCTCCCCATATGTTGTTCCACCTTCAGCTTGGTTGGTGTTTGGTGTCACCGCATCGTCTTCCCAACTCCCGACACCGGTGATCGGCATATCTACTCTGAGTACGAAATGGAGCGTGTAATAACTCCGTCGATTGTGCTCGCCGAGATAGCCGCAGAAGTTGCCACTGGTTACGGATCCGGTGATCTCGCCGTCCTCAACGTTGACCTTGGTGACTGCCTCACTACTCCCCAACTGCGAATACGATGTCCTGACCAGCAATCGAGACGGGGAGTCTTCGGGGTACGTGAAACGAGCAATACCGGTCCTTTCAGTTGCACTGAGTTCAACGTTGACGCCGTTGGCCAGTCGGACCTGGTAGTAGCCCGGTCTTGCCTGCTCATCATTGTGAGAAAAACCCGAGCTGTAATACGCATCCATGAAATCAGAATCGGGCGAATGCTCGATCTCCGATGTGAACGGCAGCAGAGGCACATCGCCCGACGCGCCGAGGCAGCCCGTGCCCGACAGTCGAGTCAGCGAAAACCCTTTGACCCGACTCGCGGCATAGTTGTAACCACCGGCGGACACCGGCAATCGCCCCTTCTTCTCAACAACCCATTCTCTGGAACGATCGCTTTCGGCCAGCAGGTCTTCGGTGTAGACATGCTCCGGACCAAAGGAGAGCATCCCGTATGGCATCACAGCACCCGGCACTGTGTTTGCAGCCTGGCGATGACTGCGAGCCCCCTCTGTGCCGATGAATGGACTCACGAAAGAAGCGGGATCATCCACCCAAGCACGACTTGCAGGTTCGTCACCTGCGCAAGCCAGCATCAATACCAAACCCACCACAACCAGAAACGCTGTTCTCCAGGCAAGTGTTGGGTCAGACCTCTTCGAAAGACCGCGGTCACGAACGACTGGTTGGGCATGAGCCATTCTTATCCCCCAAGACCGCCGGCGGAGCCGAGAAGCTCCCATCAGTCAACCAACTCAACCGACCAACGTTTTGCTGGTTCGTGTCGATACGTTTTCTATTGTTGCATTGACAAAAGGCTTCTGCCCTCTGACTACATCGGTTTGTGGAGCGGCATCCAAGGCATGAAGTGCATAGGCATAGGCTCCCAAAGTCACCGCCTCGCTGGACCCTAAAACGCTGATACCGACACCTATGCTCTTGTTGGCAAAATAGGGAATAGTCCGGTCCGTGCCCGGTATAGGAAGTTCCTGAGGGCTCTCACTTACGAAGGCCTCACGCTGTTCTGAGTCCTCAAGGTTGTAGGCCTTGACCTGCATACGTGAAATATCGGCACCCGCCCTGGTTCTCAACCGACTGTTCATTCTTTCCACCGCCACGTCGAGGAAATGGCGATACGCTCCAGAGATGCCACCACCGATGACAACTAAGCTATCGGTCAGGCACACAGCGTCAGCAAGAGAATCACCCAGCGCATCCCCCAGTGCAGAATACGCTCGTGCGGCTGCGACCTGATTACCCTTCAGGAGACCATCGAGAACTGCGCTCATCTGCTTGGGATCAGGCGACTGGGACTCGGGTATGCCGGCTTCCTGGGCATAGACTCGGCGCAGAGCCCTCGCTGAGACACCTTCCTCGGCGATGCATCCTTGGCAAAGACCAGACCGCGTCGACCAAATCTCCATTCCAGAGCCATTGTCGCCAAGGTATAACCTCTCGCCGCTGATCAGTCCCGCGCCGAATCCAGTGCCGATCGTGACACCCAGGAGATTGCGAAACCGTCGATTGGTGCCGGCCGCTTCGAGTGCTCGCTCCGTCTCTGGCAGAAATCCTGCGATCGCCTCGCCATAGGCAAAGAGGTCACCGTCGTTATTGATGAACACCGGAATACCGAATCGGTCTTCGAGCATCGGTCCCAGTGGAACTCCCCCTTTGAAGGCCGGCAGATTCGAGAGGTCACCGATGATCCCAGCCAAATAGTCAGCCGGTCCTGGAAAGGAGAAGCTGATCGCCGAAGGTGGGCCTGGAAGCTGTCGTTTGATCCTTTCGAAGCCATCCACGATGGACTGGAGACACAAGTCCAGATCCTCACCACAGGCCGGAAGACAGACCGGGTCAACGAGAGCCTTCCCCATCCCCATGGCGCTGAAGACGATGTTTGTTCCCCCTGCATCCATGGTCAGAACGATGCGCGTGTCTTTTCTGATATCCATACGATGAGATTCACTTTCCCCCGTACATAGCCAGGATTCGAGTTGTTGAAATACCGCATGCAGAGCACCTTGGAGTCAGCGCTGCGCAAACGACTTGGAAGATCCACAAAGCCATCATTCAAGGCTCCACCACCGGTGTCACCGGTGACGTTACCGCGAGGACGATTTTGTGCCCGGCGAATCCGTAGAAAGCAAGGTAGACGTAGTTCACAACTGGAACGAGAAAGGCAAGCTGAATTCCGACGAGGTCTGCCACATGACCCATCAGGGGCGGCATGATGGCCCCTCCGACGATCATCATGACCAACAGAGATGAACCCTGAGCCGTATCGCTCCCGAGATCTCGGATTGCGAGAGTGAATATGTTTGACCACATGATCGAGTTGAACAGTCCTACTCCGATAGCAGCCCAAAACGCCAGGCCACCCGAGCCAAGCGCAGCGAGGATGAGCATTCCCATCGCGATGAGCGAGAAGATTCCCAACAGGCGACCAGCCTGGGATCGACCCAAGAGAAATGCGACGAAGTTCAACGCGACGATCAGCACATAGGGGAAGATCTGTGCAGGCGTCATGAAGGCCATCGAGAAGACACCCTCGTCGATGCGTACTGCGGTCACAACATAGACCAGTCCGGTAATCACCACTGCCACCAGCGCCATCGACACGTGCTGCTTTGCACCGCTGAAGGTATCACTGAGGCTAATCGAGCCGAGCAGGCGGCCAATCATCGCCCCACCCCAGTAGTAGGCGAGGTAAAGGCTGGCCACGGTCTCTGAATGGCCCATCGTTTGGGCGTAGCTCACGAGATAGCTGCCGATCGCCACTTCTGCTCCGACGTACAAGAAGATAGCGATCATCCCCAGGCGAAGATGACGATAGCGCAGAGCACCACCACCCTTGCCGACGACCGCCTTGCTCGAGAAGGCCGGCAGGTGAGAGAACTTCACGAATACAGCAAGAAGAAAGAACATTCCTCCGTAAATCACATAGGGAAGCTGGATAGATCGGATCGTAACGCCATCAGGCCCGGCAAAGACTTTGAAGAGAAGCAGGCCACCTGCGATCGGCGCAAGGGTTGTTCCAATTGAGTTGATGCCCTGGGCAAGGTTGAGACGGCTGGGAGCGTTTTCCGGCTTGCCGAGGATTGCCGCGTAAGGATTGGCTGCTATCTGCAGGACTGTAACTCCTGAAGCGAGAACAAAGAGCGCACCCAAGAAAAAGGCGTACTGACCGTACTTGGCTGCGGGATAGAAGAGACAGCAACCCAAGCCGCAGATGAATAGGGAGATCATGATCCAGTTCTTGTAACCGAGACGACCGATGGGATCACGGATAATGACGGAAACCATGAAATAGATGAGAGAGATAACGAAGAAGGCGCCGAAGAAGGCGAACTGAACCAATCCTGCTTGAAAATACGTCAGCTCGAAGCTGTCCTTCAAAAACGGAATCAGGACATCGTTCATCACCGTGATGAAGCCCCACATGAAGAACAGGACCGTGATCGTGACGAACGGTTTGGTGTAGTTGGGCTCTTCGCGAGAGGCGACCGATTCTGCTAGCGCGTCTTGATCTGCCATCTGTGCTGCCCTTTCGTTCCCAGTGGAACTTTGGGCGACCTGTTCGTTGGCGACCAAATCGGTCCACTGCCATACCGGTATTATTATGGTTCACAATATTCAAAAATGCAAGTATCGATTAAGGCCCGTCTATAGAGATAACACGACAGTCTTCCACCAGCACCGCCATCCGGCTTCGCTTTCGGCTACGCCCTGACAAGTCGTCATCGTCATCGTCATCGTCATCGTCATCGTCATCGTCATCGTCATCGTCATCGAATATGATCCTTCAACTGAGACTATCGTTGAGCCGACGCCAAGGTCTGCCTAGCGACAGTTTCTCCCATCGTTCTGCCCGTGAATTGCCACCCATGACGTTTCGAGATCGACCTAACTGCATCATCCGAAAGAGAACTTCAACTCGAAACATCATGAATGGCACGTTCCGCCGGACGGCAAGTTCTCCGATGCGCCTCGGCTCTGAGCCAACCATCCGTATAGCCGTTCGTCCCGTTGACCCGTTGACCCGTTGACCCGTCAAGCCAATTCCGGAGCTGCAGTCGATCCACGTACGACCAAACTCGGCTCCACCGTCATATGAATCGGGCTTCCCACATACCCTTCCGCCCTGGCCAACAGCCGCTCGAAGGCGAGTTCGGCAAGCTCGGCAAGCGGAACGGCGACGGTAGTCAGCGGGACCGTTGCCATACTGGCCATCGGAATGTCGTCGTAGCCGACGATCGAGAATTCGCCGGGAATCGAGACTCCAAGCTCAAACGCACGCTGGATCGCACCGATCGCGGTGATGTCGTTAGTACACAAAACAGCGGTCGGTCGATCTTCCCGTTCCAGCATCGCATCCAAAGCGAGTCGTCCACCGGCAAGATCTGGCGTGTCAACTGACACCATGTGGCCCGGCTCGAGTCCCTTGGAACGTAAGATCTCAGCAGTGAGCTGCATTCGCACGTCAGTTCGGCCGAAGGCAATCGCACTGAGAAAACCTATTCGCGTATGTCCCAAGTCCAACAAGTAGTCGATCGCTGCCGTCATCCCCGCGCGGTTGTCAGAGTCGACGCTATCCAAGGCCACGCCCGCCTGGCGTCCCCCTATGATCACGACCGGGAGCCGCTGTTTCAAAAACGCCCGCATCGCATCGGGTCGGTGAATGTGATCCGGAACGCAGAGCAGGACTCCTCGTACCTGACGCTCGCCCATTCGCTGCAGACACTGCAGTTCTTCCTCTGGATTCTGTCCGGTGCCAGCCAAAATCATGTTCAACTCGCGCGCCCTTAAAACCGCTTCCAACGCTGAGGCAAAGGCCGAATAGTAGGGATTGCTAAGGTGCTGGACGACAAACCCGATATTAGGTGGCGCCGGTGGTGCGACCGGTGCAGAAGCCGAGATGATATTGCCGAGCCCGGGGC
This sequence comes from bacterium, assembly GCA_024229275.1. Lineage (GTDB taxonomy): Bacteria > Acidobacteriota > Thermoanaerobaculia > Thermoanaerobaculales > Sulfomarinibacteraceae > JAAESQ01. Next base: position 3,109 of record JAAESQ010001565.1, on the reverse strand, counting down.
GACGCATGATCATGCCGTCGTTTTTGAGGCCTTCGAGGGATTTTCGAACCGTGACTCGACTGACTTTAAATTCTTCCGCCAGGGTCCTTTCGGACGGCAGCTTTGTTTCGAGCGGATACGTCCCGTCGGCAATCCGCTGACGCAATACCCTCAGCACGTGCAGGGACCGACCTCGTTTGGGCATCGCCGTATCGCCACTCATTGCGCCACCATACTCCTCCGGACAGTTCTCACAATGACCTCACCGTAACGCAGCACCTGATGGGGTCATCGAATACGGTCTTGCGCCCGCTGCAATTGCCCAGCTCCTATTTGGCTCATTGCTCATTACAAATCGCAATTCGCCACCTCGGACGACCTCATCGTGTGTGATGTAGCTACGCTCGAGCGGTTGACCGTTCAACGAAACTTCGCTCACATAGACGTTTTCAGGCGCTTGATTCTCCGTGATCACTACCAGCGTCCGGCCCTCACCCAGATCAAGCTCGGCCCGAGTTACTGTCGGGCTCCCCAGTACGTACTGGTTACTGCCAGGCGCCACCGGATAGAAGCCGAGAGCGCTGAAGATGTACCAGGCCGACATTTGCCCGACGTCATCATTGCCGCACAGCCCATCTGGCACAGGCCGATACATCTCGCGCATGATCTGACGCACGCGTGCCTGAGTCTTCCACGGCTGGCCAGCAAAGCTGTACATGTAAGGCACGTGGTGGCTGGGCTCATTGCCGTGCACATAGTTGCCAATCATGCCGGCACGCGTCACGTCCTCAGAGCCGGCAATACTCTCATCGTCAACCTCCATTACGAAGAGCCCGTCGAGCCAAGCCACAAGCTTGTCGTCTCCTCCGATCAGCTCAACAAACCCGCTGATATCGTGGGGAACAAAGAGCGAGTAGTTCCACGCATTGCCTTCGATGTAGCCCTGACCATGAGTGGACATCGGATCAAAAGATTCGGGGAAACTCCCGTCACCGTTGCGCGCGCGCAAGAATCCGGAGCCTTCGTCGAACAGGTTTCGCCACGATGCAGCGCGTCGATCGAACTCAGCCGTGATTTCACTGCGACCCATGGCCTCGGCCATGCGCGCGATTGTCCAATCGTCGTATGCGTACTCCAAAGTCTTCGATGCCGAACTCGTCTCAAGGTCGGCAGGCACCCAGCCCAGTTTCCGATAGTCGCCGATGCCGTCAAAACGATCAAAGTTTGCGCTGGCGACCATCGCATCCAGAGCCTTTTCTGCGTCGATCCCAGGCACACCCTTGAGGTAGGCATCAGCGATCACCGGCACTGCGTGGTAGCCGATCATGCACCAATTCTCGTTCCCGTGATGTGACCACACTGGCAGCACACCGTGGACGCTCTGCTGTTGGTGGGCAAGCATCGACCGGATCATATGGGTCGTGCGTTCCGGATGGAGGATCGTCAGCAGCGGATGCTGGGCCCGAAACGTGTCCCAGAGAGAGAAGATGGTGTAGTTGTCAAACTCGTCCGCTTGATGAGTGTTGCCGTCGAGCCCTCTGTACTGACCGTTCACATCGGAGTGGACCACCGGACCAAGATGAGTGCGGTAGAGCGCAGTGTAAAAGGACGTCATCACCGAAGGATCCGCTTCGATCTTGAAACGGCTCAATTGCTGCCGCCACGATTCCCGGGCCTTTGTTTGCACCGCGTCGAAATCCCACCCAGGAACCTCAGCTTTCAGGTTCGCCACGGCACCGGCTGTGCTGACGCTCGAAACCGCTACCTTGACGACGATCTGCTCGTTGTCGGTGGTTTGCCAGTCGAAGTGACACTTAATCTGCCGTCCAACCCGCTCGGGAAAATCGCGATCCTGATCAAAGCGACGCCAGAATCCTCGGTAGATCTGCTCCTCCTGATTGCGCAGGCCATATGATTCCACCGGCTTACTGAACTCGATGGCAAAGAAGAGCGTTCGCGACGGCGCCCAGCCGGACGTCAGCCGTGATCCCGTCAGCAGCGTGTCACTCTCCATGCGCACCGATGACCAGACCGTTTTGCCCGGATAGTCATAGATGTTTGCCGTGAGGTCGAGAATCAGATGCGCAGCATCGCTCGCCGGAAAGGTGTATCGATGTACTCCCACCCGCTCAGTCGCGGTCAGCTCTGCCTTGATGCCGTAGTCATCCAGAGTGACTTCGTAGGCGCCTGGTTCCGCCGTCTCTCGCTCGTGTGAAAAGCGGGATCGATAGCCTGATCCAGGATCCTCTTCAGTACCCGGCTCGAGCTGCAGTTCTCCCACGGTGGGTATGACCAAAAGGTCGCCCAGATCGGAGTGCCCGGTACCGTTGAAGTGGGTATGGGCAAAGCCAACGATTGTGGTGTCGGCATACTGATAGCCCGAGCAATAACGATAGGTCTCAGGGTTGTAACCATCACCAAAACTGTAAGGAACCAACTCGGTCTGGGGACTCAGCTGTACTAATCCAAATGGTGCGCTGGCACCCGGATAGGTGTGTCCCATGTCATCTGTACCGATGAAGGGATCGACGTGTTGATTTGGGCTCAAACCGAAAGTGATGAGCGGTGCAAGAACAAGAACGACGACAGAGCAGCAAATGGCCTTGGTGTGCACGCAAACCTCCGACAGTACCAATCTAATACCGGTATCATTGTGCACATCGTTTCTCCGAATGTCCAGGACGACCAACGCAGCAAGGGACCAAACGCAGACAAATTGAGGATTTCCCTCCGCCGAAGAGTTTTACTTCTTGACGTAGATCCCAACAAAAACGTCTTGCCACGTGGCTCCGCCATTGCTTGACGCGCGCCAGTGTCGTCTTACCGAACCGTCTTCACTAGGTTCCCAAGAGATCCGGTTCTTCAATAGACAGGCGAGGAGAACAGGGTTGCCTAGTTCTCCCTCGGCTATCTTTGGAGAGCGTGTTCCAGTCTGAAGACGAAGGCATCCGGGTGCAGCCCCTCATTGGGCGAGAAGATAGGAGGCTCGATCACTACAGTATTTCCACGAACCTGGTGCTGTACTGCTTCTGTGCTACCTAACAAAGTGACTTTCACCTGAGAAGGTCGATCCAGACCTGGTACTTCAAGCTCATCTTCAGGCCAGCGCAGACAGAATACGAACAGTGTG